>NZ_CP022521.1:1207777-1509722 GCF_002234535.1 Actinoalloteichus hoggarensis
TGATCTCGTCGCGCCTCGGGTGCCGGACCACGTAGACGTAGTAGACGTGGTCGTTGCCCTCGGCGACCGACGGGAGCACCAGGTCGGTGTCGGCCAGTCCCTCGGCATAGCGCTCGGCGACCTGCCGTCTGCCCGCGACGTAGTCGTCGAGCTTCGGCAGCTTGCGGCGCAGGATCTCGGCGTGCACCTCGTCGAGCCTGCTGTTGCTGCCGGGGGTCTCGACCACGTAGTAGACGTCGTCCATGCCGTAGTAGCGGGCACGGCGGAGATTCCGGTCGACGATCGGATCGCGGGTGAGGGCCGCGCCGCCGTCGCCGTAGGCGCCGAGGACCTTGGTGGGGTAGAAGGAGAACGCCGCCGCCCTGCCCATGGTCCCGGCGAGTCGGCCGTGGTGGCGGGCGCCGTGGGCCTGCGCGCAGTCCTCGAGGATCGCCAGCCCGTGCTCGGCGGCGAGGCGTTCCAGGGGCGCCATGTCGACGCACTGTCCATAGAGGTGGACGGGCAGCAGACACCGGGTGCGCGGGGTGATCGCGGCGGCCACCTGGTCGACGTCCATGAGGAAGTCCTCGCGACGCACGTCGACGAAGACCGGGACGGCGCCGACGGCGTCGATGGCCACCACGGTCGGCGCCGCGGTGTTGGACACGGTGATGACCTCGTCGCCGGGGCCGACGCCCAACGCCTGCAGCGCGAGGCGGACCGCGTTGGTGCCGTTGTCCAGACTCACACAGTGCTCGACGCCGTGATAGGCGGCGAACTCCGCCTCGAAACCGCGCACACTGGCGCCGAGGACCAGCTGACCGGAGCCGAACACCGTCTCGACGGCGTCGAGTATCTCGGCGCGCTCGCTCTCGTATTCCGGCAGATAATCCCATACTCGGGTCGTCATGGTGGCCCCTTTCCTGTTATTCGCAGGGAACATAATGGCCGCCGGAAAACCCGAGCAACCCCTAGTCGTCGTGGTGTGCGCATCGCCCCCAGACCTGATCGGTTCCGCTTGTGCGGGCAGCGTGGGCGGGTTACCGTCCCGGGCTTCGTCGCAGGCCCGAACCCCGGCGGCCACCAGGGGCGTCGCACCGGCCCGTAGGGCGGCGGGGGTGGCGGGCGGTGGTGCCGTGATCGCCGAAGCACCCCTTCTCCTCGAGGTTGTGAGCACGGTCACGCATTTCTGGGGCGATTCTCCATTCGATTCCGTGAACGGCTTCTCACGAAACCGATCTAGGGGTGTCCACCCGTCGATCTCCTCATTTAGCGTGGCCCTCGTCGCCGTCGGCCGGGTGGTGCGCTCCAGAATTCGGTCGGCGTGGCGATCGGGCGTCGCGGGTCGACTCGCGGAGTCGACGAGGCCGTACGGAGCGGATCGCGGACGCCGAGGGGCCGGCGCCGCCGAACCGGAGCCTGACGCATTCGGAGAACGGAGTGATCGAGATGGGGCAGCACTTCCTGTTCATGAGCCACCCGGACCACGGACACGTGCTCCCGAACCTCGCCGTGGTGAGCACGCTGGTCGAGAGAGGCCACCGCGTCACCTACCTGACGGGCGAGACGATGGTGGACCTCGTGACGGAGGCGGGCGCCACCGCGCTGGTCTACGACTCCCGCTATCGGCAGGCGAACTTCACCGACGTCGCCTACGACCCGCTCTATCTGATGACGCTGTTGTTGAGCGAGAGCGCCGCGATGCTGGACCGGGCGGGCGAGCGGCTGAACGAGGATCGGCCGGACGCGATCGCCTACGACATCTCCATGCTCTACGGGGGGCGCATCCTCTCCCGGAAGTGGGACGTCCCGGCCGTGCAGCTCATCCCGATGTTCGCCTCCAACGGCAACTACTCCTACATCAATTCGATCTACAACTCCGACGGCGCCGAGCAGTCCATGCCGGACTGGGTCGGCGAGCAGCTCACCAGGATCGGCACGCTGATGGCCGCCCACGGCATCGAGGGCTCGCCGCAGGAGCTGTGGTGGGAGGTCCCGGACTTCAGCGTGGTCAACATCCCGCAGTCCTTCCAGATCGAGGGCGACACCTTCGACGAGCGCTTCGCCTTCGTCGGCCCGTGTCTGGGCAACCGGAGCTTCTTCGGTGACTGGAGCCCGCCCGAGAGCGGCCTGCCGGTGGTGTTGATCTCCTTCGGCGCGGTGTTCAACGAGCACGCCGACTTCTTCCGCGAGTGCGTGCGCGCGTTCACCGGCATGCCCTGGCACGCGGTGATCACCGTGGCGGGCGGCATGGACCCGGCCGACCTCGGACCGCTGCCGCCCAACGTCGAGGTGCATCGCTTCGTGCCGCACGTCGCCGTTTTGGAACACGCCGAGGTCGCCGTCACCCACGGCGGCATGGGCACGGTGATGGAGGCCCTGCACGCAGGCACCCCGATGGTGGTCGTCCCGACGTCCTCGATCGACGGCGTCACCGCGGACCGTCTGGCGGAGCTGAATCTGGGCCGCACCATGCGGCCCGAGGACGTCACCGCGGGACGACTCATCACGGCCGTGCTCGACGTCGCGGCCGACGAGTCGATCCGCCGCGACACCCGGCGGATGCGCGAGGAGATCCGCGCGGCGGGCGGGGCGCCGCGCGCCGCGGACGAGATCGAGAAGTACCTGGCCCGGACGGCCCGATGACCGGCACGATCGAGTTCAGGATCATGGGGCCGCTCACCGTCCTGCGCGACGGCGAGGCGATGCGGTTCGACGGCGCCCGCGAGCGCGCGGTGCTGTCGATGCTCGTGCTGGAGGCCAACCGGATCGTCAGCGTCGGCCGACTCATCGACGCGGTGTGGGCCGGGGCCCCGCCCAAGAGCGCCCGCGCACAGATCGCCACCTGCGTCTCCCGACTGCGTCGCGCGCTCGGCGGCCGGGCGGCCGACGGGACGACGAGCCGCGGCGACCTGATCACCACCCGCAACCCGGGCTACACGCTCGACGTCGACCCCGACACGATCGACTGGTCGCGGTTCCGGGCGTTGACGGCCGCGGCCCGTCGCGAGGCCGCCGCGGGCAGCCGAGCACAGGCCGTCGCGACCCTGCGTGAGGCGCTGGCGCTGCGGCGCGGAGTCGCCTTCGAGGGCGTCCACGGGATGCGCTGCGAGACCGCCGGGGTGGAGGAGGCCCATCTCGACGCCCTGGAGAGCTGCGTCGAGATGGAGTTGGAGCTGGGCGCCCATCAGAAGGTCATCGCGGAGCTGACCCCGGTGGTGGCGGAGCACCCGCTGCGGGAACGGGCGCGCATGCAGCTGATGCTCGCCCAGTACCGGGCCGGCCGCCGGGCCGAGGCGCTGCGCACCTATCACGACGCCCGCCGCCAGCTCGTCGAGCAGATCGGACTGGAACCAGGACCCGAGCTGCGCAGGCTGCACGAGCGCATCCTGCGCGACGCCGCCGACCTGGCACCGCCGCCGGTGGGCGCCGCCGTCGGGGATCGGCCGCTCGTGGTCCCGTCGCAGCTGCCGCCCCAGGCCCTGCCCTTCGCCGGCCGGACCGACGCCGAGCGGGAGTTGGACGCCGCGCTCACCGCGACCGGCGAGACGACCTCGCCGTCGCCGGTGATCCTGGCGGGGCCCTCGGGCGTCGGCAAGACCGCGCTCGCGCTGCGGTGGGCGCATCGCGCGCTGGACCGCTTCCCCGACGGCCAGCTCTTCGCCGACCTCGGCGACGGGACGCCGACGCCGGGGCCCGGCCCGGGCGTCGTGCTGGACCGCTTCCTCCGCGCGCTGGGCGTGCCGGACCGGGCGATCCCGGCGGATCTGGCCGAGAAGACCGCGCTCTTCCGCTCGATGACCGCGCACCGCAGGCTGCTGGTGGTGCTCGACGGGGCGAGCGGCGCCGACCAGGTGTTGCCGCTGCTGCCCGGCGGGGTCCACTGTCGCGTGATCATCACCAGCCGCGACCCCTTGGACGAGCTGGTGGCACGGCAGGGCGCCCACCGCGGCTTCGTCGGGCCGCTGCGCCCGGAGGAGTCCCGGGAGCTCCTGGTCATGCTCGTGGGCCGGGCCAGAGTGGCGGCCGAGCCGCAGGCGGCGGGACGGCTCGCCCTCGGCTCTCGCGGGTTTCCGATGGCACTGCGGATGGCGGCGGCGCGACTGTCCTCCAACCCGCCGAGATCCCTGGAGGAACTGGCCCCGTCGCTGCCGCTGCACCGAGAGGAGCTGGAGGACCTGCAACTGGATCTCGGCAGCAGGCGTCCCCGGCCGAGCTTCGCGTAGGGGGCGGGGGTGCGTCAGGGTCGGTTCACCGGCCGGGTCGGGACGCACGGAAAGGCGGCAGAGTCATCGGCACGCGCCTCGCCTGTCGGACCCGTCCATCACCCGGTCGCCCCGACGGTGAAGGCCGTCGAACCGAACCGCGATCCGCGCACCACACGGCCTGCCCGGGAATTCACAGCGAGAATCACGGCCTGTCCGGGCGGATAGGCTCATGTCGTGCGGCCACTGGACCCGGAAGACCCCCGAAGCCCGTACCTCAAGATCGCGGCGAGCATCCGCGCCGCGATCCTCGCGGGCGAACTCGAACCCCAGGCGCGGCTGCCGACCGGCGACGAGCTGGCGAAGTTGTTCGGTGTCACTCGGGCGACGGTCAGTTCGGCGATCCGTACCCTGCGGGACGAAGGCTTCGTGCAGGGGCGTCCCGGAGGCGGCGTCTACGTCACGGGGCAGGCGAGTCTGCCGGTTCCGGCGGATCGGACCCACCCGCTCACCGGGTTGGCGGCCTTCCTCCACGAGGCCGGGCACCTGAAGAACCTGCCCCGCGCCGGCTGGCAGCTCCTCGGTGTCCGGCAGCCCGAGAGCGTCGCCGAGCACTCGTTCCGCGTCGGCGTCATCGGAATGGCCCTCGCCGCGATGGAAGGCGCCGATCCCGGTCGGACGGCCGCCCTTTCTCTCCTGCACGACGTGCCGGAGACCCGGATCGGCGACGTGCCGTCGGTCGGCCGGGCCTATGTCACCACCGCGGTTCCCCAGGCCGTGACGGCGCATCAGACGGCCGCCCTGCCGGATGAGCTCGCGGCCCTGTTCCAGGGGCTGACCGCGGAGTATGAGGACACGAAGTCCCTGGAATCCAAGGTCGCCCACGATGCCGACAAGATCGAGACCCTGTTGCAGGCACGGGAGTACGCCACGCAGGGCTACGCCACCGAGCCGTGGCAGGAGTCGTCGATCCAGGCGTTGCGGACGGAGTCCGCGAAGCGGCTCGCGCAGGCGATCGTCGCCTCCGACGCGCGTGGCTGGTGGATGAACTTCGCGTCGAGCTATCAGGAGCTGCGGGCCACCACCCGCGCCCGACAGGGGCTCAAGCCCTGATCCCCGTGCGCCCGCGGCGCTCGATCAGCCCCGGCAGAGCACCGTGGCGAGGACCGTGACCAGGTCGTCGGCGGCGGGGACGCCCTCGGCACGGCGCCAGGCGACGTGACCGTCGGGGCGGACGAGCACCGCCCCGGTGTCGCCCACTCCGTACTCCTTCGCCCAGCTCGGCGACATCGGGAAGGCCGGGTCGTCGGCCGAGATCAGCAGCACGTCGAGCGCCACGCCAAGCCGGTCGGCGGCCTCCGCCGCGGCGACGTCCCAACCGCTGCCCGCCGGACTCATCAGGGTGTGCGAAGTCCCCAACATGTCCAGAGTGGACACCTGTTCGCCCTGGTGGGACAGCCAGACGTGGGGTGCGCGATGCCCGGGCCGGGCGGTGGGCAGGTAGATCTCGTACGGGTCCTCCGGCGCGGGGGCCGGGGTGCCGTCCGCGACCACGGCGGGCGAGTCGTAGTGGAAGCCCAACACCAGGCCCTCGGCCCGCCGCCGGTGCGCCTGGATGTCGCCGGCCTCCTGCATCGTCAGCCGGTCCTCCATCATGTCGATGGTGATCAGGGCGTTGCGCAGGCTCTCCTGCACCGTCCAGTCCGCGACCGGGCGTCGCTCGGTCGAGTAGGTGTCCAGCAGGGCGTCGCCCGCCTCGCCGCGCAGCACGGCGGCCAGCTTCCACGCCAGATTGTGCGCGTCCTGGATGCCGCAGTTCATGCCGAAGCCGCCCTGCGGCGTCGCCACGTGTGCCGCGTCGCCGACGAGGAACACCCGGCCGCCGCGGAACTCCTCGGCGACCACGGCCTGCTGGGTCCACGGCAGCATCCCGACGATCCGCACCGGGAGGTCGGCGACCCCCACGGCGGCCCGCACCAGCTCGACGCAGTTCTCGTGCGTGAAGTCGCTCGCGCTCTCGCCCTGATCGGGCTCGTAGCCGGTCTGCAACGTCCAGCGCCGCCGGTTGTCCACCGACTCGACCGCGCAGTACACCTCGCCGTACACGAAGTACAACGCGCCCAGCCGGTCGTGCAGCAGGGTGCCGAGGTCGGCGTCGAACAGGACGCTGACCATGTGGCTCAACGGCGGCGGACCGGTCACGGCGACGCCCAGCGACTCGCGGATGCCGCTGCGGCTGCCGTCGGCGGCCACCACGTAGCGGGCGCGAACCTGGTACTCACCGTCCGCGGCGGCGATCGTGGCGGTGGCGCCGTCCTCGTCGACGTCCAGCGCGGTCATCCGGGCGGCGAAGCGGACGTCGCCCGAGGGCAGCGACTCGGCCAGCTCCCGCAGGATCACCTCGAAGCCGTCCTGCGCGCAGATGTAGTTGTAGGTGGGGCTCTGGGGCGCGTCCTCGTGAATGCGGGCGACCTCCCGACGGAAGTCGGGCGAGGTCAGCGTCGGTCCGATGCCCAGCGCCAGGCTGTCGTCCCGAGGCAGCCCGGCCGCCTCCACCTCGGGCTGCACACCCCAGGATCGGACGATCTCCATCGTCCGGGTGGACACGAGCCTCGCCTTCGGGAAGATCGACGTGCTCTCGTGCTTCTCGACGAGCACCGAGGAGACCCCGTGCCGGGAGAGTTCGATCGAGGTGGCAAGGCCGACGGGCCCGCCGCCGACGATCAGGACCTCGACCTCGTTCTCTCTCATGCGGCTGAGGATCGCCCCTGAGATCTCGCCGGTCAATCGTCGAGTATCGAAACGAGAAGGCCGTGATAACCGGCCCGATTAACGTTCGGTCTCAAGCGAGACGGACATGACGCTTGTAGTACGACGAGCCTGCGAACGCGCTGGTCGAGAGCTTCGCGGCCCCACGAATCGGTCGGGCCGCGCCGCCAGACGCGCGTGCGAGGCGAATCCGGTGCGGTGCATCCCCTCGACGGAGCCAGGGTACGGACGACGACGCCCGGCCCTGCCCGCGAAGGTGACGAACCGCCGACGGCTGGAGACGAGGATGCTTTTCCCCGAAGGCTCGGTGGCCTTGGTGACCGGCGGTTCCCGCGGCATCGGCCGCGCCGCCGCACTCGACCTGGCAAGAGAGGGCGCCCACGTCCTGGTGAACTACGCGCGCTCCGAGAGCGACGCGAAGGAGACCGTCGTCGAGATCGAGGAGGCGGGCGGGCGGGCCACGGCGATCCGCGCCGACGTCACCGACGAGACGGCCGTGCGGGAGATGTTCCAGACCGTCCGCTCGGAGCACGGCAGGCTCGACGTGCTGGTGACCAGCGCCGGGATCACTCGAGACCGCCACCTGGTCGCCATGAGTCTCGCGCAGTTCCGCGAGCCGATGGACGTCAACGTCACCGGCACCTTCCTGTCCTGCCGCGAGGGACTGCGCATCATGCAGCACCAGCGCAGCGGCGCGATCGTGACGCTGTCCTCCTCCAGCGGCCTGGACGGCGGGTTCCCCGGACAGACCAACTATGTGGCGTCGAAGGGGGCGATCATCTCCTTCACCAAGGCGCTGGCCTACGAGGCCGCCCCGCACGGGGTGCGGGCCAACGTGGTCGCCCCCGGCTTCGTCGCCACGGACATGACCCGCGCGCTGGCGGGCCCCATCCGCAAGCAGTACGAGTCGCGCATCCGCCTCGGCCGCATGGGGCGGCCCGACGAGATCGCGCGGCTCGTGAGCTTCCTGGCCTCCGACAACGCCTCCTACGTCACCGGTTCGGTGCTCGTCGCCAACGGCGGCGGGCTCGGCTGACGGCGTCCTCCGTAACCACCGGCAAGGAGAGAAGATGACCATCGACGAGCTGCGGGCGCGTGCAGGCGTGCGGAAGCAGACCTGCGCCCAGATCAAGAAGATGATCGTGTCGCGGCTGGATCTGCCGATCGAGCCCGAGTGGATCAGCGACGACCAGCCGCTGTTCGGTCGGGGACTCGAACTGGACAGCCTCGACGTCCTGGAGCTGTACGTCGCCATCGAGGCCGAGTTCGGCGTGGCGCTCTACGACAGCGACATGTCCGTCTTCGGCTCGGTCTCGCGGCTCGCCGACTCCGTCAACCCTGCGCTGCGGACGGCACCGGCAGCCGTGGCATGACGAGCACCGACACGGGCCCGGACCCGACCGCGCAGCCGGGTTCCGCCGCGAGCCCGGCGACACCGCAGGCGCCGAGCGCGGAGAAGCCCAAGATCCTCACCGGTCTCGGCACCGACCAGATCAAGGAGCTGATCCCGCACCGCTGGCCGATGCTGCTGCTGGACCGGATCGAGAAGGTCGAGGCAGGCGTCGAGGGCGTCGCGATCAAGAACGTCGCCGGGACCGAGTTCTGGTTCCAGGGGCACTTCCCGAACGAGGCGATCCTGCCCGGCATCGTCGTCATCGAGGCGATGGCCCAGCTGGCGGGCGTCGTGTTCTCCCTCGCAGGCGCAGGCGAGATCAGCTACCTCACCGGCGTCCGGTCCATGCGTTTCAAGAAGCGGATCGTGCCCGGCGACCGGATCGTGCTCTCCGCCGTGCGCACCGCGGGCGCCCGCGGCGTCGGCGAGTTCCGCGTCGTCGCCAGGACGGACGACCAGGTCGCCGCCGAGGGCGTCATCACCATCACCGACCCGGCTGCGAACAACCCGTTGAGAAAGGTGTGACGAATGGAATCCGCACTCACCCCGGTTCATCCTGAGGGAACCGTCTACGGCCAGGTGCTGGAGGCCTCCGTCCCGCTGCGCTACTCGACGACCGAGGCCGAGTACGAGGCGATCCGGGGCCGGGCGGCCGTGCTGGACCTCGGCGGCTCCCGGCTCGTGCAGGTGCGCGGCTCGTCGGCGGGCGAGTTCCTCCAGCGAGTGCTGGCCCGCGACGTCGAGTACCTGACCTCCGAGCGCTCCACGACGAGCCTCATCCTCGACGACGCGGGCGCGATCGTCGACCAGGTCGTGGTCTGGGGCCGGGAGGACGGCGCCATCCTGGAGAGCTCCTGCGGCGCGGGCACCCGCCTCATCGAGTACCTGCGCTCGCAGAACCAGGACGAGGTCGAGATCCTCGACCGCTCCGACGAGCTGACCGTCGTCGCCGTCGAAGGCCCGTACTCCTGGGGCGTCATCGGCAGGCTGATCGACAGCGAGCTGGCGGCGCTGCCGCTGGACAGCGTCGTGGACACCCAGTGGGACGGTGCCGACATCCTCTTCGGTCGCACCGGCTCCAGCGGCGAGTACGGCTACAAGGTCATCGCCGCGCACGAGACCGCCAGGAAGCTGTGGACGGCGGCCTGTGAGCACGCCGTCCCCGCCGGGCAGGACGTGCTGGAGCTGGCGATGCTGGAGGTCCGGCAGCCGGTGGTCCGCCACGAGGCACCCGAGGGGACCGGTGTCCTGGAGGTCGGCGCGGGCTGGCTCGTGGACATCACCAAGGAGTCCTTCGTCGGCCGTGACGCCGTGCTCGCGGCCTTCGAGGAGCAGAGCGGCCCCCGCACCGTCGGCTTCCGGGGCGGCGAGGCCGTTCCCGAGCCGGGCACCCGGATTCTGGCCGCCGGGCAGGACGTCGGCGTGGTCGTGCACGCCGTGTACAGCGTGGGCCTCGGCGCGGCGCTCGGACTCGCCAGGGTCGACGCCGACCTCGCCGCGGCCGGGTTGGAACTGACGGCGGGCGACGCGGAGATCGAGACGCTGACCAGCCCGTACGTCTCGCCCAAGAGCTGGAGCATCCCGATCGTCTGATCGCTTGATCGTCTAGGAGGAACGAGCATGGCGCTGCGACCAGTCGTCATCACCGGACTCGGTGTCATCTGTGCCATCGGCCGTGATCCGGTCGAGTTCTGGGCGCGGCTGACCTCCGGGGAGAGCGGCATCACACCGATCTCGGATGGGGCCTACGCCGCCTTCGACGCCCGGTTCGCCGGGCAGGTCCCCACCGAGTGGATCACCGATCAACTTCCGGAGGGCGATGCCGACCTCGACCGGACCGCCCAGCTGGCCCTGGTCGCGGCGCGGCAGGCCGTCCACGGTGCCGGGCTCGAGCCCGAGGCCGTGGACGGCGACCGCTTCGGCATCGTGCTCGGCAAGTGTCAGGCCACCCCGGACGCCGAGGGCCGGTACCAGCCGATGCACCGCACCGGCGACGTGGTCGCGGGCAGGCTCGGCGCTCGCGGTCCCCGCATCCTCGTGTCGACCGCCTGCGCGGCGGGCGGCAACGCGGTGGGCCTGGCCAGGGACAAGATCCTCACGGGGGAGGCCGACGTCGTGCTGGCGGGCGGCGTCGACCCCCTGCTGTTCGGCACCTACGCCGGGTTCGCCGGGCTTCAGGCGCTGAGCACCGGGCCGTGCAGGCCCTACAGCACCTCCGACGGCCTGAACCTCGGCGAGGGCGCCGCCTTCCTCGTGGTCGAGCCGTTGGACCGGGTGCTGGCGCGCGGCGGCACCCCGCTGGCCGAGGTCGCGGGCTACGGGCTCTCGGCCGACGCCTACCACGCCACCGCGCCCGACCCCACCGGTCGCGGCGGGGTCAGCGCGATGCGCCGGGCCTTCGCGGACGCGGGCATCACGGCCGACGACGTCAGCTACGTCTCCGGACACGGCACCGGCACACCGGCCAACGACTCGATGGAGATCAAGGTCATGCGCACCGTGTTCGGCGAGCGTGCCGGACAGGTCCCGACCAGCAGCATCAAGTCGTTCCTCGGGCACACCCTCGGTGCGGCGGGCGCCGTGGAGGCGGTGGCCAGCGTGCTCGCGCTGCGGAACAGGACGGCGCCGCCGACCATCGGCTTCGACGAGGCTCCGGAGGCCGAGAACGGTGCCGAGGTCGAGAACGGTGTCGCCGGAGCCGACGCCGCCCGGCAGACCGAGCCCGGTCCGCCCGCGCTGGACTTCGTGCCCAACACGGCACGCTCCCTGCCGATCGACACGGTGGTCTCCAACAACTACGCCTTCGGCGGCAACAACGTCGCCCTCGTGCTCACCACCCCGCGTGGCGAGCGGGAGTACGAGGAACTGCCGACGGTTCCCGTCGTCATCAGCGGGCTAGGGCCGGTGAGCGGGCTGGGCTTCGGCGTCGCCGACCTCGCCGAGGCGATCGCCACCGGCCGACAGGCGGCGGGCCGTGTCCCGTCGCTGGCGGGCCGGACCTTCGCGCCCCGCTCCCTGTGGCGACACATGAACGACCTGTCCCGGCTCGCCATCGCCGCGTCGCGGCTGGCCTGGGAGGATGCGGCGCTGAAGCTGCCGAGGGCGGCCATGGAGGACATCGGCGTCATCTTCGCGACCGCCGCGGGCTCGGTGGAGAGCACCGGCGGCTTCGACGAGAGCGTCGCGGCCAACCCGAACAAGCCGTCGGTGCTGAGCTTCTCCAACGTCGTGCTCAACGCCACGGGCGGCGCGGTCTGCCAGACCCTGGGCCTGCGGGGACCCACCACGACCATCTGCAACGGCGGCGCGTCGGCCTCCATCGCCCTGGACTGCGCGGTCGAGACGATCCGGTCGGGCAAGGCCGACGTCGTCCTGGTGGTGGCCGCCGACGAGACGGCCGAGCCCGAGCCCGCCGAGCCCGGCACCACGCCCTACGCCCGAGACCACGCGGGCACGATCCCCGGCTCCGGGGCGGTGGCCTTCGTGGTGGAGTCCGCCGCCCACTGCCGCGAGCGCGGCGGCCGCGCCTACGCCGAGATCCTCGCCACCCGCCACGCGGCGGGCGGAGTGGCCGACGGCGACGGCGAGCTGATCAGGCGCAGTCTCGACGGTCTCTCCGTCGCCGACGTCGGCCTGATCGTCGGGGCGGGCAGCGGCGGCAGCGCCGACGCCGAGGAGGCGACCGTGCTGTTCGACGCGGTCCCCGGCGGGCTGCTCACCAGCCCGGTCGGCCAGACCGGCGACTGTCAGGCCGCCTCCGGCGCGATGAACCTCGCGGTGGCCGCCATGGCCGTCCGGGACGGCGTCGCCCCCGCGCTCGTGGGGCTCGCCGCGCCTCGGGTCGGCGGCACCGACCGCTACGTCACCAAGCCGGAGACGGCGGGCGAGGTGACGGCGGCGCTCGCCCTGACCGCCGCGCCCGGCTCGGTGCGCGGCACCGTGCTGCTGGGGAAGCCGTGAACCCGGCCCCGTTCGACCTCGCCGAGACCGACCGCCTGCTGAGCACGACGCGGTCGGTGCGGCGCAGGCTCGATCTCCAGACCCCGGTGCCGAGAGAGCTGATCGAGGAGGCGCTGCGGCTGGCGGTGCAGGCGCCGACCGCCGACAACGCGCAGAACTGGCGTTGGCTGGTGATCACCGACCCGAAGACCAAGGAGTCGCTGGCCGAGCTGTTCCGGCGGGCCTGGCGCTTCCACAAGGCCGAGATCTCCACGAAGTCGGGCAGGCGACGGAACTCGCCGCAGGCACGCAGGAACGAGGAGTCCGCCGCCGCGCTTCCTGAGGCCGTCGCCCGAGTCCCCGCGTTGATCCTGCCGTGTGTCGTGGGCAGGCCGCCGGACGCGCAGTCGATCGACGCGGAGTGGGAGCGTCTCAACGCGCACAAGCCCGCCGACGACCCCGCGCACCAGGTGCGGCTCGGCCAGCTGCGGGCGAGCACCTTCTACGGCTCGATCTTCCCGGCGATCTGGTCGCTTCAGCTGGCCCTGCGCAGCAGGGGACTGGGCAGCACGATCACCTGCATGCACCTGCCCTTCGCGCGACAGGCGGCCGAACTGCTCGGCATCCCGTCCGGGGTGACGCAGATCTGCATGGTGCCCGTGGCGTACACGCTCGGCACGACTTTCCGACCGGCGGAGCGCATCGACGCCGGCCAGCGCACGTTCTGGGAGGGGTGGGGACAGTGACCCACGACGACGTCGACGTGGTCGTGATCGGCGGCGGCATCGCCGGATCGGCCTCGGCGAGCAACCTGGCCGCGCACGGCCTGTCGGTGCTGATGCTGGAGAAGCAGAAGGCCTACACGGATCTGGTGCGCGGCGAATGGCTGGCGCCGTGGGGCATCCGGGAGACCCAGCTCCTCGGGGTCGACGACGCCTTCGCGGCGGGCGGCGCCTGGGAGATCCGCGAGTGGGTCCAGTGGGACGAGACGGTGCACCCCGACGACGCGATGGCCGTGGACATGACCCGGTTCCTGCCGGAGGTCGGCGGCCCGCAGTCCTTTCCGCACTGGGGTGTCTGCGAGGCCGTCACCGAGCAGGCCGTGCGGGAGGGCGCCCAGGTGGTGATGGGCGCCTCCCGGATCGAGGTGACGGCGGGCCCGGAGCCGTCGGTGCGGTACCGCACCAGCGAGGGCACACACGAGGTCCGGGCCCGCATGGTGCTCGGCGCCAGCGGGCGGGCCTGTGCGGTCGGCCGACAGATCGGCGTCAGCACCAGCACCGAGGTGCACCACTGGGGCGCGGGCCTCCTCGTCGAGGGCCTGGACGACTGGCCGTCGGACGTGCAGGCGATGGGCACCGAGGGCGACGTCATGTTCATGGTGTTCCCGCAGGGCTACGGCCGGGCACGGCTCTACCTGAACTTCGCCACCGGAGACCAGGAGCGCTATCGAGGTCCGGACCGGGTCGAGCGCTTCCTGTCGGCCTATCAGCTCGACAGCCTGCCCGACGGCGGCAAGGCCGTCGCCTCGGCGCGACCCGCCGGACCGCTCGTCGTCTGGCCGTCGGTGGTGAGCGTCCCGGATCAGAAGCCGCTGGCCGAGGGCGTGGTGCTCATCGGCGACGAGGCGGGCACCAGCGACACCGTGCTCGGCACCGGGCTCTCGACGAGCCTGCGGGACGCGCGGATGGTCTGCGAGGTGCTGACCGGCGGCGACGACTGGTCGCCGCAGGCGTTCGAACCCTTCCTCGCCGAGCGCGACGCCCGAATGGAGCGGCTGCACTACGGCGCGAAGATCATGACGAAGCTGCAGGTGGAGTTCGGTCCGCACGCCGTCCAACGGCGCAGGCGGGCCCGCAGGCTGATGACCGAGAACGACGCCTTCCAGGTCACCGGCCTGCTGAACATGGTCGGCCCGGAGAACGTCCCGGAGTTCGGATTCAGCGAGTTCTTCGCCGAGCGGCTGCTGAGGGAGACGGTGTGATCAACAAGAAGGTGCACGTCAACGGCGTCGACATCGCCCTGGTCGACGAGGGCGACGGCGATCCCGTGCTGCTGCTGCACGGCTTTCCCGACTCGTCGTACCTGTGGCGGAACCAGATTCCGGCGCTGGTCGAGGCGGGCTACCGGGTCATCGCGCCCGATCTGCGCGGCTTCGGCGAGTCGAGCAAGCCGCAGGAGATCGAGGCCTACACCCTGCGCACGATCATCAACGACATCGTCGCGCTGACCCAGGCGCTGGACGTGCAGAAGGCCCACGTCGTCGGGCACGACTGGGGTGCCGCGGTGGCGTGGATGTACGCCTTCCTCATGCCCAGGCGGGTCGACCATCTCGCCGTGATGTCGGTGGGGCATCCCGCGACGTCGCTGACTCCCTCGATCGCGCAGCGAGAGCTGTCCTGGTACATGCTCTACTACCAGTTCCCCGGCATCAGCGAGCAGCTGCTGCGCCGCAACGGATGGCGACTGTTCAAGCAGATCATCGGCGGCGAGGGCGACCACGCGCGTTATCTGCGGGAGCTGGCCAAGCCGGGCGCGCTCACCGCGGGGCTGAACTGGTATCGGGCCAACCGATCGCCCGCCGCCGAGCTGGAGCCGCAGGGCAACTTCCCGCCGGTGCTGGCGCCGACGCTGGGCATCTGGTCCAGCGGAGACAAGGCACTGGTGGAAGAGCAGATGGCGGACTCCGGCAGGCACGTCAAGGGGCCGTGGCGCTACGAGCGCATCGAGGGTGCGAGCCATTGGATCCCGCTGGACGCGCCCGCCGAGGTCAACGAACTCCTCCTCGGGTTCCTCGGCACTCAGGAGGCCGCCGGATCGACCCGGCGCCGTCGGCGGCTCTAGAGGAGGTCGGATCATGCTCGCGTTTCTCTTTCCCGGACAGGGCACGCTTCGGGTGGGGATGGGGGCGCGGCTACGGGCCAGGAAGGTCGCGGCCGACGTGTTCGCCGAGGCGGACGAACTCCTGCCCACGCCGGTCTCCGCGCTGTGCGCCGCCGGACCGACGAGCGCCTTGATCGCCACCGAGAACGCCCAGCCCGCCGTCACCGTCTGCAATCTGGCGGCCCTGGCGGTGCTGACGGAGGAGGGCCACGAACCCGAGATCGTCGCCGGGCACAGCGTCGGGGAGATCAGCGCGCTGCACGCGGCGGGCGTGCTCGACCTGGCGGGCACGCTTCGGCTGGTCTCCACGCGGGCGCGACTGATGGCCGAATGCGGCGGCCTCGGCGGCATGACCTCGGTTCGGGGGATGCCCCTGGCGGAGGTGCAGGCCTTGGTCGACGAGGCGTCCACCGCGGCGGAGCCGCTGGTCGTGGGACTGGAGAACGCGCCGGAGAACGTGGTGGTCTCCGGGGCGCGAGCCGCCGTCGCCCGGTTCGTCGCGGCCGTGGACAACCCGGGGCGGGTCCGGCCGCTGGAGGTCAGCGACGCCTTCCACTCGCCGCTGATGGCGCCGGTCGCGCGGCGGTGGGCGGAGGCGGTGCGGGCGGAGCCGATGGCGGCGCCCCGGATTCCGGTGATCCCGAACGTGACCGCGGAGCCGACCACGGACCTCGACGTCGTGCGGGACTGCCTGATCGAGCAGCTCACCCGACGGGTGCGCTGGGCGGAGACGATGTCACGCATCGAGGGCGCGACGTGCGTCGAGGTCGGCGACAGCAAGACGTTGACGGCGTTGCTGCGCGGCACACCGACCCACTGCGTCAGCATGGCCGACCCCTCGGCGGCGCGCCGCCTCGCGCGGGCGGCGACCGCGTGAACCGCACCGGTTCGGCCGTCGTCCGGTTCGCCGGGCTCTCCCGGCCGCAGCAGCTTCTCGCAGGCCTGCCGCTCGGCGGTCCTGGTGGGTTCGCGGGCGGCGGCGAGGGCGGCGAGCCGGTGTGGGCGGCGGGCTCGGCGTCCGACCACCCGGCGTCCGACGACCTGCCGTCCCACGGCCCGGCGTCGGCGGACCCGACGGGCGGTCGGCAGGCGCCCAGCGGCTCGGACCCGGTGGACCCGGCGGCCTGCGCGCGCACCCTGCCGGGCACGGCGGCCACCCAGCCGGGCACGGCGGACCGCACCGAGACGGCCGGCGCACCCGCCTCGATCGAGCAGGTGTTCACCCGCGCCGAACGACTGCGCTCCGGAACGGGCCGGACGGTGGAGCACTGGGCGGGCAGGCTCGCCGCGAAGCTCGCGGTGCTGCGGCTGCTCGCCGTGCCCGCCTCGGCAGAGCGGCTCGGCCAGGTGGAGGTGCTTCCGCGGCGCACGCCGATGTGCGAGGCGAGCACGGCCTGCCTGCACGGCCATCCGCCGGGCGTCCGCCTCACCGGCGACCTCGTCCGGCGCGCGGCGCGACGCGGCGGCGAGCAGATCAGGATCTCGATCAGCCACACCCGGGACACGGCGCTGTCGGTGGCCATCGCCTCCGCGTCCTTACCGGAAGACCAGCACTGCGAGGCGGCGTGAACGTGGAACTGACCGAACTCGTCCGAGGACACCTGAGCGCCTGGCAGGCCGGTGACGCCGCGGCCGTCGCCGCCGCGGTCGCCTCGTACAGCGACCCGGACACCGAGGGACCGCTCGGCGGTGACGCGCTGCTCGCGCACGCGGAGCGGGTGTTCGCCCGCTTCGCGGGGCTGCGGATCGAGGTCGAGCACCTGGTGCCCGCCGCCGAGGTCGTGGTGGTCTCCTGGCGGCTCACCGCCGACCACCGCTCGGCCTACCTCGGCATGCCCGCCACGGGCGGCGCCGTCTCGGTACGCGGCACCGACGTGGTCACCGCGTCCGCCGACGGGGTGCAGGTGGTGCGGACCTTCGACCGACTCGCCGTGGCCGAGGCACTGGGCTTCGAGGCCGCGTTCACACCGGGCGCCGACGGCGATCGGGAGTTCGGCGTCAGTTCGCGGACCCCGACGGGCCGCACGACCCCGCCGGGAGTGCTCGCCCTGACCTGGCTGGAGATCCGCGACGACGCGGAGGCCGCCGACGTCGACCTGCTGAGCGTCGAGGTCGTGAAGTCGCTGCGTGCCTCGCAGGGCTTCCTGGGCGCGGCCACCTTCGACATCGGCAGCCGGAAGTACACCCTGACGGCCTTCGACCGGCCCGAGTCCGTGCGGTCCGTGCACGCCAGGCCGCATCAGCGGGCGATGCGCCGATTCTTCAAGAGCGGGCTCTGCACGCGGGCGTTGACCAGCATCTGGGCACCCACCGCGATCCGGGAGTACGCGCGGTGCCCGGAGTGCGACGCGGTCGTCACGATGCACGGCGTCGAGGACGGCGCCGCCAGATGCGACTGCGGATGGGCCCCGGAGCCGGAACCCCTACTGTGACTGGAGCGCTTCATGACGTTGTTCACGGCAGAACACCGCCTCGACGGCGGCACGGGGCCCGCCGCCGTGTTCGTCTCGGCCCTGTTCGCGGGCGGCTGGATCTGGGACCACCCGTATCGGACCCTGTCGGACGCGGGCTGGTCGGTGTTGCGGACCAGACAGCCCGTCTGCGCGGTGGACAGCAGGGTCGCGGGCTCGATCGAGGCACTCGGCGACGCGATGCTGGCGGTCTGTGACGAGGCGGGCGTCGGCGAGCTCGTGGTCTGCGCCAACTCGCTGGGCGGCCTCGTCGCCATCGACCTGGCCCGCCGGTTCCCGGATCGCGTGCGCGGCATCGTGGTCAGCGGCGCGCCGGGCCTGACCGCCGACCCGGACGTGGGGCTCAGCATGGACCGCCGCGCCGGGGTGAAGCCCAGCGGGCCGGAGTTCGAGGCGCGGATGATGGCCGCCCTGTTCCACTCCGGACGCCACTTCAGCGACGAGCAGCTCGCCGAGACCGGGACGCTGCTGGAGCAGCCGACCTCGATGCTGAGCATGGCCCGCAGTCTGCGCGCGACGCGGTCCTACCCGGTGCGGGCCACGTTGGACGAGGTGCGCTGCCCGTCGATGTACCTTTGGGGCAGGCATGATCGGATGACCCCTGTCGACGCCTGGGTCGACGTCGTCGAGGCCCACCCGACGAGTGAGATGGTGTTGATCGAGGACTGCGGTCACATTCCCATGCTCGAACGTGGAGATGAGTATTCTTCTCATTTAGCACGATTCATGACACAGTTCGCGAGCGTGCCTGCATGACGACGGTGGCGGTACTGCTCGGGGTGGACATAGTGGAGAGAGGTCGACTGAGGCGCGTGGCCTCAGACCTCGGAGACGTCTACCTTCGACAGATCGCCACCCCCGCCGAACGGCGGCTGCACGCGGGTCCCGCCGACGCCGCCCCCGACTTCGCCGTCAAGGAATGCCTGATCAAGGCCGTCGGCGGCAGGCCGAGCGGATTCACCTGGCACGACTTCGAACGAGCGCCCGCAGGCCGCGGTCCTGGCGCCGCCGTCGTGGCCGCCGAGGCGATCGACCTGCTCGACGAGGCGGCTGCGGACCTCGGCGCCGCCACCGGCATCGCGCTGAGCGCCGTCGACTCCTACACCGTGCGGGGTGCCAGCCGTACCGCCGCGCTGGCGCGGCTGGCACCCGATCCTCGCGACCGCGACGGGCACGAAGCGCCCGACCCCGCCGTCATCGGCGCGGCTCGATGGGGCCTCGACGCGAACGTGCTCGTCGCGCTGGCCGTGGTGACGACTTCCGCGAAGACGACCATCCAGAAAGGAGCATCAGGATGTCCTTAGCTCAAGCCCCTGCTGAGACGATCGTGAGACCAGGCGAATCCATCCAGCGAGCGCTCGACAGTGCGGGGGCGGGCGCCACCGTCCGACTCACCGAGGGAACCTACGCCGAACATCTGCTGATCAGACACAGCGGGGTGACACTCGTCGGCGACGGCGCCGAGCGGACCGTCCTGGTGCCGGGCGGGGAGGCTCCCGCGGGCATACCGGTGCTGACCGATGCCACCACGGAGGTCTCCAGCGGCATCGTCATCCACGCCGAGGGCGTCACCGGCATCACGCTGCGCGGCCTGACCGTGCAGGGCTTCACGGGCGCGGGAGTCTACGCGCACACCACCTCCGACCTGCTCGTCGAGGATCTCGTGGTCCGAGACAACGCGCTCTGGGGCGTCTACGTCCGCGAGTCCGGCGGCGTGCGCGTACTGCGCTGCACCGCCTCCGGCAGCCGATACGGCGGCGTCGCCCTGAGCTTCTGCTCGCGGTCCGACGCGCTGATCGAGGACAACGAGGCCTTCGCCAACGCCTTCGGGATCTTCGTCGACAACTCCTCCTTCGCCCAGGTGCGGCGAAACCGCGGCCACGGCAACGCCGCGGGCGTCCTGGTCCTCAACCAGGCCTACCCCGGCGAGCCGCCGGGCGGCGCGACCGACAACCTCGTCGCCGACAACGACCTGTACGACAACGGCCTCTCGGCGGGCGTCGAACCGGACGGCCTCGGCGCGGCGGGCCCGCCCATCTCAGGCGTGGGCGTCGGCCTGATCGGCGCCTGCCGCGCCACGGTCGTGGGCAACCGCATCGTCGACCATCGGCCCAGCGGACCCTCGGTCATCGGCGGCGCGGTGGCGATGGCCTCCTCCACGGAGTGGGGCGGCGGCGAGGTCGCCGACAACAAGGTGTTGTGGAACCGCATCACCGGCAACGAGCCGCTGGACGTCGACATCAGCGACAACCTGGACCGGCAGTACTTCGAGAACAACCTCGTCGACCGCACGTCCCCCGAGCGCATCGAGGGCTGTTCCACCGGAGGCGCCCGATGACCCCCACCCTGGTGTGCGAGGGGCTGGAGAAGCGCTACGGCGACAACCTCGCCGTCGACGGCGTGGGCTTCCAGATCGAGCCCGCGCAGGCGTACGGGCTTCTGGGCCCGAACGGCGCGGGCAAGAGCACGACGGTGTCCATGCTGGTCGGACTGTTACGGCCCGACAAGGGGACGGTACGGATCTGCGGTGCCGACCTCGCGGGCGACCCGATGAAGGCCAAGGCGAACATCGGGTACGTCCCCCAGGAGATCGCGCTGTTCCCCGAGCTGACCGGCCGGGAGAACCTGCGGTACTTCGGCAGGCTCTACGGCCTGTCGCGGCGGGACCTGCGCAGGCGCATCGACGAGGTCCTGGAACTGGTCACGCTGACCGACCGGGCCGACGAGAAGATCAGCGGCTATTCGGGCGGCATGAAGCGACGGATCAACATCGGCGCCGCGCTGCTGCACGAGCCCAAGATCCTCGTGCTCGACGAGCCGACGGTGGGCGTGGACCCGCAGAGCCGCAAGGCGATCCTCGACGGAGTGGAACTGCTCGTCCGACAGGGCATGAGCCTGCTCTACATCTCCCACTACATGGAGGAGGTCGAGCGCATCAGCGATCGGGTCGGCGTCATCGACCGGGGCAGACTGGTGGCCGAGGGCACCAGGAAGGAACTGGTCTCCCGGCTCGGCACCGCCGACCGCGTGGAACTGGTGCTCGACGGCGACCTCACCGCCGCGGCCGAGAAGCTGCGGGCCGTGGAGGGCGTCACCGAGGCCGTCGTGGTCGACGGCTCCACCGTCCGGCTGGTCGCCAGGGACGGCAGGCATCTGCTGCCGTCGTTGATCGGCGCCGTCGAGGGCGCGGCGGCCGTGACCGGCGTCGAGGTCGTCGAGCCCGACCTCGAAGCGGCCTTCCTCCACCTGACCGGCAGCAAGCTGAGGGACTGATCATGCTGAGAGCACTGCTGGTGGTCAGCGGCCACGAGCTGCGCACCCGGCTTCGCGACGGCACGGCGCTGTTGATCGCCCTGGTCGCTCCGGTGGCGTTGGCCTCCATGTTCGGCTTCGCCCTCGGCGGCGACGACCCGCCGTTGCGCGCCACGATCGGCATCGTCGACCTCGACGGCGGCCAGTTCCCCGCCAGCGTCCAGAGCGAGGCGATGGAGTCCGAGGAACTCCAGGACATCCTCACCCTCGAGTCGTTCGACGCCGAGGACGACGCCCGCGCCGCCCTGGACGACGGCGGGATCGGCGCCGCGATCGTCTTCCCACCCGGCTTCAGCGACAGCGTCGGCGACGGACGCGGCGGCGAGGTCGACGTCATGACGTCCGAGGCCGCACCCCTGGCGGGCGTGGTGGCCACGAGCATGGTCGACCGGATCTCCGCACTCGTCGAGGCACGCACCCTGGCCGTGCGGGCCTCGCTGGACGCGGGCGTGCCCAGCGACGAGGTCGGGGAGTTCGTCGAGGCCAACGGCGCGGAGGGCCCCGCGCTGACGTTGAACAGCGATCCCATGACCGGGGGGAGCATCGACTCCTCCGTCTACTACGGCTCGGGCATGGCGGTGTTGTTCGCCTTCCTCGTCGTCGGCACCTCGGCACGGAGTCTGCTCACCGAGCGGCAGAACGGGACGCTGAGTCGCATCAGGGCCGCCCCGGTTCCGCCGTGGACGGCGGTGGCGGGCAAGGGACTCGTCGGCTTCGGACTCGCCCTCACCAGCATGTGCGTCACCTGGGGCTCGTCGGTGCTGCTGTTCGGCACGAGTTGGGGCGACCCGCTCGCCGTGTTCGCGCTGTGCGCGGCACACGCGCTCGCGGCGACGGCGATCACGATGCTGATCGCCAGCGGCGCCAAGACCGACGCGCAGGCCGACGGATTCAACCTGGGAATCGCGTTCGTCTTCGCCGTCCTCGGCGGCAGCCTGGTGCCCCTGTACAACCTGCCCGACGTCCTCCAGACGCTGGCGCTGATCACGCCGAACGGGTGGGCCTCCACCGGGCTGTCCGAACTCGCCGTCTCCGGCGGCGGCATCGGCGCGGTCGCGATCCCTCTCGCCGTGATCGGCGGGATCGCGCTGGTCACGGGTGCGCTCGCCGCGCTCCGCTTTCGGAAAGGACTCTTCGGATGACGCTGCGTGCCGTCGGCGCGCTGGTCGCCGCCAACCTGCGCCGCCAGACCCGCGACCGGATGGGTCTGTTCTTCATGGTGGTGATGCCCTTCATCGCCATCGTCTTCGTCGGGCTCGCCATGGGCGGGAACTCCTCGGGATCGCAGATCCCCGTCGGCGTCGTCGCCCAGAACCCGGACTCGACCGGCGAGGCGATCCTCGCGGAGCTGCGGAACAACCCGTCGCTGGCCGTCGAGGAGGTCGACAGCCCGGACGCCCTCGCGGACTCGGTGCGCCAGGGCTCGGTGGCCGCAGGTCTGGTGATTCCCACCGGCTCCACCGAGCTCGACCTGATCCTGACACAGATGAACGGCACCGGGATGGCGGCCCGCAGCGCCATCGACGCCTCGATCGGCAAGGTCGCCGGGGTGCTCGAGGCCACCAGAGCGGCCACCACGGCGGGTTCCACCCCGGAGCAGGCCGCCGCGGACGTCCGTGCCGCGCAGGAGGAGGCCGTGTCGGTCTCGGTGCGCACCTCTGGATCGGGGGACGGAACACCCACCGGCTTCGCCTACACCGCCCCCGCCAACCTGCTGCTGTTCACCTTCATCAACTCGATGGCGGTGGCGGCGGCGCTGGTGGAGAGCCGCAGACTCGGCATGACACGACGGACCCTGGCCGCCCCCGTGACCCAGCGGGCGGTGCTGCTGGGCGAGGCCGTCAGCAGGCTGGTGGTCGCGGTGGCCCAGGCCCTGCTCATCACCGTGATCAGCACCCTGATGTTCGGCATCGACTGGGGCGACCCGTTGGCGGTCGTCGCGATCGTCGGAGCGTTCTGCCTGGTGGCCACGGGCGCGGCGATGCTGGTCGGCAGCCTCGCGAAGTCGAGTTCGCATCCGCCCGCCATCGGACCGCCCATCGGCATCATCCTCGGCATGCTCGGCGGCTGCTTCTGGCCGAGAGAGGTCGCGCCCGACGCGCTCAACGCGGTCGGTTACGTCTTCCCGCATGCCTGGGCGATGGACGCGCTGCTCACTCTGACCACCCCCGGCACCGGGGTCGGTCAGGTCGTCCTCGAACTCGGTGTCCTGCTGGGTATGGCCGTGGCGATGATGGTCGTCGCCATCGTGGTGTTCCGCCGCCGGAACCTGGTCGTGAGCTGAGACGAGATCGACCACGCGGACGCCCGCGCGTCCCGCGCCGACGAGACCCCGGCTGCCGCCTTCGCGGCGGTCGGGGTCTTCTCCTTCGTGTGCGGCGGCCTCGACCGGCGGCGGGCGAGCCCCGGGCGGCCTTCCGGTGGGCCGCGGGAACCTCGGCCGTGTCGACCGGCACCGTGCCGCCGTGGTCGGCGACGGCCGATCATGCGGCCTCGGCCGCCTCACGACGGATCGGCTCGCCGATCCGCCCTCGGGCGGGCGTGTCGTGGCGACCGGCCGCCGGGTACGCCCCGCCCCGCCCAGCGACCGGGAGCCGAGACGACGCGGCGGCCGCCGCCGACCCCGCGATCCGCGGTGACCGACGTCATGACCCGCCGGGTACGCCGCGCGAGGCGGCCCGGCGACCCGCCTGCCTGCGCGGGTCACCGGGCGACACCCCGGACGCGGGGGCGTCTCAGCCGCCCTGCGGGTCGGACGCCCCGACTCGTGAGCCCTCGGCGATCAAGGCCGTCACCGTGTGCGTCAACGCGGTCCGCAGGTCGAGAGCGGCCCGCCAGCCCGTCACCGCCCGGAACCGTGCCGGATCGGCGACGATGCTCCGGAAGTCCGTCTCCGTCGCATGCTCGGGGGCGGGCACCGACACGACGTCCACCGGCGGCCTGCCGGTCTGCTCCGCCACGACCTCGGCGATCGCGGTGAACAGCGCTCGGACGGTGGTACCCCGGCCCGAGCCGATCAGCCAGCGTCGTCCGGAGAGCGCATCGGCATGGTCGACGCACGCCAGGACGGCCTCGGCGACGTCGCGCACGTGTAACAGGTCCCGCTCGGTCCCGCCGCCGTCCCACACGGTCAACGGCTCGCCCGCCAACGCCCGGCGGGCCATCGCCGTCACCACGCCTCGGTCCACCGCGTTCCCGGCCGCGCCGAAGACCGTGGGCAACCGCGGCGACACGCCGCGGAGCACGCCCTCGGCGGCGGCGTCGAGCAGCGCCTTCTCGGCCGCCGACTTCTGCCGGTCGTAGACGCTCGACGGCTCGTCGACCTCGGTGCCGTCGACGAGCCCCGAACCGCCGGTGCCCAGCTGTGAGGTCGAACCCGGCACGACGACGATCGGGCGTGGTCCCGGCCGCGTGTCCGCCCGCAGGATCCGCACGAGATCACGGGTCACTCCGACGTTCGTCGGCTCGCTGCGCGGATCGGCCTCGGCGGCCCGCCACGTCGCGCCGCCCGTGTAGAGCAGCAGGTTCAGCACGACGTCCGCCCCCGACACCACCTCGGCGAGCGCCCGCCGGTCGGTGAGGTCGGCGGCGACCGCCTCCGCGTCGGCGGCCGCCCGCGGGATCGGGCTCGGCCCCCGCGCCGCCAGCCGCAGCCGGACCGGGCGGCGGGCCAGCGCCGTCGCCACGGTCGAGCCGATGAAGCCCGAGGCGCCGAGCACCGCGATCAGCGGTGCCCGGTCGGCTGCGTCGAACCGCCCGAGTGGACGGTTCGACGCGGAGCGAGTGGTCGGATCGGGCATCTCGTGCTCAGACAACGTGGACGGTCGGCACGTAGAGGATCCACTTGCCGCCCGCCTCTCGGAACGCCTGTTCCTTGGCCATGATCTCCTCGGCGTGGTTCCAGGCGAACAGCAGCGCGTAGTCCGGGTACTCCTCGTGGAAGGCCGAGGGCGGCCGCACCGGAAGGTGCGCGCCCGGCGTCAGCCTTCCCTGCTTGGCGGGAGTCGTGTCGCAGACGAAGGAGACCAGATCGGGTCCGATGCCCAGATAGTTGGTCACGGTCGCGCTCTTCGCCGTCGCACCGTAGCCCACGACCCGGCGGCCCAGCTCGCGCTGCTCCCGCAGGAACGACATCAGGTCGTCCCGGTTCTTCTCGACCCGCGTGCGGAAGTCGGCCAGCGTCGCGGGATCGGTCAGCCGCGCGGCTTCTTCTTCGGCGAGCAGCGCGGTCACCGCCGCCGACCGCTGCCGGGCACCCGGCCTGGCCAGGGTGTAACGCACCTCGCCGCCGTGGACGGGGAGCCGCTCGACGTCGACGAGTTCGAGGCCGTGCCTGCGCGCCATCTCGTCGACCGAGCCTGCGGTGAAGAAGTAGAAGTGCTCGTCGTAGACCTGGTCGAAGGAAGCCCGTTCGACGATCTCACCGAAGTACGGGTCCTCGAAGACGAAGACGCCGTTCGGTGCGAGCAGCGTCGTCACACCACGCAGGATCGACGCCATGTACGGGATGTGGCAGAGGGTGTTGGCGGCGTAGATGACGTCCGCCGCGCCGTCCGAGGAATGGATGGCGGTGGCCGTCGACTCCTCGAAGAAGTCCTTGCGCACCCGGATTCCCTTGGTGGCGGCCAGCTCCGCGACCCCGCCGGAGGGCTCGACGCCGAGGTGACGGACGCCCGCCTGAGCGATGGTGTGCAGCATGGTTCCGTCGTTGGAGCCGAGTTCGACGATGAACGGGTCGTCGCCGGTCAGCTCGGTATTCAGGAAGCGTCGCGCCAGACCTTCGAAGTGGGCCCGCATCACCGACGATCCCGAGGACAGGTAGGGGTAGTCCTCGTGGAACATCTTCTCGCGCGGCACCTCCTCCATCAGCTGCACCATGTCGCACGTCTGGCAGATCCCTACCGCGAGCCGGAAGAAGAACTCCTGTGCCTCCTCGCCGGGTGTCACGAAGGCGTCGGACGCGGGCTGGCGTCCGAAGTCGATGAACTCGTGGACCGTGTCGTCGCAGATCCGGCAGGACGATGTGGCTGACATGTGACACTCCTCTGTCGCTGATGACGGCTCGGGCATGGCGAGCTCGAGCCGGGTACGCGGGTGCGTGGCGCTGCGGTGGCGGACGCCGAGGTCGAACCGGTGCGCCGACGAGCCGCACGCGGCCCGGCCGGGAAGGTCCGCGCTCCACCGCCGATGCCTGTCCGCGCCGTCCGGGAACTGCTGGGCAGGCCCGCAACGGTTGGGCAGGCCGGAGCACGGCTCGTCGTCACCGGATGGCGGCCGCGTCGGTCACGGCGGGCAGATCGGTCCTGCTCTTCACCCCGAGCTTGCGGTAGACCCTGGTCAGGTGCTGTTCGACGGTGCTGATCGTGACGTAGAGCTGATCGCTGATCTCGCGGTTGGTGTGTCCGATCGCCGCCAACTCCGCCACCCGCCGCTCCGATTCGCTGAGGGAGTGCAGTCCGATGACCCGCGCTTCGTGCGGCGACCCCGTGGTCTCGTCGACCGGGCAGCCCCCGAGGAGGCCCGCCGAGGTCGACGGTCCGCCGACGCCCACGTCGTGCGGCTCCGAACGGGATCTGGCCCGCGGCGGCTCTCCCTCGCCGGACCGGCCCAGCTCGTGCAGATCGTTCACGGCCTTGGCGAGCGTCAGCCGATCACCGGAACTGCGCAGACAGTCGATCGCCTGTCGCAGCAGCGCGCTGCGCTGCGCGGGATCGCTGCTGGCCGCCAGCGTGCGCAGCGAGATGCCCCTGGTCCGCTCGTCGACCGCCCCGAGGCGGTCGAGCTGCTGTCTGACGAGGTCACGTGCCACCCTGGGCCTGCTGAGCTGGAGATTCGCCTCCGCCAGTCCGCTGCGCCACGGCACCAGCATGGGGAAGTCGATGTCCCATTCCTTCATCAGCCTGCCGCACCGCTGGAAGTCGTTGATCGCCGCGAGCACCCGGCCGGTCGCCAGGTGATGGTGACCCCTGGCATGCAGGTAGCGCAGTCCCCACTGCGTGGTGAACGTCGACTCGCCGACCTGATGCCGCAGCGCCTCGGCGGCGATCTCATGTCGCTCCAGCGCGGTCGCGGCCAACACCAGCGTGCCCAGCGGATAGCCGATCTGCACGCCCCAGCCGCGCGGCGGCAGCCGGGACAGCGCGGCCTCGGCCTGTCTGGTCGCCGCGACGGGGTCGCCGCGTCGAAGCAGGATGTCCGCGTGCAGGGCGCCGAGGATCGCCTGCCAGGTGACCTCGCCGCGCCGGTCGGCCTCCGCGGCGAGGCGGCGGCACCACCAGGCCGCCCGGTCGGGCTTCCCGCCGTAGACCAGCGTCTGGATCGCCGTCGCGGTGATCTCCAACGCCATCCCGCCGAAGCGACAGCTCTGGAGGATGTGCTCGGCGCTGGCGACGGCGGCACCGTCGCCGCCGTGCGCCCAGACGGTGGCCAGCATCCGCGTCGTGTCGACCAGCGGGTCCTCACCCGCGGGCGGCGAGGTGACGGCGAGCGTCTCGAACGGCTCCGGGGCCGAACCGAAGACCCATTCGTAGGCGATGCGCAGCTCCGCGGCCGTCTGCGCGTCGATCCCGCCCGGCGCGGAGAGCAGCGTGTCCAGCGCCTTCGTCGCCGTCGTCCGGTTGCCGTTCCACACGGCATGGCGCACGACCGTCACGGCGTCCGGCGACGAGAGCCTGCCGTCCTCCAGCGCGGGCAGCAGCTCGGCGAGGTGCAGGGTCGCCGCCGACGGATTCACACTCCACAGCGCCCTGATCAGCGAGGCGGAGATTCGAAGTCGATCGTCCTCATGCTCGGTGCTCTCCAGCGCGAGTTCGAGACAGCGGACGGCGACGTGGACCTCGTCGCCGACGAGCGCCTGTTCGGCGGCGTCCCGCAGCACGCCGACCGACCAGTCCGCGTCGACCCGGCCCGCCGCGATGAGGTGCGCGGCGACCTTCGGCGCCGCCACCCCGTCCTGATGCAGCAGTTCGGCCGCGTGCAGGTGCAGGCCGGGCCGCTCCGCCGGGGGAAGCCCGTCGCGCACCGCCTTCGTCGCCGCCGGATGCCGGAAGACGCCGTCCCGCAACAGCCCCGCCGACGTGAGGATCTCGACGATCCGGCCCGCGGTCTCCGGGGCCAGTCCGGCCAGTCGGCCGACGAGGGCGGGGGTGGCGTGGGCGCCGAGCACCGCCACGGCGCGTGCCACCGCGAGCAGGTCGGGGTCCCAGCGGTGCAGACAGGCCTGGACGGCTCTGGCGAAGGCGGCGCCCACCACGGGCTGTGCCGCATCCTGGTCGCCGTTCTCGTAGTCCTCCAACAGCGCGTTCAGCAGCATCGGATTGCCGCCGGTGAGATCCGCGTAAGCGGGAGCGAGGCGGGCGGCGTTCGTCGCGGGCATCGATTCGCCGAGCAGGTCGGTGACCTCGTCGATCGACAGCGGTCCGAGTCTGATCCGGTGGTGCCTGCGCCGCGTGAGATCGGCATAGAACAGCGGCAGGGTCGTCTGCAGATACTCCCATTCGTTCAACACCAGCAGGATCGGCGCGGACTGCATCCGACGGCGTAGATAGAGGAGAAGCTGTAAGGAGGAGCTGTCGGCGAACTGGACGTCGTCGACGCAGACGACGACGGGGCGGCCGCGCGCCAGTTTCAGCAATGCGGCACAGATCTCCTGCAGAATGCGTGCCCCGGTGTGCTGGATCGACCGGATGTCCGGCCCGACGTCCTCGACGGCCAGCGTCTCCGCTGTGACGAGCCGGGAGACCTGGTCGGTGACCTCGGGCGGGACGTCGGAACTGTAGAAGAGCTGCTCGACGACGCCCATCTGCAGGACGCATTCGGCGCGGGAGCCGGTGGCACTCAAGACCAGGGCCCCGGAATCGCTCGCATACCGGGACAGTCGGTGCAGTAATTCGGTCTTGCCGCTTGCCGGGCCGCCGGTGACCAGCGCAAGCCGGCCGTTATGGGTGGTGGTCTCGTCTAATAGAGTCTTGAGTATTCGTAATGCTTCACGGTGACCCGAATAAGCCATGCCGTTACCCCCAGCTGGCGAGTCGAGTGGGACGTCGAAGTAAACCGCTGTTGTCGACCGGCTGCTGCGACGGGTGCCGGGGAACGGATCGCCGACGTTATTCGGCGCACAACACAGAATGCCGTTGAAACCCCCAGCTGACCGGTCGTTCCCGGCGGGAGCCTAACACACGATTGGTTGCGGTCAAGCGCTCAGCCAGAGGTCTGAGGTTACTGTGAGCAGCGGACTCGGGCTCCGGGAATGGGTTGGCGGCCTTCACCTGACCGTGTGTCACGGCGGCTGTCACTCTCGCGACAGGGAACGTTCGGCCGATGCGCGCAGAGATATGGTGTGAGTCGGTTGATCGGCCGTTCCCTGGACAGGTCGAGGACTCTTGTGCTAAGCGGTTGTCATGATGACAGAGTGACCGCTAGACGGGCATCTTATTCGTTGCGACGACCGTCGCGGCGGTGTTCTCGTCGGGGCTCGGCGCACGGATTACCGGGAGGCGTACTGATTATTGCCGAATGGTTATGAACCTTCTCTGGGATTGGTCGGACTCGTCGTCGAAAGCGACGTGCGTCGTCTCGGGAGGCGCGCGTCGATACTTTGATCGGAGTATTCGCGTAAGGGTTAACGTCGGCTGAGTGAGGCGTTCACCAGCCTGGGGCGAGCGTGTCGCGCCGACGCTGTGTCGGTGTCGTCGGTGTCGTCGGTGTCGTCGGCGCGGCGGCGGGTACGGGATCAGACTCCTGACGGGGACGGGGACGGGGACGGGGACGAGCGGTGTGGCGCGCGGATCGTCCGCCCGGACCTCGGTGCGTGACGCGGCGCCTGTATCGGACGCGACGCCGCCTGCCTCGGCCGAGCCACGGATTCTCGGGTCCCGCAGGGTCGACGGGCGCGCTCGCCGCGCTTCGGTGCTCGAGGGCGTCGACGGGCACGGTCGACACGGCGGCCGGCGAGACGGGTGGCCGCCGGGCATGCCTGGGCACGAATAGAGGGTGGGCACGCACCGACGGTGGGCGCGGGCGCGGCGGGGGGCGGCGGCACTAGGCTCACCGGCCATGCGTCGGGTCACCGGGAAACAGGTCGTCGACATCACCGCGGCCGGCTATGACGAACTGGTGGCGCGGCACCAGGGCGTGGTGCTGGACGTGGGAACCGGCGATGGCAAGCACGCCTACCACGTCGCGCGGCACCGGCCGGACGTCCTGGTGGTCGGTCTCGACGCGGCGAAGGACAACCTGCGCAGGATCGCCGCCAAGGCCGCGGCGAAACCGGCGAAGGGCGGCCTGCCGAACCTGCTCTACGTGTGGGCAGGCGTGGAGCGGCTGCCCGCCGAACTGCACGGCATCACCGAGGTACACGTCCTGATGCCCTGGGGCAGCCTGCTGCGTGGCATGCTCGGCTCCGATCCGACGATGCTTCGTGCCCTGGCGGCCGTCTGCGTGCCGGACGCCGAATTCCTGATCACCCTGAACCTGCACGCCTGGCGGCCCGCCGTGCCCGAGGTAGGCACCCATCCGGAGCCGACCCCCTCCTCGGCGTCGCGTGACCTGGCGCCGGTGCTCGCCGCCCAGGGCTGGCGCCTCGGTCGGGCCGACTATCTCGACGCCGAGGAGATCGACGCGCTGGCGACCTCGTGGACCCGGCGGCTGAACTCCTCCCGAGATCAGCTCGACGTGCTGGCCCTGCGCGGCGTGGTCAACCCGACGGACGTCGAGTGAGCGCGAGAACGAAGTCGTAGGCGCCGCGGCGTGACCAGCCTGGCTGCGCGGCGAGGGCCATCGCGACGGTCCTCGGCGAGACGGAGTCGGCGAGCAGCGCGCTGACCAGGCTCGTCGGATCGACGCGGGGGAGCGGGGCGCTCTCCTCCTCGGCATCCACCCGGCACACCACGTCGCCCCGGCCCGGCGCTCGTACCTCGGCCGCGGGCCCCCACCAGGGGCGTTCGGCGCCCGCGGGCGTCGCACCGGCCACGGCCACCCGGCGGGCACCGGCCTGTCTGTCCACCTCCGCGAGCACTCGCGGCAGCTCCGCGGCCTGCGCGGTGAAGACGACGGCGGTACCGGGATGGGCGCCGACAAGACGGGGCACCTCACGTGGGGCGAGCCGACCCGCCGCCAGCACCGGGGTGGCCTGCGGCGAGACCGCCGAGACGGCCAGCTCGGGGGGAAGCCCGAGCACTTCGACGGTCGGGCGGTCCGGTGCGGCGAGGAGCGCGGCGATCGTCGGCTCGGTGTCGTCGGTGGTGGCGACGGCGAGCACCCGCCCACCCGCCGCCAGGCAGGCCGCTGCCTCCGCCGCACGGCCCACCCGGCCGCCGTGCGCGGTGACGGCAGCGCGCGCGCCGCCGTCCTCGGCGATGACCAGATCGGCGGCGGCGCACTCCACGGCGAGTCGGCGCACCCGTCCCGGCCCGGCACGAAACCGCACCAGCACCCCGTTCGGCGGGCCAGGCGCGCGTTCCACGAGGACGTCGACCACCGCCGAGGGCTCCGCCGCCCGCTGTATCAGCTCCCGAGGCAGCCCCGACGCGGCGAGATCCGCGTTCGTGGCCAGGGTGTCCGGCAGCCGCTCGGAACTGAGCCGCACCACCGCCCCCGACGCCGGCCGCCACAGCGAGTTCCCGGTGGCATGCACGACGATCTCGACCCCGCCCGAGGCGATGGTGATCCGCAGCGGCCCGGCCACGGCGGGTTCGGCGGGACCGACGAGTTCGGCGGCGACGCCGATGACACAGGTCGCCCTGGCGGTGATGTCGGCGTCGGCGGAGAACTCGAGCGTCTTGGCGTGGGTTCCTCGGACGGCGGCGTGTCCCCGACAACGCAGCCGCAGGACCTCGATCGACATGATCAGTTCGCCTTCCACGCCGTTGCGGTGTCCGTCTGGCCGGGGTCTGGAGCATAGCCGTGTGCCGCACCGTCGGGCGCGCGCCGGAGGTCCCGTCGGCGCGTGGGGCGCGGGCGGTCGCGGCGTATGCAGGCCGTCGAGATCGGGTGAATCCGCCGTCGACTTCTCGACGTGGGGACGTACTGTGCGATAGACATACTCTTGACAAGCGCATTCGAACAGATGTGCGGCAGGAGTAGGATGCGAGTCACTGATCGCCAGCTCAGGCTGCTGGGACTGTGCAAGGTTCCAGGGGTCAACTGGTACCTCATCGCGCGCGAAGCCCAGCGGCCTGACGGCGTGAGCCGTCTCTGGAAGGGTGCTCCCGTCGAGACCGGCAGGGATGCGGTGAAGGCCGTGGCCGCGTTGGCGGGGGCCGCCGAGCGTGAGTCCGACTACGTGGCCGCCGCACAGGATGAGCTGATCAAGAACGAACAGCACGACGTCCGTCTCGTGACGATCGAAGACGAGGGTTATCCCGCCACGTTGCGCCTGGTGGTCAACCCGCCACCGTTCCTCTTCGTCCGCGGCTCACTGCATGACTCGGATCCGCGCAGCGTTGCGGTGGTCGGCACTCGAAGCGCCACCGAGGAGGGGCTCCGGCGCGCGGGACGGATGGCACGGGAGCTCGTGGCCCGTGGCGTGACAGTCGTCTCCGGGTTGGCGCGGGGCATCGACACTGCCGCGCACACCGCTGCGCTGGCGGCGGGCGGCCGGACCATCGCCGTGCTGGGCACCGGCATCAATCACTACTTCCCCGCCGAGAATCGCGTGTTGACCGACCGAATAGCACGTGACGGCCGCGGGGCTGTCGTATCGCAGTTCTGGCCGGATTCTCGGGGGGCCACGTGGACCTTCCCACGTCGGAACATCACGATGTCCGGTATCGCGCAGGGCACGGTCGTCATCGAGGCTGGACGCACCTCCGGGGCGAAGATGCAGGCAAGAATCGCCCTCGAGCACGGCAAGAAGGTGTTCCTGATCAAGAGCCTGACGGAGCAGCAGGACTGGGCCCGCGATTACGCCGCGACTCGAGGCGCGCTTCAGGTGGACAGTGTCGCGGAGGTGGCCGAGGCTCTGGCCCCTGCCGCACGCATCCACGCCGCTGACGAGCGCCGTGCGCAGCTCGTCCTGGACTTCGTCTGATCATGGAGGCAGTCGCTCACCCTGCTCCTGCGGGATTCGGGGACTGCGGTGGCTGTGCCTATCGGGCGGTCGGGCCGCCGTCGGTCTGCCAGAAGTGCGCGGCGGCGACCCTGAAGCCTGCTGCACCGTTTCCCTGCCCGGTCTGCGGTCAGCGCCTTGCCTCGGCGACGGCGGCGTGTGTCAACATGCTGTGCTCCAGTACCGATCGACAGTTCGTGTCCAACACCGCGATCGCGATGAAGACCGGCGAACCGGATGCCGCGATCAAGCTCTACGAGTAGAGCGGAGAAAATGGGGTTGGGGGCTGATTTTCGCCAGAGTGGTGCTGGGAGCCCTCCCGCACCATCCCCACCTGGCGCGCTCTGATCTGAGCATCCCCATGCCTGCGTTCGTCACGCGAGACGGAGGTCACTCGGTCGGCGACCACGCGGCCCGGACCATCAGATACGCGATCGAACAGGACGACGTCGGCTACCCGTTTCGGCTCGAACCGCCTGTGATCACCAAGACGACAGCTACGGAGACGATGGCGAGTGCCGGGAGCCTCGCACGGCGAGTAAGGATCGCCGCCACGATCTATGCCGCATTGACCGTCGTCGACGAGCGCGCCGTCCGAGGGAGGCGGGTCGTCGTCTACGACGACGTCTTCACCACTGGGAGCACGCTCGACGTGGTCGCACGTCGCCTCCGCGAGGCGGGTGCGGACGAGGTCTATGGGCTGACCTTGTCGCGAACGCGATGGCGGTGATCCGGCTCCGTTCGCTGGATGCAGCCGTCGTGTCGCAGCGTGTGTTCCTGACTGAGTGTGCAGGCCGGCGGCACGGCGAGCGGGACGGCACCATCCCGTGATCTGCACGGCATGCCGTCCGGTCGCCTGCCCGCGACGACGCGGAGTGTCCGGTGCGGAGGGAGCCCCCGGCCGGGGCTCGTCCGTCGTCTAGTCGCGGAAGGACCCGTCGGCTCGACGGGCGTGGAATCTCAGCCGGTGTCGACACTGTGGACACCGCTGCTGGAAGAGCCGCAGCACGGCCAGCAGCAGCCACGCCACACCCAGCGTCACGAGGTACAGCAGGCCTAAGGCCAGTTTTCGCGCGCCCTGCACGATGCCCGGCTCGGTGCAGAACCGGCAGTCACGACACCCCATGTCGCCCCTTGTCTCGTCGACCGGCGGTGAACGCCCGGCTCGTGGTCCATTCGATCCTCACCACCGTGCCATGATCGCGCCGCACCGGTAGGCGGCCGGGTCGACGTGCCCCCGGGCTCGGTCGCCGCCGATCGCGCTGACAGGACGCGCGCTGACAGGACGCGCGCCGGCGAGATCGGTGCGTGAGCCGATGCCGACGCGAGTCGGTCGGCTGCGTGGCCGGGGTCGGAGTCGGGTGGCGCCGCTGATCGGCACGCCCGGTCTCGCCGAGCCGAGATGCGTGGGCTCGCGGGCTCCCCGACGCGCGCACGCGGCTCTGGACACTCGACCTGCTGCGCCCGGTGCGGTGCGGCCTGCCCGACGAGTCGGCGTCAGGACGTCCGGCCTGGCGCGCGGCGGTTTCCGGAGGTGGTGTTCCGCTCCGCCGCGCGCCGGGATCTCCGGTGGACGACCGCGTCGCGAAACCGACCGGGCCCGACCATCGCCGCGACAGGGCGGGGCGGGATCTGTGGAGCGTTGACCGTCAAGAAAGTTGCGTGGCCCGCAATCTTGCGCATGGCGCACTATTCTGCCTAGTCTTGCGTCATGACCCCGTCGTCGCGAGACTCCGGCCCAGGGCTGCGCGAGCGCAAGAAGCAGCAGACTCGGGAGGCACTGAGCTGGGCCGCCCTGCGGCTGGCGGTGGAGAAAGGCCTGGACGCGGTCCTGGTGGAGGACATCGCCGCAGCGGCGGGCGTGTCACCTCGGACGTTCAACAACTACTTCGAGGGCAAGGCCGAGGCCGTCGTCTGGCGGCACTTCGACCGGGCCCGGCGCATGGCCGACCTCCTGCGGAGCAGGCCCGCCGACGAACCACTGTGGGACGCGGTCGTCCACGCCGTCCTCGCGCACACGGGGGACGAGCAGCAGACGCCGGACCCCGAGTGGACGGCCGGGGTCTCGCTCATGGTCGCCGAGCCCGCGTTGCAGGGCGCCTACCTGAAGGCGAGCGCCGCGGCCGAACGGGAGCTGGCACTGGCCGTCGCCGAACGCACCGGCGGCGACCCCGACCGAGACATGTACCCCAGTCTGGTGTCCGCCGCGATCGGCTCGGCGATCGACGTCGCCACACGCCGATGGCTGCGTGCCGATCCACCTGTCTCGCAGGCCGGACTGCTGCGTGCCGCCCTCGCCGAGATCACTGCGGGCCTGCCCGAGCCGCGCCGCTAGCCCGCGCCGGACCGGACGGCGCTCGGCCCCGCCGCGCCGCACTCGCCCCTCGTCCATTCCGCGCACTCACCGCACCACAGCCACCACCCGCCGCACCGACGCCTGCCGTCCGGTGCGGCGATCTCGCCATGCCCGCACTCGACTCCCCTCGACGCAAGGAGCGGACCGATGACCATCGCGACAACCACCCCGGATCGGCATCCGGAGCGTGAGCCTGCGGCCGCCGACGTCCGCACGGATGTGCTGATCGTCGGTGCCGGACCCAACGGCCTGCTGCTCGCCTGCGAACTGGCGCAGGCAGGCGTGCACCCGATCGTGGTCGAGCGCCTGGCCGAGCCGTCGGACCGGCCGAAGGCCAACGGCCTCGTCGGCCGAGTCGTGCAGGCCTTGGACTATCGCGGCCTCCACGAGCGCCTCAGCGGGCATGATCGGCCGCCGTTCCGACTGCCCGGATTCCAGTTCGGGGCCCTGCCACTGGATCTCGCCGCCATGACGAACCACGAACTCTTCGTCCTCCCCGTTGCCCAGCAGCGAATCGAGGAGGTGCTCGCCGACCGCGCGGCGGAGCTCGGCGTGGAGATCCGCCGCGGCCATGAGCTGATCGGCCTGCACCAGGACGCTGCCCGGGTGACCACGCAGGTCGACGGGCCTGCGGGCCGACAGGAGATCGCGGCCCGCTTCCTGGTGGGCGCCGACGGCGGACGCAGCAGCGTGCGCAGGCTCTGCGGTATCGAGTTCCCCGGTGTCACCGACAGCGGCTTCGTGCAGCGCAGCGGGCAGGTCGTCATCCACCCGCCGGTCGCCCTCGGCGAGACCGGGGATCTGGAGGTCGACGGGGTGGGAAGGCTGCGATCCGCGACCTTCACCCGGACCGAGCGGGGGATGTTCGCCTACGGCATGGTCCAACCGGGCAGGTATCGCGTCGCGGTGTACGAATCGTCGCCCGAGCCCGTGCCCGCCGACACGGCCATGTCCATCGAGGAGCTGCGGGACGCGGTGCGGCGCGTGCTCGGCGGCGATGTGCCGATGAGCGAGCCCGCCGACGGGGCGCCGTCCATCCTGGAACGCACGACCGGAGCGAACTCCCGACAGGCCGCGCACTACCGGAGCGGCCGGGTCCTGCTGGTGGGGGATGCGGCACACGTGCACTCCTCGGTAGGCGGTCCCGGCCTGAACCTGGGCATGCAGGACGCGCTCAATCTCGGCTGGAAGCTCGCGGCCGAGATCCTCGGCTGGGCGCCGACCGGGCTGCTCGACACCTATGAGAGCGAGCGACACCCGGTGGGGCGACGGGTCGTCATGCACACCCGCGCCCAGACAGCGCTGCTGGCTGCGGGGCCGAACATCACCGCTTTGCGGGAACTGCTCGGCGAGCTGCTCGACGACGCCGCGAACGTCCGGCGCATCGCCGATCTGATGGCAGGCGCCGACATCCGTTACGACACGGGTCGAGGCGGGCCGGCGCACCCGCTGGCCGGGCGATGGATGCCGGATCTTCGGCTGCTGCGCGGCGGTGTCCCGACGAGAGTGGCCGCCCTGCTGCACGGCGGCCGGCCGGTCCTGCTCGATCTCATCGGCCATCCGTCGACCACCGCGGCCGCGAAGGAGTGGGACGGCCGGATCCAGCTGATCCAGGCCAGGATCGGCGGCGGGGCCCCGGCCGCCGACGCGGCCGTCGACGCCGCGGCGGTGCCCGCGCGCGTCATGCTGATCCGGCCGGACGGCTACGTCGTCTGGGCCGCGAACTCCGTCGGACCCACGACGGCGGCCGAGCTGCGCCAAGCCCTCGCGGACTGGTTCGGCGCGCCGACACGGCGGTGAGTCCGGCCGGGCGCACCGGCCTTCGGTCGGGCGGCGATCGTGCCGCTGGACGGCCGCTACGAACCCGGCCCGGTCGATCTCGCCGGCGACCGAGATCACCAAGGCGGGCTGATCGTCGATCGACGCCGTCCCCGCGCCTCGGCGCCCGAAGGACCGGCGGGCTCCCTTCTCCCTTCGCCGTCGCCGTCGCCGTCGCCGTCGCCGTCGCCGTCGCCGTCGCCGTCGCCGTCGCCGTCGCCGTCGCCGTCGCGCCCGCGGCGAGACGGCGGTGGCGCCGCAGCAGACCACGCGCCGCCGGGAGACCGGTGCACGTCTCAGCGGACGGGGACTCCGACGTGCGATTCGGCTGCCCCGCTGGAGCCGGGGCTGCTCGGCACGGCGACCGGCTTCGGCGGGTCGTGGTCACCCGCCCGCACCCCGCCTCGAGGGCGCCGCCGGGCCGTCGACGACGGCCGAGGCCGCCGTCATCCGGGCCGGGGCGGGGACGGGAGCCGTCGTCGGCGGCTCCCGTGCCGGCAGCCTTCCCGGCGACCCCCGGCCCTCCCCGCCTACGAGGCGATGCAGCGCGGCGCACGGTCTCGCCGACTCCGCCGCCGCGGCTCACCCCCGAGGCATTCGCGGCACCGTCGTCGACCCGCCACCACGCTGACGGAGACAGCGCGGGCCCCGGCCGCCGCATGCCTCGCGTCGTGGCGCGCCTCGCCGTGATGTCGCCGAGGGGACGGGCGACGCGGGTCGCGGCCATCACGGCGGCGGCCGCGTGGGCCGTCGGGTGACCGAACCTGCCTCGTGACCGGCGCGATCCCGCGGGTCGACGGCGGCGCGCGGGACCTGAGCGGGCACCGAGTGGACGGCGGTACCGCCCCCCCGACCGGTGTCGTGCGGCGGTGTCTCGCCGGAGGGCGATGCCGGGGCTGGACGGCGCGACGTGGTCTGGTGACGGCGGCGGGGCGACACTCGGCGGTGGTCGTCGCCCGCGTGGTCGCCTCCTGTGTGCCGGTCGCCCGCCGCGTGTGCCCGCTCCTCGGTCGCCCGACTCACCCCGCCGTCATCATCCTGCGGCGGATCTCCCGCACGGCGAGCCGCGTTCGCGTCGGTGCGCCCGTGGCGTGGAGCAGGCGGGAGACGTGGACGGCGACGGTGCGCTCCGCGCAGCCCAGTTCCTCGGCGATGCGCTGATTGCCCATGCCCTCGACGAGCAGGTCGAGCACCCGGGCCTGGGCCGCGGTGACGTCGGGCGGATCGAGGAGGGCCGCCGCCGTCGCGTCGACCTCGTCGCGGACCCGGCCCGGCCAGTCGCGCAGGGCCAGCCGCGCCGCCTGGAGATCGACCATGGCCGCCGTCTCCCTGCCCGCCCGCAGCGCCGCCCGGCCGCGGGCGGACAGACAGCGCGCCCGGTCGACCGCGCCGAGGCTCTCGACGTCCACGGCGGCCCAGGTCGCCGGGTCGGGGGCGTGCCCGGCGTGGTCGGACAGCACGAGGTCGGCGAGCGCGCGCAGCCGGTCGTCTCGGATTCCTCGGGGCAGCAGTCGGGCCAGCCAGGCCCGTACCTCGGTTGCGGAGCGCCCCGCCTCCAGGGCCGTCTGGGCCGCCTCCCAGGCACGGTTCTCCCTGGACTCGTGACCCGCTTGATCGACGCAGCGCGCGTAGGCCGTCAGCGCGGCCGTGACCGGCCCCGCGCCCGCCGCCGCCGCGATCAGGCCGCCTAGGTGGCCGTACAGCCGCGACCACACCACGTCGACCCCGGTGGAGGCGGTCAGCGCCCGCTGCCCGAGGCGGCGGGCGGCGACGAGATCGCCTCGAGACCAGGCCAGCTGGGCGCCCTTCGCGGCGAGGGCCACCTGCTCCGATCGCCGCTCCTCGTGGTCGAGCTGGTCGGTGAGATGGTCCCAGCCGCGTTCCCACTGTCCGGTGTGGACCGCGAGGTCGACGGCCTGCCGCACGATGAGACCTCGGGAGCCGCGCCGACCGGCGACGTCGCGGGCCCGGGCGACCCAGAGCCAGGCGTCGACCTGTGCGGCGCCGTCGGTCACCCGTCGTCGCACCGTCCAGAGCCGGGCGACCAGGGCGTTGTTGACCGCGCGGTCGACGACGTCGCGGTCCGCCGCGGGATGGGCGGCGACCTCGTCGAGTTCGGCGAGGCCGTCGGCCCGGCGTGCGGCGGAGGTCGGGGCGGGCGCCGCGCGTCTGCTGTGCACCGGTGCGCCGTCGGAGGCCAGCACGGTGCCGCGACTGACCCTGGCGTGCAGCACGGCGAGGATCTGACGCCGGGTGAGCCTGCGCAGGCTCTCGGCGATCCGGAGGCAGTGCCGCGCGGCCTCCGCCGCACGGTCGTACTCCTCGGTGCGGATGTGCAGCGTCGATCGGGCGGCCAGGGCCTCGACCAGCAGCCCCGGATCGTCGCCCGCCGCCTGCTCGGCGGAGTCGATCGCCATCCGCGCCCCCGCGGCGTCGCCCGCCCGCCAGCGTGCCGAGGTCTCCGCGCACCAGCGACGACAGGCCGCCCGATCGGGAGGCGTCCGCTCCGTCGCCGTCCGGCCGTCCGGATCGCCGCCGTGTCCGTCGTTCATCCCGCGACGGTAGCCGTCATGTAGTCATCTCTGACTACATGACGGCGCCGTTCTCGGCGGCACACTCACCGCCGTGTCCTCTCCCGCACTGGAAATCCACGACTTGACCAGGGTCTACGCCACCCGAGGCAGACCGGACCGCCGCGCGCTCGACCGGATCAGCGCCACGTTCTCCGCCGCCCGCGTGCACGGCCTGCTCGGCCCCAACGGCGCGGGCAAGACCACGCTGTGCCGGATCGTGTCGACGGTCCTGCTGCCCACCGACGGCCGAGCCACGGTGCTCGGCCACGACGTCGTTCGAGACGCCCGGGCCGTGCGGCAGCGCATCGGGGTGGTGTTCGGCGGCGACCGAGGCCTGTACGGGCGGCTGACCGCGACGGAGAACCTCCGCTTCTGGGCCGCCCTCCACGGCGTGCCGGGCCGCGTCGCCAGGACCCGGGTGCCTGCCCTGCTCGACCGGGTCGGGCTGCTCGACCGCGCCGACGTCCGCGTGGAGACGTTCTCCCGAGGCATGAAGCAGCGCCTTCACCTCGCCAGAGGCCTCGTCGCCGATCCGCCGTTGCTGCTGCTCGACGAACCCACCGTGGGCATGGACCCGATCAGCGCCCTGGAGTTCCGCGAACTGGTGCGTGCGCTGCGATCCGAGGGCCGGACCATCCTGCTCACCACGCACGACATGGCCGAGGCCGAGGCGGTGTGCGACTCGATCACCTTCGTCGACGGCGGCCGGATCGTCGGCAGCGGGACGCCCGCCGAGGCGAGGTCCTGGCTCGACACCGGTCGCCGCATCGAGGTGCGCGACCTCGAACCCGCCGCCGCGGTCCGGCTGGCCGAGGAGTCGGCGCGACTGCCGGGGGTGGTCGTCGAGCCGCTGCCCGAGCCGTCCGACCGGGCCGGGGCCGGGACCGCCCCGACGACGGTGGTCCTGCGTGTCGAGACACCCGACGTCGCCGACGTCCTCACCCGGCTCGTCGCGGCCGGGCACACCTCGCTGGTCACCGGCACGCCCTCGTTGCAGGACGTCTACGTGCGGCTGCTGGGCACCACGACGTCCGGTCGGTCCCGCGGCATGGACGTCTCGTGATGCGCGGTCTCGCGCTGGGCCTGACCACCGGGTTCGGTTCCCAGCTGCGCCGGATGCGCGGCAATCCGGACTGGTTCCTGGCGTTGTTCACGGCGCCGCTGCTGACCGTGGTGTTCCTCGCGATCTTCCAGGCGGGCGGCCGGGACGACCTGGCGCCGTACGGGGTGCTGGCTCCCGCGCTCATCGCCCTCTGGGGGATGGCCCTGCAGACGGCGGGCGAACTGATCAGTCGTGAGCGGGACAACGGCTCGCTGGAGCTGCTCGTCGCGGCGCCCGCCTCCTTCGGCACGGTGCTCACCGGACGCATCCTCGCGGTCACCACGGTGTCGCTGCTCGCCTTCGTGGAGTCGTGGCTCGTCGGCATGTTGATGACCGGGGTGCCGATCGCCGTCGAGCATCCGCTCGTCTTCACCGTGACGATCCTCTGCACCGCGATCGCCATGGCGGGCACGGCGACGGTGATGGCGAGCGTCTTCGTGCTGGCCCGATCGGCCCGGACCTTCCAGAACGCGCTGAGCTACCCGTTCTTCCTGCTCGGCGGGGTGGCCGTTCCGGTCGACCTCCTGCCGCAGTGGCTGCACCCGCCTGCCCGGCTCGTGTTCCTGTCCTGGTCCTCGGACCTGCTGCGCGACGCGCTCACGGCCGGGCCGGTGTCCGCGCCCGCACTCCGGATCGGCGTGGTGCTCGCACTCGGTGCGGCGGGCTTCCTACTGGGCTCGTTCCTGCTGGATCGCATCCTCCGTCGCGTTCGCACCACCGGGAGTCTCGCCCATGCCTGACACCGTCTCGCCGCACGACGGGCGGCCCGCCGACCCGACCCATCGGGGCGGTCCGCCGTCCGTGCCGTCGCCGCCCGGCCAGATCACCTCGGGGGACCTCATGTCGCAGCGTCGATCGCCCGCCGTCGCTTCGCCCGCGAGTCTCGTCGGCTCGGCGCCGCCCGGGGTCGCAGCCGCAGTCGCCGCCGGGCTGCGTGTCGCCCTGGCCGACCTGCGCACGGTCTACACGCCGCTCACCTGGACCCTCGGCTGGCTCGGCCGCATCATCGTGCAGGTCCTCTTCTTCGCCTCCATCGGCCTGCTCCTGCAGAGCCAGGAGGCGGTGCTGTACCTCTTCGTCGGGCAGGCCGTCATGGCCTGTGCCGTGGAGGCCTTCCTCTCGGTCGCCTCGACGACCTGGGAGCGCAACACCGGCACGCTGGGACTGTTGATCGTCGCGCCGGGTCCACTGTGGCCGGTGCTCGTCGGGCGGTCGTTCTTCTGGGTGCCCAGCGGCATCGCGACGTCCAGCGTGACGCTGTTCGTCCTCGGCCCGTTCCTCGGGGTCGAGTGGAGCCCGCTCACCGCCGCGGCGGCCTTCGGCTGCCTCGTGCTGACGTCCGTCGGCTCCTACGGGACGGCTCTGGTGCTCGGCGCGATCGTGCTGCGCGGCCCCCGCTGGCGCAACGTCGTCGGCAACCTCGGCCACACCACGATGATGCTGCTGTCCGGGGTGACCGTGCCGCTCTCCTTCTTCCCCGGCTGGTGCCAGGCGGTGGGGCAGGCCTTCCCGCTCACCCACGGCCTCGCGGCGATCCGGGAGCTCGCGGCAGGCGGGGCCGTCGACTGGGCACGAGTCGGCGTCGGTGCCGGACTGGCGTTCGTGCTCGGTGCGGCGTGGCTCGCCGTCGCGGCGGCGATGTTCACCCGATTCGCGGCGACCGGCCGTCGAGACGGGTCGATCGAGCTGGACGAGTAGCCGCGGCGGCCCGGGGCGGTCGGGCGCGTCGCCGCCGGGGGAAACCGGGGGTGGCTCGCCGGCCTCCCCCGGCGCCCGCGGCGGCCTGCTCGACTCGTGGCGGCTGGAAGGGTCCTTCGGGGCGGAGCCTCGGGGCGTGGGCGGCGACGGGCGCCGGTGCGGAGTGGCGACCGTCGGGGCTTGCCGCCGGCGTGCGTGGTGGTCCGTCGTCGCGGTTCGTGGTCTGTGATCGGGGCTTGCCGCGTCCGCAGACGCCGTCACGCGCCGTTCTTCCCGCTCAGGATCGGTGTCAGGCGACGCTGCGGAGGCGGCGAGGACAACGGAGTTCTTGCGTGGGAGCGCTACCATCGCAGTCATGGGGTCGAAGCGGACGACGTTGGAGGACGTGGCGCGGGAGGCGGGGGTGTCCCGCTCGACGGTGTCCAGAGTGGTCAACGCGGAGCCCGGCGTCGCGGCCTCGCTGCGACGGCATGTCGAAGAGGTCGTGTCCCGGCTCGGCTACCGACTCGACCGCTCCGCCCGCGCGCTGGCCTCCGGTCGCGCCGAGGTGATCACCATCCTCGTGGTCGACGACGACCCCACGGCGCTGGGCACGAATCCCTACTACGGCAGGTTGCTGGCCGGTGCCTTCCGCGCCTCGGCGGGCACGGGCGTGGAGCTGCGCATCCGCCGGGTGGACGGCTCGGCGGGCCCCGACGACGTGGTGGGCCCGGAGCTGACCGCCTCGGCGGGGACCGTGCTGGTCAACGTGCCTGCCGCCCTGGCCTCCCGCCTGGCCGCGGCGGGCGGCCGGGTCGTCTCGCTGGGCCGGACGGCACCGGGGATCCCCGTCATCGACATCACCAACGCCGACGGGGCGGATGCCGCCGTCCGACATCTCTACGAGAGGGGCCGCCGCCGGATCGTCGCGATCCACGGCCCGCGCCGGCACCCGTGCGCCGCCGACCGTCGCGCGGGATACACCGCCGCCGTCCGGGACGCCGGCATCCGACCGTTGGGAGCCCAGGGCGACTTCGCCTTGGCGCCCGCGCGGCGAGCCACCCTGCGCCTGTTGAGCGAGCATCCGGAGCTCGACGCGATCGTGGCCGCGTGCGACCTCAGCGCGGCAGGCGCCGTGCAGGCGCTCGCCGAGACCGGGCGCCGGGTGCCGGAGGACGTCGCCGTCGTCGGATTCGACGACAGCATCATCGCGGCCTCCGCGCCCGTGCCGCTCACCTCGGTGCACTCGCCGGTGGAGGAGTTGGGCGCGACCGCGGTGAGCCGGATGCTCGGACACGGACCGCCGACGAGCTGGCGGCGATGGCTGCCCACCACCCTCACCGTTCGGCAGAGCACCGTCGGCTGCTGAGTCCGCGGGCTGCGCCCGGTGCTCGGTGCCCGGTGCTCGGTGCTCGGTGGGACGGTCCTGCTGTTCCCGGGTGTGGGTGACAGACGGTGTGACCGGCGGCGTGCCTGCTTCGACACGCGGTTTCGCCGTCGGCCCGGGGTGGAGGGCGCCCCGCTGGGGCTCTGCGGGAAGACCGTGCTGCGACCCGGTGGGAGCTCTCGACTTCCAGGCCGGGCGCGAGTCGGATTCGGCTGAAGCGGCCCCGTTACCGGGCTCGGCCGTGCCGGGGTCGAACCGCAGGCCCCGACCCTGCCGCACCCCGGCCTCGCTGGGCGGGGGCTCCTCTCTCCTGCGTGCCCCGGCGTCAGTGGTTCTCCGTTCGAGGCCCCGGTTCGGAGATGCCGGTTCAGAGATGCCGGGTCAGCGGGCAGATTCGCAGCGCGGGGCGGTCCCCTGCCAGAAGGGCGCTCGGGGTGACACCCATGAGCCTGCGGAACTCGGCGGTCAGGTGGGAGTGGTCGTAGTACCCGGTCTCCATCGCCAGTCGTGCCAGCTGCCGCTCCCGGAGTCGCGCGAGCACCGACCGCACCCGGTCGATCCGCGCGAAGTGCTTCGGCGAGAGGCCGACGCCGTCGGTGAAGACGGTGCGCAGCTGCCGTTCGCTCAGATGCAGGCGCAGCGCGGCGGCGCGGACCCGGGTGGCGCTCGGGTCGGGGCCTGCGGCGAGGAGCCGGGTCGCGGCGTGGACGAGGTCGAGGTGCGGGGGCAGGTCGAGGGGGTCGCCGAGCCGGTGGCTCGTATGGTCGCCGAGCCGGTGGCTCGTATGGTCGCCGAGCCGGTGGTTCGCGTCGTCGCCGCGAGGCGGGATCGATCCGCCCGGCGGTCCGATTCCCGGCCGGCGGGCCGGCCCTTGCCCAGCCCCGGATCCGGACTCGCCCCGCTCCTCCCACCGCGAACCGTCCCGGCGCCCTTCGGCCGTGCGACGGGGCGCCGCGGCTGCGGCGCGGTGACCGATCCCGGCGGCGTCGCCCGTCAGGTGGTCTCGCAGCGCCGCGGCCAGCCTGCGGTGCACCTCGTCCGCCGACTCCGGCGACGTCGGCTCGGCGAGCAGGGCCGACCAGGCGTCGGTCAGCGCGAAGGCGGAAGCACCGCGCAGCGCGCTCAACGGGACGACCCGATCCACGAGCTCCCGTGCGGGCCTGCCGAGGACGGTTCGGGCGAGACCGGGCCGGAGTCGGGCCACGGCGCAGCGCGTCCACCGACCCGTGCGGTGGTGGGAGGCCTTGGTGCGCGGCCCCAGCACGACGAGTTCGGCCGGCGCCGAGTCCGCCGTGGCGGACGGCTCGATCGCCGCCCGCAGCGCCAGGCGGACGGCGTGGTCCGGCTCGGCCAGCACCGCCTCGCCGCCGTCCGCGGGTTCCAGGATGTCGATGTCGGCCGTCCAACGGAGCGGCTCGACCACTGTCTGTGGCACGACGCCACGGTAGGCGCCGTCGGGTTCGCACGGCCACGAGTCGGGGCGAGCACCGCCGTTTTCTCCTAGCGGGCGAGGTCCGCCGAGGACGATCGTCGTCGGCATGATCCTGATCAGCGGTGCCACCGGCACCATCGGTTCCCGAATCATGCCCATCCTGGTCTCCCAGGGCCATGCCGTCCGAGCCATGAGCAGGAGACCGGACGCGATCCCCGCGATCGACGGCGTCGACGTGGTCGCGGCGGACTTCGACGATCCCGCCTCGCTGGCGGCGGCGGTCGACGGAATCACGGCGCTGTTCCTGGTCACCATGTACCCGTCGGCGGAGCCGAAGCACGACCAGGCGATGCTGACCGCGGCGGCGGAGGCGGGGGTGTCCCGCGTCGTGAAGCTGTCCGCCATCGGGACGGGCGAGCGGCTCGACGCCGAGACGACGGTGGGCGGCTGGCATCTGGCGGCCGAGCAGGCGGTGACGACGTCGGGCCTGAGCTGGACGCTGCTGCGTCCCTCCACGTTCGCCTCGAACCTGCTGACCTTCGCGTCGCTGATCGAGTCGGGCAGGCCGCTGCCGGACCCGGCGGGCGGGGCACGACAGGGCGTCATCGATCCGGTCGATGTGGCCGCCGTGGCGGCCGAGGCACTCACCGGTGCGGGCCACGCGGGCCGGACCTACACCCTGACCGGCCCGGAATCGCTGAGCCTCGACGAGCAGGCCGAGATCCTGCGCCGTGTCCTGGAGCGGCCGATCTCCACCGTGGACCTGACGTTGGCGGAGGCTCGCGAACAGCTGCTGGCGGTGGGCAGGTCGCCCGCCGCGGCGGACATGGCGTTGACCGGGGTCGCCTGGGTGCGGCGCGGACACAACGCCGTGGTGACCGACGACGTGGCCCGCGTGCTCGGCCGTCCGCCGACCGACTTCGAGTCGTGGGCGCGGGCCAACCGGGCGGGCTTCCTCGGGGCGGCCTGACGCAGGCGCCCGAGCAGGCGACGTCGCGTCCGACCCTCGGCTGTATCGGAGCCGCCGACCGCCCCGATCAGCCTAATCGATAGTCGACTATCGGTTAGCTGGTAGCGTCGACGTCGTTGATCACGAGGCGGGAGAGGGACGGCGATGTCGACAGCACCGGAGATGCCACTGCACATGCGGCGATCGGAGTTCGACCCGGTCGAGGAGCTCGGCCGATCGCGGGAGGCCGAAGGCGTGCGTCGGCTGATCACGTCCTTCGCGCCGCCGATGTATCTGGTGACCCGGTTCGACGACGTGCGCGCGGCGCTCGCCGATCCGGTCCGGTTCAGCAACGTCGCACCGACGCCGCCGTCGACGGACGGCTCCGGACTCGGTGAGGAGGAGGCGGCGGACCTGCGGGCGGGCAATCTGCTGGCCCTCGACCCGCCGGAGCATGCGCGCCTGCGGCGCATGCTCACCCCGGAGTTCACGATGCGGCGGATACGGCTGCTGGAGCCGCGGATCGTGGAGATCGTGGACACGGCGCTGGACGACCTCGAACGGGCGGGCCGCGGGGCCGACCTGGTGGAGCACGTCGCGCTCCCGGTGCCGTCCCTGGTCATCTGCGAACTGCTGGGAGTGCCCTACGCCGACCGCGCGGACTTCCACCGGCAGAGCAGCCTCATGCTCGACCTGTCGGTCTCGGAGGAGCACCGCAGGACGGCCGAACTCCAGATGCGTGGGTACCTGGCGGAACTCGGCGCCGCGGCGCGACAGCGGCCCGGCGAGGACCTGCTGGGCATGCTGGTGCGCGAGCACGGTGCGGAGCTGACCCCGTCCGAGCTGACCGGCATCGCCATGATCCTGCTGGTCGCCGGGCATGAGACGACGGCGAACATGCTGGGGCTCGGCACGCTCGCGCTGCTGCGCAATCCCGAACAGGCGGCCTTGGTGCGCACCGATCCGGGCGTGGTCGACGCCGCGGTCGAGGAGCTGCTGCGGTGGTTGACGATCGTGCACGCAGGCGTGCCGAGGACGACGACGGAGGAGGTCACGATCGCGGGGCAGCGCATTCCGGCAGGCGAACAGGTGGTCCTGGCCCTGTCCTCGGCCAACCGCGACCCGGCGCTCATCGACGAGCCGGACCGCTTCGACATCACCAGGGGAGCGGCAGGCCACGTCGCCTTCGGGCACGGCCTGCACCACTGCCTCGGCGCACCGTTGGCCCGGATGGAGCTGCGCATCGCCTTCCCCGCCCTGCTGCGCCGTTTCCCCCGTCTGGCGTGCGCGGTGCCGCCCGAGGAGGTCCGGTTCCGGCATGCGCATGCGATCTACGGTGTGCACTCCCTGCCCGTGACCTGGTAAGAGGCCGGGTCCCGTCGCGTCGACCGTCCGCACCGCCGGGATCGACCGGGGCCGAGGAGGCCGGCTCCGGCAGCGGTGCGGGCGTCCTCGTGGGCGGGCGCGTCGCCCCGGCGTGGCAGCACCAGGCCAGCACCGCCGTACTGGAATCGACGGGCAGGCAGCCCCGGCACTTCGGCGAGCGGGCTTGTCGCCGGTCGTGCTCGCTGCGGCCGGTGAGGGGGATGCCGACGACGCGGGCGGGGACGAACCCGGTCCGCACGCCGTCGGCAGGCCGATTCGGGCCGGTCGAGCTGTTAACGTGCTCGGATGCCGCCGCCTGACCAGGTACTCCGAGCCGATGCGGCACGGAACTATGAACGCATCGTCGTGGCGGCGGAGCGGGCCTTCGAGGAGATCGGGCCCGCCGCGACGCTGGAGGAGGTCGCCCGCCGGGCGGGTGTGGGGGTGGCGACGGTCTACCGCCGGTTCCGCAACCGTGACCAGCTGGTGCGTGCGGTCTTCGCTCGCGCTTTCGTCGCGATCGAGCTCGCCGCCGTGGAGACCGACGATCCCTGGCAGGACCTGCTGCACTTTCTCCATGCCACCGTCGACGTGCTGGCGGGGCGACAGGCGGTTCTGGCCCTGGCACGCGAGGTCGACTCGATCGACGTACGACTGCTCGACCGCTGCGAACATCTGGTCGGCGGGCTGCTGCGCCGTGCCAGGGCAGCCGGGGTGACTCGTCCCGAGCTCGAGCCTCGCGACGTGGCCGCCGTCGTCGTCATGGCGCTCGCCGTGGTGCGTCCCGACGACGTGGGCGGCGCGGATCGCAGACGGTATCTGGCCCTGCTCACCGACGGGCTGCGCCCGGCTCCGACGGCGCTGCCGCCCGCGGCCACGCTGCCGTCCAGGTGCCGGGCCTGAGCCCGCTGCCGAGCGGCCTGCGGGCCGATCGCGGGCGTCTGCGGGCTTCGGGTGCATCGTCGCTGGTCGTGGGGGGTGGAAGACGCCACGGCGAAGTACCGGTACGGGGTATCCTCGGATCGAGGTGCCCCGAATGAGGAGATGGACATGCGTGGATACACCGAAGGCAAGGACGGCTACCTCAAGCGGCTCCGTCGGATCGAGGGTCAGATCCGCGGCCTGCAGCGGATGGTGGAGGCCGACGAGTACTGCATCGACGTGCTCACGCAGATCTCCGCGGCCACCAAGGCGCTGCAGTCGGTGTCCATCGGCCTGATCGACGAGCATCTCAAGCACTGTGTGGCCGAGGCGATCGCCGAGGGCGGCGAGACGGCGAACGAGAAGGTCCGCGAGGCGAGCGAGGCCGTGGCCAGGCTGGTCCGTTCCTGAGGCTTCGCGCCGCGCCTCTCGGAGGACCGGTGTGTCGGGGCTCACCGGTCCCCCCGGCTCGATCGTGGTGCGCGGCCTCGGCCCGGGCGCCCGCCCACGCCCGCTCGACCCGATCGAAGCGGGCTGGTCCGACCGGTCGGGTCGTGCCCAGACCGATTCCGCTCCGGCCGCCCCGGCCGCCGCTTTCGTCTGCGAAGGCGGCGTGTGGCCGTAGTTCCTCACCGGGAGCGCGGCCGAGCGGGCCGACGAGCCCTTCTGGAACGGACCCGTCGCCGAATCCGGCCGTCCGCCGGGGTGGGGCCGCCTGCGCCTGCGGGATCGGCGAACACCGGGGCTGAGGCGGCTCGCTCCCGCCGGAGTCGGCCCGGCCGGTGTCCCGCGTTCCCGGTACATCGCGTTCCCGGTGTCTCGCCACGTCGGTGGAATCGGTGGCGGCGGTGCGACCTTCTCGATGTCTGCGGCGGCTCGCTGGGAGAGCGGCCCGGCGTCGGGCCGGTAGCGAGGCAGGCCCCGACCGTCGTCGCCGAGCCATCCCGGTCGCCGACATCAAGCTCGGCGCGGGTCGCGGTGTGCGGTGGTGCGAAGAAGTCGATCTCGCCCTGCGGGAATCGTGTCGGGCGGCCAGGCTGGGCGGTGATGACGGGTGTGCCTCGTCCCGGTCGTGCGTCCGTCCGGCCTGCGAGGCCGGGTGGACGACACCGCCGAAGCGCCCAACCCGGCATCGGACACGGAAATATACCCCTAGGGGGTATTGTGGTGTCTGGGTGAGGAGGCGGCCATGACCGAGCACCATGCCGATCGCCGTGCGGCGCGGCCGGAGGCGTCCGAACGGCGGAACGTCGAGACGAGCGGCGGACCCGAGGCCGCGCCGCCCGTGGGCGAGGACGGCGACTCCGTGAGCCGTCAGGCCGACCACGACCATGCCGCCGCCGATCGCCGCGACCATCGCGACCACGACGCTCGTTCCGACCGCGGCGATCACCCAGACCGCGGCCATGGCGACCACGGCGACCACGCCGTGATCTTCCGCGACCGGTTCTGGCTGAGCCTGGTGCTCTCGGTGCCGGTCGTCTTCGCCAGTCACCTGGTCGCCGACCTGCTCGGCTACGAGGTCACACCGGGCGCGAGCTGGATGCCCCCGGTGCTCGGCACCTTCGTCTTCCTGTACGGCGGCAGCCCCTTCCTCACCGGAGCCGTGTCCGAGCTACGCCGTCGACAGCCCGGCATGATGACGCTCGTCGCCCTGGCGATCACCGTCGCCTTCGCCGCCAGCGCCCTGACGACCCTCGGCATCGGCGGACTCGATCTCGACTTCTGGTGGGAACTGGTCCTGCTCATCGTGATCATGCTGCTCGGGCACTGGCTGGAGATGCGAGCACTCGGTCAGGCCACCGGGGCGCTGGGCGCACTCGCCGAACTCCTTCCCGACACGGCGGAGCGCATCGACGACGACGGCACGACACGGCCGGTCCCGCTCGCCCGGCTCGGCGTCGGCGACCTGGTGCTGGTCCGCTCCGGCGGGCGGGTACCCGCCGACGGCGTGGTGTCCGACGGCACCGCCGCCGTCGACGAGTCGATGATCACCGGCGAGTCCGCCGCCGTCCGCCGCACGACCGGGGACCGGGTGGTCGCGGGGACCGTGGCGACCGACTCCGCGCTGCGCGTCCGGATCTCGGCCGTCGGAGCCGACACGGCGCTGGCCGGAATCGCCCGACTGGTCGAACAGGCCCAGTCCTCGCGGTCCAGGGCCCAGGCACTGGCCGATCGGGCCGCCGCGGCGTTGTTCTGGTTCGCCCTCGTCGCGGGCGTCGTCACCTTCGTCGTGTGGTCGTCGATCGGCGAGCCCACCACCGCCGTCGAACGCACCGTCACAGTGTTGATCATCGCCTGCCCGCACGCCCTCGGCCTGGCGATCCCGCTGGTGATCGCGATCTCGACGTCGATGTCGGCCAAGGCGGGCATCCTGATCAAGGACCGGCTGGCGCTGGAGCGGATGCGGACCGTGGACACGGTGCTGTTCGACAAGACGGGGACGCTGACCAAGGGCAGGCCCGCCGTCACCGACGTCGTCCCCGTCGCGGGCTTCTCACGGCCCGCGGTGCTGGCGGCGGCCGCGGCCGCCGAGTCGGACTCGGAGCACCCGCTGGCCAGAGCCGTCGTCGCGGCGGCTCGGCGGTCGGGCGAGGTCCCGGCCGCGCAGGACTTCCGCTCGCTGACGGGCCGAGGAGTGCGGGCGGTGGTGGACGGCGCGACCATCGCGGTGGGCGGCCCGGCCCTGCTGCGCGAGCACGGCGTCGAGCCGCCCGCCGAGTCGGCGGCGGCCGTGGACGACGCGGCTCGGCGGGGCGCGGGCGTGCTGTACGTCCTCCGGGACGACGCGGTGATCGGCGTGGTGACCGTGGCCGACGAGATCCGGTCCGAGTCGCGCGAGGCCGTGGCCGCCCTGCACACCGAGGGCATCCGTGTCGTGCTGATCACCGGAGACGCCCGGGGCGTCGCGGAGTCGGTCGCGGGCGAACTGGGCGTCGACGAGGTGTTCGCGGAGGTGCTGCCCGCGGACAAGGACGGCGCCGTCGCCCGGTTGCAGGACCGTGGCCGTCGAGTGGCGATGGTCGGCGACGGTGTCAACGACGCCCCCGCGCTGGCCAGGGCCGATGTCGGAATCGCCATCGGCGCGGGCACGGACGTGGCCGTCGAGTCGGCGGGCGTCGTGCTCGCCTCCGACGATCCGCGGGCGGTGCTCGCCGTGCGCAGACTGTCCCTGGCGAGCTACCGCAAGATGTGGCAGAACCTCGGCTGGGCGACCGCCTACAACCTGGTGACCGTCCCGCTGGCCGCGGGCGTTCTGGCGGGGATCGGCTTCGTGCTGCCGCCCGCTCTCGGCGCGGTGGCGATGAGCCTCTCGACGATCGTGGTGGCATTGAACGCGCAGCTCCTGCGGCGGGTCCGGCTCACGGAGGCCCGCCGGTAGTCGCGGGCGAGCCGTCGCGTGCCGAGCGGGGACCGCCGGGATCCGGGCGCGCCGCGGGCCGGGCGCGGCGCGGGCCGGCGACAGCATCGTCCGCGTCCGCGTCGCGGCGGTGGGACCCGCCCGCACCCCGTGCGTCGCTGCTCGGTCCGGATAGCAGCCGTCCGACCGACCGGCGCGACGGTACGGCTGCGGAACGCTGGTCGGGCCGGCTGCGTCGTACCGCCATGGCGAGTGCTTCCGCATCGAAGTCCGGTCCGCCCGAGGATCCGGCCGGACCCGTCGAGTCGACCACACCCCGCGCCGCCCGAACCCACCCGCGTGACACGCCCCCGATCCGCCGGGACGGCGTGCCGAGGCGACCGGGTGCCCGACTCGCGGCCGCATTCCTGATCACGACCTGCGCCGGTCTTCTCGTCGCCTGCGGCGGCCCGGAGCTCGACGCCTGTGCTCCGGCCGCGGTCGCCGCGTCCACTGCGACCACCGGGGTCGCCACGTCCACTGCGGACGCGGCCTCGCGGATCGCGCTCGTCGCCGCCGACGAGCCGTACTACCCGACGACCGAGGAGCTGGAGGCGGCGGCCCAGGTCATCGTGCGCGGCCGTGTCGAGACGAGTTGCGCCCTGACCCGGGACGGCGTCGACGAGCGGGTGGCCGAGGTCGTCGTGCGCGCCGCCGTCGGGGGCAGGCCCGCCGCCGACGAGGTGGTGTCGGTGGCGTACCTGCCGCCGGACAATGGCACCCCGATGTCCGCCGACCTCGTGACAGGGCAGGAGTACGTCCTGCTGCTGACCGCATTCGACGACGGGCACCACGCCCTGGTCAACACGACGCAGGGGTATCGACGCATCGACGACTCGGGCGCGCTGATCCGCGAGGACGGCGAGATCACCCTGTCCGCCGGGTCGCTCGCCGAACTCGGTCTCACCGGCTAGCCCGCTCGGCGCCCGCCCCGACGCCGGTGTGCTCCTCGTCCACGACCGACCTCGGGTGGCGCGACCGACCTCGGGTGGCGGGACCGGCCTCGGCTCAGCGCGGGACGGGCTGCCGGGCCTGCTGCGGCAGCGAGTCCTGGAACTCCGTCAGCACCTCGTACACCTCGTCGACCTCGGTTCGGACGTCGGTCTTCGTACCGTCGGCGAACTGAAGCACGAGCTTGCCGCCGCCGGTCATGAACTTCTTCCGGTCGCCGCCCACGATGTGCTGGGCGAGAACCCACCGCGCGTCCGGCCTGCCGAACAGGCCGTCCGGTCCGTTCGCCAGCAACTCGGTGATGCGCTTGCGCTGCGCCTGCCCCGCCTGTCCCATCGCCCCGGCGAGGTTCTGGCCGGCCAGCGCACCGGTCTTCAACGGGATCAGCAGCAGGCCGGCGTTCGTGATGAAGGCGTCCCAGTTCGCCTTGAAGGCCGTCACGGCAGGGGCCACGCCCGACAGCTGCGGTCGCCCGTTCGCCTGCGCCTGCCTGGCGACCTCGGCGGGGTCCGGGTCGCGAACGAAGTCCAGCGGCACGCCCAGCTGGTTCAGCATGCCCATGAGCTGCGGGACCAGGGCGGGATTGGCGACGGCCGGACCGATGAGGTCCGCCTTGGACAGCTCGCCCGCCGGACCGATGATCCGGTACGGCCTGCCCCAGTCCAGTTCGTGGCGGGCCCGGCCCTGGCTGATCAGCGCCGCGACCACGACGTCGCCGAGCAGGTCGGTCATCGCCCGCTGCACGGCCTCGCCTGCCTGGTTCACGTCGACGTCGTCCCGCAGCAGCGGCCCGAGCACTCGGGGCGTCTCACCGCGCCCGACCGCCTGAAGGATCTCGCCGAGCGTGCCCGAGGGCGCGGCGCCGGAGTCCCTGGCCGCCTGCGCGAGCGCCACGGCGTTGCCCATGGTCGCCTCCGCCGCCCCGGCTCGGACGACGTCCGCCCAGCTCGACCGGGGCCCGAGATCTCCCTTGATGTACAGCGCGGCCTCGGCGGCGGGCAGCACCCGCGCCGGGTCCAGGATGATCGACCAGGCGGGCCGGGTGTCGGGCGGCGCCGGATTGTCCGGCAGCGCCTGGATCGCCGCGATCCGCCTGCGGATCGTCGGGTGGCTGTCGAACAGCGAACTCGGCTCGGCGTCCAGGATCCGCGGCTCCACCTCGGCCATCGTCCGCTGCTGGGCGGGATGGTCCAGGTAGTGACGGAAGCCGAGCAGGATGTCCGGGGTGCGCTTGGCGCGGCTCGCCAATTCGAGGAACAGATCGCCGTACCTCTGCCAGAACAGGTCCATCGTCGCGATCTTGCGCAGGGCGTCGATCGCCGTCCGCTGTCCGGCCGCGGCCACCGAGTAGGCGTCGGCCTGGAGTTCCTGAGTACGGCGGGCCGATTGCGAGATCACCCGGTACAGGCCCGCGTAGACGTTCAGCACCCAGCGGGCGGGGCCGGAGTCGAGTCGGGACAGTGTGCGGCTCAGCGTCTCGGCGCCGCGGTAGCTGATGGCGAGCATCCTGGTGTGTCCGCCGCCGTAATGGCCGAGCTCGTGGGCGAGCACCGAACGCAGCTCCGAGACGTTCAACCCGGCCAGCAACGGCAGGCCGATCATCATGTAGCGCCTGCCCGCCCGCAGGCCGAGACCGCCCGCGTCCTCCCGGACGGCGGCGTTGATCTCCGGGACCAGGGTGATCTCGTCCGGGGGTCGGGTCTGGGCCCGCGCGGCCAGCTCGTCGACCAGCTGCCACAGCGCGGGCTGCTCCTGCCGCGTGAGCTTCGGGCCCCTCGGCGGCTCCAGCCGGGTCCGCAACGCCTGGAACAGGGCGAAGCCCAGCGCGACCATCAGGCCGAAGCTCACGATCGCCAGGTAGATCCCGCCGCGCCCGCCTGCGACGATGCCCGCGACGACGCCGACCACGCCGAGTGCGACGACGAAGACGGGAAACAGGCCCAGTAACAGCACGGCGAGGAACGCGCGTACGGAACCACGCATCTCGGCCTCCTCAAGAAGAATGATGAAGTGCGACGTCGCCCGGGCGGTCGGGTGCGCGCCGACGGGCGGAGAAACCCGTGGCCTGGCACGACCGAGGCCGCCTGGGACGGACGGACACGGCGCGGCGCGGTGACACCGCCTCTGTGGCACCGCGATGCGGGCGGTGATGCCCTGCACGGAGCAATCGGCGGGACGCCCCCCGGCGTCTTCGACGACGAACGCCGATCCGCGAGGATGATACACATGACTCATACACATGTACGGCACAATTGTGTGAGACGGCCGTAGGGTCTCGTGGCAGGCTTTCCGACCCTGCCGGTCCCGCCGCGGGCCTCGTCGGCCGTGCGTCCTGTGGCCGTCGCGTACCGGTGACGACCGAGCGGTCGGCACGACCGTGTGTTGAGGACGACCGTGTGTTGAGGACGACCGTGCGCCTGCGGCGACCGGGCTTGACCCCTCGGCTGCTCGGCGACGCCTCGAATCCCGCGGCCCGCCTCGACGTCCGAACGCGACGTGGCCGAGCAGTCGCGGGGGCAGCACGACGAGGAGTGTCGATCAGAGCGCCGATCGCGCCCTGTTCCGCCCCGCCTGTCGAGGCAGGCCGTCCACTCGGTGCCGTCGCGCGGCGTGGAGGTACGGCCGACGGCCTCGGTCGAGCGAGGCGACGGCCCGGTTCACAGCGGGCGGACCACCTTGGCCGGATTGCCGACCGCGACGACGTTCGCGGGCAGATCCTTCGTGACGACCGCCCCCGCACCGACCACGGTGTTCTCGCCGATCGTCACCCCGGCCAGCACGATCACGCCGCCGCCGAGCCACACGTTGTCGCCGATGGTGATCGGTTCGGCGGACTCGACCTTGCGCCTGCGCGGCTCCGGATCGATCGGGTGCGTCGGCGTGAGGAGCTGCACGTTCGGACCGATCTGGACGTCGTCGCCGATGGTGATCGCGGCGACGTCCAAGGCGACGAGCCCGAAATTCGCGAAGGCGCGGGCTCCGAAGCGGAGATTGAAGCCGTAATCGCAGTACAGCGGTGCCCGGATCGCCGTCTCCGCGCCGATCGCGCCGAGCAGTTCGACGAGGACCCGGTGTCCCGCGACGGGATCGTGCGGGGCGATCTCGCCGTAGCGTGCCGTCAGGCTGCTCGCACGGGCGCTCAACGCCGCCAGCTCGTCATCGAAGACGTACGGATCGCCCGCCGCCATGCGCTCCCTGTTCGAGCGGGTGTCCGAGGAGTCAGCCATGTCGCTCAGCTTAGGCAGCGGCGGGCGTCGACGGCATGGCCGACGAACACCGATCGCTCGCCCGTCGGACACCGCCCGTGACCAGCGGGGCGGGAGACGCCACGGCGCCGCCGGGCCGAGCACGGCGGCGGTGCACCGGTGCGCGAGCCCCGAGACCGGACGTCCGGGGCATCGCCCGCCGGGTCGCCGTGAACCCGGCGGGCGCACCCGTCACCGATCGTCGGCGGTGAGGAATTCCGTGGTGCGCAGGGCACGCGAGGAGATGCGGACGTCGCCGATCCACCCGTAGAAGCCGTGGCCGTACCGCTCGGCGAACTGGGTGCCGCCGATCGCGAACGGCTTCCCCAGCGTGGCGATGCCCTTGGACCGCTGGGTGGGATTGCGGGCGATCCGCGAGCCGTCCACGTACACGACCGTCTGCCGTCCGTCGTTGACGACGGCGAGATGCATCCACCGCCCGATCGGAAGGGCATGGCTCCACGAGGTCGGATCGGCGTCCCGGTCGGTCGGGTAGACGACGTACTGGAGGAAGCGCTCACCCGACAGGTTCAGGCTGCACGTCGGCTCGTCCTGAGACCAGCCGCTGGTCTTTCCCGCGTCCCCGGCGCGACCCTCCCAGCTCAACAGGCCCATGAAGGCGTGATCGCCCTCGAACGGGTCGGGCAGCCGCGCGAAGAGCTCGATGGTGTAGCCGGACTCGAAGGTCATCCCGTTGATCGGCGCGTCCGCGACGGCCCGCAGCACCGCCCCGCGATCCGGGTTCTTCCCGCCGTCGAAGCGCAGGCTCGCGTGCGCGGGCTGGTTCGGATGGTGCTCGTCGGAGAAGCGCAGGACCTCGGCGGGACCGTCGTGCAGCCGCGTGGCCACCAGATCGTTGCCGTTGCCGGTGAGATCACGGGCCACGGCGTCGCCCGCGACCGGATCGCCGTCCGCCGCCGCGTCCGCGCCCGCCAGGCCCGCCCCGTCGAACCGCCAGTACGCGACGGTGCTCCGGGACATCACGGCGTCCGCGGGCCTGGGCTCGGGTCGCGGCGTCGGCGCGAAGCCCGCGAACCGCGCCTCGAAGTCGACGGACAGGCTGAAGCGGTCGACCTCGCCGGTGCGCTCGACGGTCTCGGCCTCCAACGGGGTGCGCCGATCGGCGTCGATGCCGCGCAACCACGGCGAGAACGTCTCGACGTCGATGGTGTCGCGGGCCAGGTCGAAGGTGTAGAGCCGCAGCAGGCCGGCTCCGCCGTAGTAGACGTCCTGATAGTTCGCGATGTGGACGTGCACGTCGTTGCCCGCGTCGTTGCGCAGCACCGTCCGACCCGACGGCCAGTAGTGCCCGCTGAGGGTGAGGAACACCTGATCGTGGCCGCGGATCAGCCCGTCCCACAGCCGGGAGCCGTGGTCGGAGAGCCGCGCGACGCCGTCCGCACCCGCCGAGGCGAGGTCGTGCGTGGTGAGGATCGTGGGCAGGGTCGGATGCTCGGCCAACACGGTGCGAGCCCAGGACAGCCCCGCGTCCGAGACCCGCCAGTCCAACGCGAGGATCAGCCAGTCCCGGCCGCCCGCCCGCAGCACGTGCGCGCCGTTGTAGCCGTCGGGAGAGGCCCCGAGGAAGGTCGACGTCCGGCGGAATCGGTGCGGGCCGAACGCCTGGAGGTAGGGCGTGTCGCCGCGCTGGTCGTCGGTGCCGCCGTCCACGTCGTGGTTCCCCGCCAGCACGCTGTAGGGCAGTTTTCGGTCCAACTCGCGGAAGGCCCGATCGGCCAGGTCGATCTCGTGTTCGCTGCCGTGCTCGGTGACGTCGCCGAGATGAGCGAGGAACACGATGTCGTCCTCACGCCTGCGCTTCACCAGATACCGGAAGGCCTCGCGCACCGGCTTCGGATCGGAGCGGTCCTCGTCGAAGAGATACTGGGTGTCGGGCATGACCGCGATCCGGAAGCGCGGGTTCTCGTCGTCGGAGTCGCGGCGTGCGGTGGCGACGTCCGGACCGCTGTCGTCCTGGGCGTGCGCGGCGGGTCGGGCGCCTGCGGGAAGCCCGACGACCGCGCCCGCGACCGGGACGGCCACCGCGGCCTGAAGCAGTGATCGACGGCCGAGACCGGGCCGGTCCGCCGTCTCTTCGGCGGCGGAGCGGCCGTGTCCGGCGCGCTCGGCGTCGCCTGGTGGGGCGGCGGGGCCGAGGCCTGCGGTGTCCTGCGGGTCGTTCATGTCCGTCTCCCAGCGTCGAGCGAGCGCACGGGACTCTGCCTCGGCCGGGTGGCGTGGAGGTGGCCTGTCGTCGAACACCGCATGCCCGCGGCCGGAAGTGTCCCGCGCACGGCGCCGCCCGAGACGTCGGCGGACTCGGTCGTCGCCTGCCTGCTCTGCCCGTCTGCCCGCCCGCGCCCGGCCGACGTCTCGGAAGCGCGGCCCGGACGACACCGGTCACCGATACGGCGATGGCCCGAACGGGGAGAGCACCGCCGCGCACCCCACCGGCGTGGCCGTCCCACCGCGGACCGGCCACTGAGGACGTTCCGCTTGCGGACGTTCCGTGCTGCCGACCGGTTGTCCGCCCCCGGCTCCGCGTCCGTACCCGACGGTGTGCGGACGGCGACGACGAAGGGACGGCGACGACGGGAACGGCGCTTCCTGCCGCGGACCCGACCTGCCCCCAAGACGGAGCGCGGGCGGGCGACTCCCCGGCGAAGTCCGCGGAGCACAGCCGGTTGGCCACCCCGGCCGGGGCGCACCCGACCCCGTCACGCGCCCGCGGTCTGCTCCGCTGCCGCAGCCCGAGATACTCCAGGGCGGCGAAGCCCAGCACCCAGCCCGCGCCGACGAGCATGACGGCGACCACGCCCGAGCGCGGCGAGCGGCAGCAGGCCCGCGACCGTGAGCGGCAGGATCGCCGCCCCGGAGAGCACGTTGCCCACGACGGCCGCCCAGACCGGTCACGCCGGGATCCGCGGATAGCCCGCGATGAGGCCGAGCGCGGTGCCCCCACCCAGCAGCGCGATGCCGATCGACACCGACCAGGCGGCCTGCGAGCCCGGACTCGCAGGCCGTGCCGTCGCGTTCTCAGCTCTGGTGGTCCAGCACCCACCGTTCGACGTCGGCGGCGTGAACCGGCAGTTCGGCCGAGAGGTTCTCGGGGGCGCCTGCGGTGACCAGCAGGTCGTCCTCGACCCGCACCCCGATGCCGCGCAGCTCCGGCGGCACGGAGGTGTCGTCGGGGTGGAAGTACAGACCGGGCTCGACGGTGAGCACCATGCGTTCCGCCAGCGTGCCGTCGTGGTAGGCCGACGGCCGCGCGTTGGGCGAGTCGTGGACGTCGATGCCCAGGTAGTGCCCGATGCCGCAGACGATGAAGCGTCGGTGCTGCTGCCCGGCCGGGTCCATGGCCTCGTCGACCGACACCGAGAGCAGACCCCAGTCGTGCAGGCCCTCGGCGAGCACCCGCAGCGCGGTGTCGTGGAAGGCCAGGTAGTCCCGCCCCGGCCGAACCTCCTCGATCGCGGCCAGGTGCGCGGCCACGACCAGGTCGTACACCCTGCGCTGCGCGTCGGTGAAGCGACCGCCCGCCGGGAAGGTCCTGGTCACGTCGGCGGTGTAGCAGGAGCGCATCTCCACGCCCGCGTCCACCAGCACCAGGTGGTCCGGCCGGACCACGCCGTCGCAGCGCACCCAGTGCAGCACCGGGGCGTGCGGACCGGAGGCGACGATGGTGCCGTAGCCCGGCCCGTTGCCCGCGCTGCGGGCGCTGCGGTCGAAGGTGCCCTGCAGCCAGCGTTCGCCGCCGCCCTCGATCGCCCTGGGCAGCTCGGCGGCCACGTCGCCGAATGCGGCGATGGTGGCGTCCACGGCCCCGCGAAGCTGTCCGATCTCCCAGTCGTCCTTGATGCGCCGCAGCTCCGAGCAGGCCCGGCGCAGTTCACCGCCGCCGCGTCCGTCGGCGAGGGCGTCGAGCAGCGGATCGACGCCGGTGGCGACGAGGGTGGGCGGGCTCATACCGCGCAGCGCGCTCGCCAGGCGGTCCAGCGGCAGACACGTCAGGCCCAATGCCTCGCTCCACTCGGCGAGACCGGGCTGCGGACCGTTCCACAACGCACCGTGGTGCGGGTCGGCGAAGAAGTCGGTCGTCTCCGGACCGGCGGGTTCGTTCAGGTAGAGGACCGCGTCGTGGCCGTCGGCGGTCGGGGTGATCACCAGCACCGCGCCCTCGGCGTCGCAGCCGGTCAGCCAGACGAAGTCGCTGTCCGGCCGGAACTCGTGGTAGGTGTCGTTGGCCCGCATCGGGGCCCGGCCCGCCGCCAGCGCCAGGCGCCTGCCCGGCAGCTCCTCGACCAGCCGCCGCCGATGCTCGGCCGACGCCGCCGCGGTGCCCGCGGGCAGCTCGGGTCGGGTGGGCGTGCTCGACCAGCCCGTCCTGATGTCGCCGAGGAACCCCGCCGCCTCGCTCAAACGCACTCGCTTCCGCGCCATGATCCACCTTTCTGCCCTGCGATACCGGTACTCCGTGGTGCCCGCCGCCCGTCGTCCCGGCGTCGACGGGCCTTCGCGGCCACCAGTCTGTCCGACCGGGTGCGGGGCGGAGTCTCGTGTCTGTGTTCGTGCGTCGCCGTGAGGGCAGGGGTTGTTCGGGAGTTCGGGGGTCTGCGGTCCGGAAGTCCGGGAGTCCGGCGGTTCGCTCCGATCTGAGTATTGGACCGACCCCGACACCGGCATGACCAACACGGGCGCCCGCTGGTACGACCCCGCCAGCGCGTCGTTCCTCTCTCGGGACGACATCGATCTCCCCATGAGCCCGTCGATCCTGACGAACCGGTATACCTACGGGGCCGGGGCACCGACGAACTTCGTCGATCCGGACGGGCACGCGGTGTGGTTCATCCCGGTGGGCATCGCGGTCGTGCGCGGGATCGCGGTCGGCGGTCGTCTGATCGGGCGAGCAGCTGCGAGGGGCGGTCGAGCCGTCGGGGCCTGCGCCGCGAATCACCGATGTCGCAGTGGGGCGTTCAGCCAACTCGGCGGGTTCGTCGAAGGCCTCGCCGATCAGCTTTCGCGGGCCAGGAGCCACGCCCGAGCACGGGGTCGGCAGGACAACCGATTCTGTTGGACCGACTGCAACTCCCATTCCGGGTTCGGGCAGGGTGGTCCTCCGGCGGGTGGTGGACGCCGGAGTGGCCCTGGTCGGGGCGGTGGCGGCGGCTGGGGCGGTCCGGGCGCGGGCGGTTCGTCCTGGTGGTACGGCCCCGGTGGCGGGATCGGTGGGGGCGGCTATATCGCGCCGCCTCCGCCGCCGGACCCGGCGATCAGGGCTCGGGAGGAGAACCGGGACGACGCGATCGAGAATCCGAGTCCGATGCCGGACGGGTGGGACGACCCCTGGTTCGGTGACGGTCCGGGTGCTCCGGTGTCGACGTCTCCGTCGTTGCCTGCGAACTCGATCGGGGATCTGCTGGACCTGGTTCAGGATGTCGCCGACTCGTACAGCCGGTTGCATCAGGATCTGCTGGACTCCTCGGGCCCGGTGGTCACGAACATCTCGCTGCATGATGAGGCGCCGTCGGAGGTGTCCTACACGGATCCGGCGAACCTGGTCGGACCTGCGGGTTCGTGCGATACGTCGAACAGCTTCGCTGCGGGTACCGAGGTGCTGATGGCGGACGGGTCGACGAAGCCGATCGAGGAAGTCGAGGTCGGTGACGAGGTCCTGGCGACGGACCCGACGACGGGGGAGACCGGTGTCCAGCCGGTGACGGCGACGATCGTCGGCGATGGCGTCAAGCATCTGGTCGACATCACCGTCGTCACCGAGGACGGCGGCTCGGACACGATCACCGCGACGGCGGAGCATCCCTTCTGGGTCGCGGACCTGAACGCCTGGGTCGACGCCGAGGACTTGGAGCCGGGCCACCGCTTCGAGACCGCTGACCACCGGGATGCCTCGGTCACCGCCATCGAGGCCTACGCCGCGCCGAGACAGGTACACAACCTCACCGTCGACCGACTGGGTACGTACTATGTGGCTGCTGGCACTGCGCCAGTGCTTGTCCACAACACGAATGATAGCTGTGAAGTCTCTCGCCTCGTCGATCTGATCGACAGGGACAACCTTACAATGTCCCACAGGGTTGAAGAACATCTTTGGGATATCGCTCCGCGCGGACGATGGAAAGGAGAGCGAGAGCGGTCTTTCATGGATTATCGAACAGTCCTCGACGCAGTGATGGATGGAAGCGATCCGGTTATGGACCCTAGAGGAACGAAGAATACGGTGAGATGGGATACTCCGGGCCAGTATCGAGGCAGGGAAGGCACGTGGGAGCTTGTTATCAATGCTGAAACGAATATGATCTACCACTATAATTTTAATGGGAGGAAGAAGTGACGTTCCGAGTTGAGGAAGGAGATCGTATCGAAGGTGAGATGGTGTACGAATTCTCGGAGTATGGATTCCGATTCGCACCTTCGGACAAGTCGTGGGTCTTGGGCCTTGCTGGTTCTGAAGGTATGACAAGTTTCAACGCCGATACGCTGATGGTCGTCTTCGGTATCGAATCCAGACGTGTCCTTTACGTATCTGGGTACTTCCCGATGGAGGGATGGGATCGCGAGGAATTGCAGTTCCCTCTCGGCTCGCCTGGAGTGGTGTTCGTTGAGGCGGACGACCCGGTTCCCGGGGTTTCGATTCCTGTTGAGGCGGATGAATGGCGCGCCAGATTCGATTCGAAAGAAAATGTCTTCTGTTTCGGTGGTATCGCCGGTGCTTCAACCCGATATGTCGAGGTGGCGACGGGTGTGATGCTAGCGATTGAGAACAGGGAGCTAGTCGAAGTGTGGCTGAAGCCGTCTTTCGTCAGTTGAATTTGTCCTATGCGGATACACCTTAGGGTCGCGATCAGTAATCCAATCGATGGTAAGAGGATCGAGCCTTGAACGGTGGGGGAGACCAGTGTCCAGCTGGCAACGACCAGGGTCATCGGCAACGGCGTCAAGCATCTAATCGACATCACCGTCACGACCGGAGGCGATGAGCCACTGTTGTGCGCAAGGATTGGCTCGCCTGTCAGCGCATAGTACGTGCCCAGCCGGTCGACGGTGAGGTTGTGTACCTGTCTCGGCGCGGCGTAGGCCTCGACGGCGGGGATCGAGGCGTCCCGGTGGTCGGCTGCCTCTAAGCGGTGGCCCGACTTGAGGTCCTCGGCATTGATCCAGGCGTTGAGGTCGGCGACCCCAGAAGGGGTGCTCGGCCGTCGCGCTGATCGTGTCCGTGGATGCCTTCAAGATCTCCGGAGCCGGGATAGTCGGCGGTATGATTTCGGAATCAGCCGGTATTGTCGGACAAGAAAAGGATGGGATGAATGCTCGCTCGTCATCGTCCGAAGTATTGGGATGGGTAGGTGGAGGAAGAACAATCCTTCTTAAAATTGAGCATGAGAAGTGATGAGATTCAAGGTGTTATCAACCACGTCATGCGACACACTCGTTCGGCGAGGCAGTCCAGGCATGCATCCGGTTCGCGAGAGATTCGACGGGTTGATGATGTGCCCGGTATGAACAGGGGTCGGGTTCCGCCGGGCGGCCCCGCCCGGGAAGCATGCGGCTCCCCAGACGGAGCACCGTCAGCCGGCTGGAATGCAGACTCAGAACGGCGTCAGCGTCACGGTGATGCCGGTCGGGGCGTGGTCCTGGATGTAGGAGGCGAACTCGGCGACGTCGTCGAACGGGAAGCCGTAGGACCGGCCGTCGACGGCGTTCTCGTGGAGCACGCGGGAGTAGTGGTTGGACACGGGGGTGCGGTAGAAGGTCGTCGGATCGGTGCTGGGGGCCACCGGGTCGTCGTGCAGGGTGGAGCGGTTGAGTCCGGAGCCGAGTACCGCGGCCACCGGGCCGGTCACGCCGTCGTTGGGGGCGTCGAGCGCTCCGTTGCAGAACAGCACGTCCGAGGTGGTCGGCCTGCGGAAGCCCGTGACGCCGCCGTCGAATTCGAACACGTCGCCGTCGACCCGGCCGGTGAAGGTGCGGTTGTTGGCGTTGACGGTGAGGTTCTCCGAGGTGTACCTGCTCCACACCTGGTCGATGTAGGGGTCGAAGTAGTTCGCGTCGAACAGGCCCGAGTTGATGCCGTGTCCCGGCGCGATCACTCGGAGGTCGTCGACCACGAGCCGCGCGAAGTCCGGATTCTGGCCGACGCCTGCGAAGATTCCGGCCCGGCCGCCGTCGACGAGCGTGCCGGTGGTCTGGGACTGCTCGCCGGTGAGTCGAATCTCCAGCGGGACGCTGAACATGTCCACCATGGTGGTGTTGCAGTACATGCCGGTGTCGTCGAAGGTGAACTCCATGCAGTCGTGCATGACCTGGTAGTTCGGATCCGTCGACACCCAGCCCGCCGGGTAGGCGAGCGCGTCGCCGGGGTTGACGCGGAACTTCAGCTTCTCGCCGAGGGAGAAGTACACGCGGCCGGACATGCTGGAGAGGTTGATCGTCGTGTTTCCGCTGCTCTGCAACGGAATCGAGTAGTCGGCATAGCCGTCCGGGCCGTTGTCGTCGAGGGAGACGGGGACGATCGCGCCTTCCGGGGTGATGCGGGACTGCCTGCCGGTGATCCGGTCGACGCCGACGATGCAGAAGTGGATCGAGGCGTTGTCCCACTCGCCGGTGTTGTTGACGATCGTGAGCGGCAGCGTGTGCGCGTCGACGGCGAGTCTGCGCACGCCCGCCGCGGGCTCGTCGGTGATGCGAGGTCGCAGTTCGGAGGCGAGGGCGATTCCGCCGAGCGCGGACGCGGCGAGGCCGCCGAGGAACAGTCTCCTGGTCGCCATGGGAATCTCTCCTGATCTCCGGCCCTTCCGAAGGCCGGGTCTCCCCGCCCGCCGATGTCAGGGGTACGGCGGGCGGGGGAGCTGTGCGGGACGTGCCGGGGCTCGTGGGCAAGGCGTCTCGCGCGGTGGTCACGCCGGGGCGGGGGTCGTCGCCGCCAGGTCGGTCCTGGCGGCGGGTCCGCCCGTACTGACGCGCGGGTGTCTCGGGTGGCGTCGTACGTCTCGAGTGCGCCGCGCGACGAGGGGAGGGGTTCGCCGCGAAGTCGCCTCCAGTGCTGATCAAGTCATGATCTCTCCTCGATCACGGAACCGCATCGAACCTGTCGGCGCACCTATGAGAACGCTCTCATGGCCCGCGATCAATAGGCCGTCCGGTGGAGCGATGCGGCCGTTCGGGTCAAAGACGGTCGATTGACCAGCGACGGCGTCGTTCCCCCGCCCCCGGCGGCCTCTTTCTCACGGCTGCTTCTCGGCCGGTCGATGCTCGTCCCCGCCGCCGGGCTGCTCGACGGGTTTCGCGCCGCCGCACCGCGGATCTCCGCACCGGCCTGCCGGGAACGTGAACCGTGCCCACACCGTCGACGTCATCGCTGGGGAAGGCCGCGTTGCGCGCCCGCCCACACCCTCCGGTGCTTCACGGGCAGATCGGCACCACCTCGCCGGACCGGCTGAACGTCGCCGCCTTCACCCTCGGCGAGCACGCTACGTGATGGAGACCACGGACCATTCGGTGTACCGCATCGCCGTACCGGGCGGCTTCGGCTCGACGGCGAGCTTCCGTGCGTGGCTCCGGCGGCTCGTCGGCGCGAACCCGCGGGGCCGCAGGCCGGCACAGTCTCGGCGCGAGTCGAGACTGGATCGAGCAGGCGGCGGAAAATCGGTGGGCGCGGATCCAGCCGCCGGACTACGGTCCGCAGCGTCAGGACGGGGCATCCCGCCTCGTCCCGCTCGCGGCCGTTCGCCGAACACGCACGGTCGCCACAGCACTGCCGGCGATCAAGGACGTGGTGATGAGGCCCCTCTCGCAGGACGAGATCAGGAAGTCTTTCGTGAACTGCTCGAAAGGCGAGGCGAAGTCGCTGGCGCTGCCCGCGAGATTCGACGAGATCACCTGGGAGGTCCAGGACTTCCTGGGCTGGCGGGACGCCAGGGCCAGGGAACGCGCCTACCTCGTGGTGCCGCGAGACGACGAGATCATCGGGCTGTCACTGCGGGCCGCGCCCGGTCGGCGCAGCGGCCTGAAGTCCAACGTGTGCGCCTTCTGCACGACCGTGCACAGCCTGACCGACATCGCGCTGTTCTCGGCACGCCGGGCAGGCGCGGCGGGCCGACAGGGGAACACCGTCGGCACCTATCTCTGTGCCGAGCTGGCCTGTCCGCTGTACATGCGGGGCAAGAAGAAGCCGGAGATGCGCCAGACCCGGGAGACGCTCACCGAGGACGAGCGGGTGACGCGGATGATGGGCAATGTCCAGAGCTTCGTCGACCAGGCGCTGCGCGAGGACGTCTGAGCGGTTCCGTCCGGCTGCGGTTGCGTGCCCCGGTGGGGCGTCGCGGCGGGCGGACCGCGGTCGAGCAGCTCCGGCAGCATCACCGCGTCGAACACCGTGACCGCGGTGTCGTTCCCGCCGGCCAGGGAACGCCAGAGCCGAGGCAGGAGCGACGTCGGAGTACTCGTAGCCGGGCAGCGGGCCAGGTGCGTGACCGCGCCATCGGCGGGTTGGACGGCGATGATCAGCGGCTCGGCCTCGCCCCGGTGCGGCGCCATAGTCGGCAGGCAGCGCCGGCTTCTTCCGAGGCTGCGAGCCCGGGACGTCGGACTGCCCTCGGGCGGGAGCCGAAGACTCGGGCAGGAGGGCGGGCCGGCGACGGGCCGGCGTCGCGATCGACGTCGTGGCGCCATGCCGGGTCCCGGTGAGGTACTCGATGGGCGGTGAACTCGTTCCTGGAGTACGCGCCTCGGGAGGGCGGTCCGCTGACGGGGTGTCCGTTCCGACGCTGACCCGGCCCGGGCGGCGCCGGCACGGAGGCGAGTCCGACGTCGTGGCTCGGCCGCGGCGCGGCGTGTGCACGGTGTCGCAGCAGCGCGGAGCCGCGACGGTGCCGTTGACACCGACGGCTGCCGGTAACGGGCGGCCGATGGCCGATGCGCTGTAGTGCCGACCCCTGGCCGAGTCCGGCGCCGCCGGCCGCGGGCAGGCCGCCGAACCGCCTTGCCCCGCTGAACCGCCTTCCCTCGTCGCGCACCCTCCCGTACCGAATCCCACCCCTCGCCGAACCGCCTTCTCCGCCGGTGCGTCGGCCCCGTCAGGCCGCCGGCGTACGGGCGGTCAGCATGAAGCGGTGCGAGTGGACCCGTAGGGGGCGGCCCTGCCGCAGCCGCGCATGGAGGGCGCGCAACCGGTCGTCGTAGCGGACGACGTCGAAGTCCGGGACGTGCCACGGCGTGATGCGCAGAAAGAGCACCAGCGCGCCGACGTCGTCGATCGTGCCGGGCACGGCGGCCTCACCGCGTCGGGTGATCTCGAATCCGGAGCCGGACAGCTCCGCCTCGGCCGCGGCCAGGCACCACTCGCGGTACGTGTGCGGGCCTGCGCCCAGGGCCGCGTTGACCTCGGCCAGATCTCGGCCGCCGACCTGCTGGGTGAGGAACACGCCGCCCGGCACCAGGACACGGCGCACCTCCTCGGGCTCGTAGGACTCGTGTCTGCTCAGGACGAGGTCGAACGAGGCGTCGGGGTACGGCAGGGTGTCCGGCTCTCCCTTGGAGACGTCGGCGACCATCACGCCCAGCGGGGCGAGCCTGCGGCGGGCCACCGGGACGTTCGGCGGATGGCCCTCGGTGGCGGCGGTGCGGGCGGGCAGCGGCCCCAGTGACGTGAGGAGTTCGCCGCCGCCGGTCCCGAGGTCGAGCAGCGATCCCGCCGCGGCGAGGTGTTCCCGCGCGAGGTCCGCGTAGCGCCAGGGCAGTGCCTCCTCGCCGACGGGCAGTCGTCCGGCTAACGCTCCGAAGTCCCATCCCTCGAAGGGCGTGGTCAGGCCTTCGGAGATCAGCGCGTCGTAGTCCACCGCGCCGATGGTGTCAGAGCGCTGAAGCACGCGGACGCCGCCGGAACGGCTCCCCGGTACAGACAGACCCCGTCGAGCGGCTCGATCGGCCGCCGCCGGCCGGAGATCGGACAGGCCACGGGGCCGTTCCGCCGTGTGAACGGGAAGCCGCACGGCCCCCGGCGGCTCGACGTCGCGGCGGGCTCCGTCGAGCCGACCACCAGCCCCGGAATCGGAGAGCGGCGGGACACCCGGCCCGGCGCGGTCACTCAGCCGCCCTCGGCCCGCAGTGCGTCGAGCAGCGTCCGGCCCTCGGCCTCGAAGGCCGGATCGCCGTGCTCGTGCGCCCACACGATGGTCGTCAGCGCCCCGTGGGCGTCCCGACAGCGTTGGACGTGCAGTTCCTCGTCGGTGGGCAGCCTGCCGTAGCCCCGGTGGAACGCGGCGCCCAGCTCGGGACGATCGCGCCACTGGCGATGCCGCATCCGGCTGGTGTCCTGGAGCCAGCGGTCCGGGCCGACGGCCCCGAAGTCGATGACGTGCACCTGTCCCGCGTCGTCGACCAGCCAGTTCCTCGGCTGGTAGTCCAGGTGGCAGGGCACCGTCAGCGGCGCGGGCCGTCGACTCAGCTCGGCGAGCCGGTCGGCGACGAAGTCGATGTCGGCGCGGCTCAGCAGGCCCGCCCTGGTCCCGGCCCGCGACCAGCGATCGAGGCTCGCGAGGAGTTCGTCCGCGTAGGCGGGCGCGGTCACCGGCGGCATGCTCTCGTGCATCAGCCTGGCGAGGCTGCCCGCCTGCTCGTAGGAGTCGGCGCGATGTTCCGCCGGATCGTCGGGCATCGGCGCGCCCGGTACCCGCGTCATCACGATCAGACCCGGCTCGTCGTCGTGGTGGACGAGCCGAGGCGCGCGGTCACCGAGGACCGGCGCCAGCCGCCGCAGACCCGCCAACTCCTTCCGGTGGCGGGACGGCCGCAGCACGCTCTTGGCGATCCACCGCGTCCCGTCGCCGATCGCCAGCTCGACGACGACCGCCTCGCCGTGGGACATGGACCGGTCGGCGACGAGCTCGTGCGCGCCGAGCAGCCTGGTACAGCGCTCGCGGATCGCCGCGATCAGCGTCGCCCGCTCCGGCCGGTCGAAGGCCGAGATCGCGATGCGCTCATGCGCCGTCGCCGGACGTCCGGAAGTGCGCGGCGGGAGACGAGACACCGGTGTGGTCTCCGATTCTGGCTCGGTGGGCGGCCGGGGCGAAGGCGTCGGCCAGGTGGTGCACGGCCGATGTCTCATGGTGTCGGACGACTCGACGGCCGGGGCGACGCAGGCCGCAGGAAACGGCCCGGGTCGAGACGCGACCGGTCCGAGAAGCGACCACCCGAAACACAGCCACCCGGGACACACGGCGACCCGACACACGGCAACCCCGGACACGGCAACCCCGGACACGGCAACCCCGGACACGGCAACCCCGGACACGGCAACCCCGGACACAGCACCGAGAGGTTCAGCGACCCCAGGCGCGGCGACCCCGGCCCCGCCCGAGAGTCACCCGTGGCGCGATCCACCCGGTCGGGTCCGAACCGATTCGGCGCGGGCGGGCGAACTTAGGCCGGAATCTGACCTCGATGGTTCCTAACCTGGCCGCATGAACAGGACGATGGTCCGAACACGGGGCCTGACCAGGCATTTCACCGTCGACAAACAGACCGTGGAGGCGGTGCGAGGCCTCGATCTGCATATCGAGGCGGGGGAGACGGTGGCGCTGCTCGGGCCCAACGGCGCGGGCAAGTCGACCACGTTGCGGATGCTCACCTCCCTGTTGCCGCCCACGTCCGGGGCCGCCGAGGTGGCCGGGTACGACGTGGTCGCCGACCCTCGCGCGGTGCGTCGTCGGATCGGTTACATCGGGCAGGGCAACGGCGCCGCGCACAGCCAGTGGGGCCGGGACGAGCTGATCAGTCAGGGGCGGGCCTACGGCCTGACCATTCCGGCGGCCCGCCGTCGCGCCGCCGAGCTGATCGACTCGCTGGATCTCTCGGCCGTGGCCGACCGGGTGGTGTCGACGCTCTCCGGCGGTCAACGCAGACGACTGGACATCGCCATGGGGCTGATCCACTCGCCCGCGCTGCTGTTCCTCGACGAGCCCTCCACCGGACTGGACCCGCAGAACCGGGCGAATCTCCAGCAGCACATCCTGGACCTGCGGGCCCGGCACGGCACCACCGTCGTGCTCACCACCCACTATCTGGCGGAGGCCGATCAGTTGGCGGATCGGATCGTCGTCATCGACCACGGCCGGGTCATCGCCGACGACACGCCCGCGCGGCTCAAGAGCGAGCACGCCGGGGACCGGATCACCCTGGAGTTCGCCGACGTCTCGTCGGCCGAGCGGGCCGCGACGCGGGCCAGGGGGCTGTTGAGTCGGGGACGCGTCGAGTGTCTCGGTCCGCTGCTGATCGTCGAGGCCGTCGGCGGGACGGGGCTGGCCCCGCTGCTGTTGCGCGGCATGGACGAGGCGGGGTTGAGCGTGTCGTCGGTGGAGGTCGCCCGGCCGACGCTCGACGACGTGTTCCTCACTCTGACCGGACGCAGCCTGCGGGAGGACGGCTCGTCCGTCGAGGCGACCGACGTCCCGGCACGGCAGGCGGGTGTGGCATGAGGACCTCGCTGCTCGGTGACGTCGTCACCGTCTTCAGCCGTGAGCTGCGGCCGGTGCTGCGCAGCCCGTTCTCGATTCTGGTCTCGCTCGTGCAACCGCTGTTCTTCCTGGCGCTGTTCATGCCGCTGTTGCCTGCGGACGTCGGCGGCGACACGGCGGCACTGGCGTGGTTCGTCCCCGGTGTCATCGTGATGTCCTGTCTGTTCGGCACGTCGACGACGGGGTCGAACCTTCAGTTCGAGATGCAGACCGGGTCGCATGAACGCCTGCTCGTCTCGCCGCTGCGCAGGCCTGCCCTGATCATCGGCCGGTCGTTGAAGGAGATCGTGCCGGTCGTCGCGCAGGCCGTGATCATCCTGATCGTCGCGGTGCCGCTGGGTCTGCGGCCGGACCCGCTCGGCGTGGTGGCGGGCCTGGTGATCCTCGCGGTGTTCTGCGTCGGGCTGGGGGCGCTGTCGTTCGCGCTCGCGTTGGCCGCGCGGAACCAGGAGTGGATGTTCTGGACCGTCCAGCAGACGTTGTTGTTCCCGTTGATGCTGCTCGGCGGGATGCTGCTGCCGGTGGACGACGGCCCCGGCTGGCTACGGACGGTCGCCGCGTTCAATCCGTTGTCCTATGTCGTCGAGGCGCAGCGTGCCCTGTTCGACGGCGAGATCCTCTCCGCGACGGTCGGGGCGGGGGCCCTCGCGGCCGTGTCGGTGGCCGCAGTCGGCCTGCTCATCGGTGTGCGGGGGATGCGGCAGGCCTGATCGCGGCGGCGTCTGTCCGGCGGTGACGTCGCTCAGCGGCGAAGTCTGGCCGGCCGTGATGTCTGGCCGGCGGCGACCCTCTGTCCGGCGGCGACGTCTGTGCGGCCGCGATGTCTGTCCGGGGCGGTGCCACGCCGCTCCGGGCAGAGCGCCGTGGTCCGTCGGCGGGCGCGCGGTCTCGGGCCTGCGGACGACTAAGATGATCTTGTCGACGCGATCGTGTCAGTCTCGATCGAAACTAATTGTCAGTTCAACCAACTCGGCTCGGTGGTGCTCGGGTGCCTCGACCGCCGACCCGCCGGCCGTCGGCGTCGCCTGCTTCGAGCCCCGGAGCCGTCGACGAGGTCGACATCGCGCGCGGGCGACGAGTCGGCCGCCCGTCGGCCGCCGGCACGGCCCGGCCTGAGCCCGCCTGCTCGCGACGGCATCACCGGCGAGGACGGCGCCGAGCACGCGATCGCGTACGCCGAACGGCTGGGCACCTCGGACGGTCGGCACCCTCGACGCGAAACGGGGTTGCGGCGTCGAGAGGCGTGCCGCCTCGCGTTCGCCGCCCGTCGGTCCGCTGCGACCGGCACCACGCTGGGCCGATCGCGTCCTGACGGGCCGAGGCCTCCTCCTCGGACTAGACGAACTCGACGTCGGAGCAGGACACGAAGAACTCGCCCGCGAATCCGCCGTCGTGGAGTGCGGGGCCGCCGTGACCGCCCCAGACGTCGACGATCACATGCCTGCCGGACTTCTTCGGGGGCAGCGCCTCGGTGGTGTGATGGGTGACGCCCGGCGCCCCGTGGACCTCGGTCATGAACGGCACCGGCTCCAGATCGTCCCAGGACACCGCCCTCGTCGGATCCCAGTCGTCCCTGGTGACGAACCACTGGTGTGTCCAGGTCGCGTCGCCGCGATGTGCGGTGGCTCGATGGGTGAAGGAGTGTGCGCGGTCGGCGGCGGACAGCACCGTCGTCGGCCACTCGCCCGCCAGATCCAGGCCCGCGAAGGACGGGTTGCCCGCCGAGGCGACGTCGCCGCCCCGGAAGAACTTCCGATACTCCAGATAGGACCCGTTCCACGGCGGGTCCGCCCGCATCGCCGCCACCGGTGGCGTCACCGCAGGCACCGTGCCCGCCGACGAGACGTCGAGGCCGCCGGTCAGCCGCCGTGCCCGCCGACAGGCCTCGGTCTCCTCGTCCTCGCAGATCAGGACGGCGCGGCTCACCGGGTGATCCAGCCTGCCGTGCCGGGCCGCCGGTTCCGGATGCGGCACCGGATGCACGGCGGGCGCCACGGCGGAGTAGGCGCGGGCGTCCTCCGTGCCGACGAGGACCTCCTCGGTGAACGGGCTCCAGGTGCCGTCGGCCAGCCGGGCCCGGATCGTCACCCGGTACTCCGGGTCCGGGTCGGTGCCGAGGCAGACCCAGTGCGTGCGGGCGGCCTGCCAGCTCGGCGCCTCGGTGCCCCAGAACAGGGCCGCGGTCTGCCTGATCTCGCCGCCGTTGAGCCACACCTCATAGAAGTGGGGGTACGGCGCCCGGCCGTCGTTCCAGTCGACGGGCGGACCGGCGTCGCCGCCGTTCCCGCCGACCGTCCACTCCAGGTGGATTCCCGTCAGGACGAGATCGCCGTCCGGACGAGCCGCCGCGGCGGCCGTCAACGAACGGGGCACCGCGAGATCGCGAATGCGGGGGTTCACAGCCTGCCTCCTCTCTGCTGGGCACGCCGACGAGGCGTGCCGCGTGTCGATGACGGTGATGATCTTCGTGGGCCGATCGGCCGCGAGGTCGCAGGCGGCGCGGGCTGGTCGTTTTCCGACTCCATCGTGTGAACGCCGTGGTGGGACGGGGACCCGATCCGTGTCTCTCGGCCTGCCCGGTCGCCGCAGAAGTCGAAGTCGAGCCGACCTCATCGGCACGAGCCGCGCGGCGCCGATCTCCGCGGGGTCGACCTGCGCGGGGCCCGAGATACGCGGGGCCCGAGACGCGCCGAGGGCACGGCGGCGCGGCCGACGCGAGCTCGTCGGGGGGAGCACGACGATTCGAGGGAGACGCCGACGGCGATCGACCCGGCCTGGCGGACCCGTGCCCGCCTTGCGGCGCGGCCCGGCGTGGCGCGGGGATCGGCACCGCAGGCTCGCGCGTCCACCGTCCTCATCACCTCGAGACAGTCGAGCCGGCCCGAACCGCTCACCGGCTCGCCCTCGGGGCGCCCGTGGCTTCGTCCAGGTCGACCGAAAGACTCACCGGTCCGCCGCCGACACCGTGCCTGCCTCGCGGGGCGACCCGCCGATCACACGGTCCGCCGGTCCGCACGTCGGCGGCCCGGCCCGTCGGCGGTGCCGGGGCCGCGCCCTTCGCCGCCCCCACGACGAGACGTCGCCGGGGCGGCGGCCGAAGAGCCGCCACCGCCGGACGTGTCGCCCCACCTGCTTGGATGCCGGGATGACCACCCCCCGGCCGATGTCCGTCGAGGACTCGCTGCCTCGACCGACCGAGACGGCCCGCTGGGTACTCCCCGTACTCGCCCCGATCGTTCTCGTGGCGGTGGCGGCGGCCGCCCTGGTCGGGCCGGGAGCGGTCTGGGCGGAGTTGTCGGCCGCCGTGCTGTGGGCGGCCCTCCTGCTGGGCCTGCTGGCCCCGGTGGCCTACCTCGCGGGCAGGAAGGCACCCGGCGCGCTGCTCGCCTCGGCCGTCGCGGGTGCCTTCCTGGTGCTGACGGTGCTGTCGACCGCCCTGCCGAGATTCGGCGTCTTCGCCGACCTGGAGTGGAACTGGCAGGGCAAACTGCTCGACCTGGCATGGGTCGGCCTGCTGTTCCTGGTGCTGCGCCACTGGGCCACGGCCGAGGCGGGACTGCGGTGGCGGTGCGAGCCGGGCTCGCTGCGCCCGGTGTTCATCTTCATCCTGGCGGCCTTCCTGGTGCCCGCGGGGTCGATGGTGCTCGCCGGCGTCCTCGAACCGGGGTCGGTGCCGAGCCCGAGTGTGGAGCGCGTGCTGTTCGACGCGAGCGTGCCGAACCTGACCGAGGAGCTGATCTGGCGCGGCGCGATGCTCGCCGTCCTCGATCGAGTCCTCGGCACGCCGTGGCGGTTCTTCGGCGCGCCGGTCGGCTGGGGACTCGTGTTGACCAGCCTCGGCTTCGGCCTCGGACACGGCGTCTTCCTCGATCCGGCGGCGGGCGTCACGGTCGACGTGGCCGCCGTGCTCGCCACCGGCATCGCCGGGGTGCTCATGGCGTGGGTGCGGGCCCGCACCGGCAGCCTCTGGCCCGCCTTCCTCGCGCACTGCGCACCGGAACTCGGCGTCGACATCGGCTCCGCGCTCGCACCCTGAGCGGCGGCGCGGCGGGGCCGTCTCGACCGACGCCGAAGCCCCGGTGCGCCTGACGGCCCGTGGAAGGCCGAGCAGTCAGGACGATCGGTCCTCCAGCTCCTCGGCGACGCGGGTCAGCAGCGCCAGCGACTCCGCCGCGCTGAACGCCGCCGCAGCCAGGGCGGGCAGCATCGCGGTGAAGACGGCGGCGTCCTCAGCCCGGTCCAGCGTCCCCCGCAGCCTGCCGTGTTCCAGCTGGACGACGGTGGAGCGCGCCGGGAAGTCCAGGATGAGCAGGCCGCCGTCCAGCCGGATCGGCCCGCCCGCCGAGGCGGGGATGATCCGCACACAGACGTGGGGCAGCCTGGCCATCGCCGCCAGATGCCGTAACTGCTCGGCCATGACCCGCAGGCCGCCCACCGGGCGCAGCAGCACCGGCTCGTCGATGTAGGCCTCGAAGCGGACGGGCGCCGCCGTTCTGGTCAACGCCGCCTGCCGGGCGATCCGCAGCGCGACCCGCCGATCGAGTTCCGCCGGATCGCGCACCCCGTCCGCGATGAACAGCTCCCGCGCGTAGGCGTCGGTCTGAAGCAGGACGGGAGTCAGGGCCAGGGCGATCTCCACGATGCGGACGGCCTCGTCCTCGAAGGCGACGGGACCGACCGACTGTCGTGGGACGGGGCCGAGCCCCCAGCCTCGGGCGGCGCGTTCGTAGCCTCGACGCCGCCGCGCACGCAGCGCGTCCTGCCGTGAGCGGCGGACCGGCAGCGTCGCGAGATGGCGTTCCCAGCGTTCCACGGCGGTCTGGGCCGAGTCGCCCTCCGCGGGAGGGAGCCTCCGCGACACGTCGAGCGCGGCGCGGGCGGGACGCGGCTCCCCCGCCGGACGAGACTCGCCGCCCACCGCCGCCGCTTTCGTCCGCGCGGCGGTCGGCACGCCGTCGGCCGAGGCGATGCCGGTGGCTGGGGTGAAGTCCGCCGAACGCGAGCCCGGACCGCCGCCCCGCCGGCCGCCCGTCCCGCCCAGGTCGCCGCTCGACGTCGACTCCGGTCCCCCGACCGCCGCCGCGCCGGGGGTGGTCGTCGCTTCGCGCGATCGAGATGCCGCCACGATGAGAGCGTATTCCCGTTCATGCCTCGGCCGCGTCGCCTCGGCGTGCCCCGTCGTGGTGCCCGCCGTGCCGCCACAGCACGGCTCGTCACGAGTCGTGACGGCCCTCGGTGCGGTCGTGGAGATACCGGGTGTGGTCGGCCTGCCTGGTCAGATCGGCCGCGAAGAAGTCCGAGGCGATCCGACGCGACTCCTTGAGCAGCAGCTCCAACTGGGCGGACAGCTCACCGGCGGCCGACCGTTCGCCGCCGGGTCGGACGGTGACGGCGAACCAGCGCGGCAGGTTCAGGTAGGTCTGCACCGACTGCGGCAGGTCCAGCCGGACGATCCTGGCGACCTGATGGAAGGTCTCGGGGTCGGTCGCCAGCGCGCCGGGTCGGTCCAGGACGCCGCCGAGGACCTCCCCGATCTCGCGCACCCGATCCGCCGTGGTCGCGGGCAGTCGATCCTGTCGCGCATCGACCTCCTCGATCAGCTCCCGCAGACCGGTGACGAGTTCGGCCGCCTCCGCCGTCGGGTCCCGCCGCACGAGTCGCACGCGCTCGGGCGGCGCGGCCAGGGCCCCGACGGTGTACAGACCCGCCACCACGAGCAGCCAGTACGAGCCCGCGACACCCGCGAGGTGCAGCAGCACCCCGAGAAGGCCGGCCGAGGAGCCGACCAGGTTCTTGGTCGACCCCAGATAACGCCACAGCCGCCCGGCCGCGCGGCGACTCACTGGTACCCGCGGATCTCGTGGAACACCTCGGCCAGCGCCTCGCCCTCGCCGGGCTCGAACATCTCGCCGCCGGTCAGCGTCGCGATCGCCCGCATCTCCTCACGGCTGCCCTCCCCCAGCGGGACGGTGAACACCGGAATCCCGCGCCACTGCTCGGGAAGCTCCGCGTGGGCGGTGCGGAACTCGGCGAGGTCGCGCCCTTCGGCGTTCTCCCCGTCGGTCATCAGCACGATCGAGGTGAACCGCTCCGGGTCGGCCGTCACGGAGGCGCCCGCCAGGGAGAACGCCGTGAGCAGACTGTCGTAGATCGCCGTGCCGCCTGCCGCGCGCAGCTCCGCGGCCGCGTCGGCGATCCGGGCGAGTTCGGCCTCCCGGTCGGTCTCGGGGACGGTGAACGTCTCCGGCTCGCCCGGCGCCGTCTGGAACGGCAGCAGGGTGATCTCCTCGCGATTGCGGAAACCGCGATAGCGGCCGAGCGCGGACTCGTCGGCGCCGGTCAACGCGGTCAACGCCGTCCGCAGGTCCGCGATGCGGTCCCCGGCCATCGAGCCGGAGGTGTCCAGCACGTACAGCGTCCTGGACGGTCGGCGGATCGTGTTGAAGTAGGCCAGCAGCAGGGCGTCCATCGCGTCGGCGGTCGCCGGGAACGGCAGCTCCAGGAGGTTCCGTTCGGTGAACTGCTCGCCCGGCTCCACACCCGGCACCACCGGACGCCGATGGGTGGTCGCCGTGATCTCGCGCTGCACCTCCGGCGTGCGCAGGTGCGCGGCGAGGGCGTCGTGTGCCGTCCGGGCCTCGTCGTCGGCGTCGGCCAGCAACGTCAGCGGATAGTCGGCGGTGACGACCCCGTCGACCGGGTAGATCACGGTCATCGGCTCCGGCAGCGTGCCGTCCGCGCCGAGCGACAACAGCTCCGACTCGTAGTTGATCAGCCCGTCGACCGGGTCGCCGGGGTCGTCGCCGGTGGCACGGGCGACGAAGGCCCCGGACAGCCAGCGCGACGAGCCCGCCGACAGCGTCTGGCCGCTGAAGAACTCGATCAACTCCGGCGTGATCGACTCGATCCGCGCGGCGTCGACCGCGCTGCCGGTGTCGGCCAGCGCCGAGGACACGCCGACCAGCGCCGAGAAGCCCGAGTTCGACGCGGAGGGATCGGTCATCCCGTAGGTGAACTCGTCCCGGCTCGCGGCCTCGCCGATCTCCCGCCAGCCGACCGGATCGGTCGTCCAGCCCAGCCGCTCGGCCACCGGGGTGGACAGCCCCAGCAGCACCGGGGAGCTCATGATCCGCACGGATTCGCCGAGTCTGCTCGCGGCGTCCGGCATGGCCCGGAGATACCGGTTCGAGGAGAACCAGATCGCGTCGTAGCGGCCGTCGATCTCCCCGTCGGCCAAGGCCTGCGCGCCCTCCAGGGTGCCGGTGAAGTCGAACTCCACCGTGACCCCGGTGGCGTCCGCCGCCGCGTCGAGGATCGGTCGCATGTCGCCCAGCTCGCTGCCCGCGAGCACCCGAAGCGTGGTGCCGTCGGGCGCGGTGCCGCCGGGCGTCCCGACACAGCCGGTCAGGGCGGTGGCCGCCACCAGTGCGACGGCGACGGCTCTCGACGTCCTCATCGGCTCTCCTCGTCCGCTCTCTCGGTGTCGCGGGCACGGCGCAGATACCGCTCGGACCGCCGGATCTCCGTCGACAGCGATTCCGCGGTGCTCGCCATGGCGTCCACCGCGGCGGCGCGGAAGCCGTCCACGGCGTCGATGGCCGCGTGAATCCGGTCGAAGGACTCGCGGATCGCCGCCACGCCGACCGCCGGATCGTCGCTCGCCCGTCGGACCTCGCCCGCGTGCCGGGCCAGCAGTTCGCCGTTGGCACGGACCAGGTCGTCGGTGACCGAGGTCAGCGAGGCGACCTCGTCGAGCACTTCGCGCTGATTCGCCAACGCCGCGCTGACCACCAGCGCGATGCGCAGCGCGGCGACGGTCGTGGTGACCGCGCGATCCACGCCGCGGATCAGCTCGTCGTTGGTGCGGCGAAGGAGGTCCAACGCGAGGTAGCCCTGGGCGAACACGGCCAACTGGGTGAGGATGTCCTGGCGCCGCTGGCGGATGGGATGCAGCACGTCGGAGCGCAGCGCGGTGGCCCGTTCCGGGTCGACCAGGTCGAGGATCGAGGCCTGCCGGGCGACCGCCTCGTCCACCGCCTCGGCGAACACGGCGGACGCCGACAGCCGCTCCATGGCCGCCCACAGCCGCAGTCGCTCGCCCTGGATCGACGCCGTGTCCCGCCGCAGGACGTCCTGCCGCTCACGTAAGGCGAGGACGAGCGCGTTCACCGGCTCGTTCGCCGCGCGATAACGCTCCAGCAGGTCGCGGGCGCCCCGGCCTGCGGCGAACAGCCCGAACAGTCCGCGTCGAGGCCGCACCGACTCGGTCGGCGTCAACTCGCCGACGGTGCGTCGGAGCGTCGCCAGGTCGGCGGTGAGCAGGGCCGAGGTGGTGGACTCGGCGCCCGAGGACGCCGCCCGCGTCGTGCGGTCCAGCAGCGCCCCGGCCACGGCGGCGGCGACCCGCATGTCCGCCTCCCCGACCGTCAGCAGCGACTCCAGCTCGGCGGCGAAGTCGGGGGAGTGCACGTCGAGCCCGGTCAGCCGCTCGGCCAGCTCCTCGGCGCGGCGGGCCGCGTCGCCGCGAGCCTCCTCGTCGACGGGGATCAGGCCCGCGACCCGTTCCGGTGGAACCGCCCCGACCGCGTCGGGCGGGCTCAGGACGTGATCGTGCTCCGCCGCCATGTCAGTACTGCTCGGCGATCTCGTCGAGCAGCCGCTCCAGCGTCTCGAAGGACGGCGGCTCGACGACGTCGATCAACGCGGGCGGCTCCGGGACGTCGTGCTCGGCGACGACCTCGGCGAGCTGAGCCGGGCTGCCGGTGCGGAAGCCGAAGGTCGCCGCGAGCCTGGTCAGTTCCGCGTCGCTGCCGAGCAGCTCGCCGACGCGATCGCCGTCGGGGGTCAACGGGACCAGGGTGTGGGTGGAGAACACCGTGGGCGCGGTGTAGACCAGCCGCATGTCGTCGGTGATCGACCCGTCGTCGCGGATCTGTCGGTCGAGGAACTGCGACTCGTAGATCAGCGTCAACGGCGTGCGCCCCATGCCGCCCGAGCCCAGATAGTCCTCGAACGGCCCCTCGGTGGTGTTCTGGGTGTAGCCCTGATCGAGGAACAGCTCGCCGACCTCGGCGACCACCTCCGCCTCGTCCTCGGTCGAGGACACCACGGCGTCGTCGTTGGCCACGAAGGACACGATGGACAGATACATCGCCGCCGAGTTCGACTCGCGCGGATCCGTCGTGGTGATCAGCACGTTCTTGCGAGCCGGGAAGGTCGTGTTGTCGGGCAGCTCGTCCCAGCGGACGTCGTGGCGGGTGAGTTCCAGGTACGCGGCGATGTCGAGCACCTGGTGTCCGTCGTCGCCTTCGGAGCGGATGACGCCCTCGGCGGCGAGCAGGTCGACGATCGGCGTGAACGTCGCCACGGCCATCGGGGACTCGAACGGCTCGTACACCCTGTCGACCTGCCGGTCCCGCTGGATGCGCTCGGCGGCGGGCGTGCTGGACGGGAAGGCGAACCCGTAGTCGTCCAGTGCGACGGTGGTGGCGATCTGTCGGGAGCCCGCCGCGTCGACCTCCACGGCCAGGCCATGCCGGGCGAAGGCCTCCTGAACGCGAGAATCGTGGAAGAAGGCGAGCTTCTCGGAGCCGATGACGCCGCGAACCGTGGTCAGCTCACGATCCGCTTCGTCATCGCTCCGGCCCAGCACGATCGCCACGCCCACCGCCACGAGCAGGACCACCGCCAGCGCGATGGACAGGCTCCGCTTCACCCCGTCGCCCCCCAGATGTCCACGTGTCGCCTGAGGACGATCCTCGACCGCCGCGGACTCGGCTTACTCGCGGCACGGGTGTGATCCGGTGAACACTGGGTGAATGCCGGGGGGTGGACTCAGCCGTACATCTGGTTGAGGCTGAACCAGTTTCCGGAGTCGTCGCGGAACACCGCCTCGATGCCGTAGGGGCGTTCCATCGGCTCCTGGAGGAACTCGACGCCGTCGGCACGGAGCCGCTCGAAGTCACCTCGGCAGTCGTCGGTCGCCAGCGAGCCCGCCGAGAACGTGCCCTTGGCGATGAGGTCGCGCAGCTGATCGCTGGTCCGCGCGTCGTGGCCCATGGCGACGTCGGCCAGGATGAGTTCGACGTCGGGCTGGTCGGCCGGTCCGACGGTCAGCCACCGGAAGCCCCGCCCCGCGCCCTCGAACTCGCCTCCCATCATGACGTCAGAACGCACCTCGAAGCCGAGCCGCCGGGTGTAGAAGTCCTTCGCGGACTCCTGATCGAGCACGTAGACACAGGTGTGGGTGAGACGTCGCGGCATGGTCGCTCCTTGGGTCGGTCGATGTCGCCTCACCGTAGGAGGGCACGGCTTCGGCGTGCTTCTCCCAGAGTGATCAGCCCGTCGGGCCGGGGCGCGACCAGGCCAGGACGAAACAGCCGGGGATGATCACGTCCGTCGATCGAGCCCGGTGATGCCGCTGGTACTCGCTCGGCGATCGGCCCATGAGCTGGTGGAAGCGGGTGCTGAACGAGCCGAGGCTCGCGAATCCGACGTGGAAGCACACCTCGGTGACGGTCAGGTTCGCCGCCCGCAGCAGGTACGCGGCGCGCTCGATGCGCCTGCGTGTCAGATAGGCGATCGGCGTCTCCCCGAAGATCGCCCGGAACCGACGGGAGAGGTGGTGTCGGGAGTAGCCTGCCACCGCCGCGAGCCGATTCAGGTCCAGCGGCGCGGCGAAGTCCCGGTCGATGACGTCCTTGGCCCGCCGCACCGCCCTTGTCGTCTCCCACGCCGTCATCGGCCCAGTGTAGGAACGACGAATCGGTCGCTTCGCCGGTCCGTCGCGCGTCCGGCAGCCGGGGGAGCAGGGCTGATCTCGACGTCGGGCCACAGGCGATCGGTGCGGCGTCGTGGTCGGCCCGCGGCGGGACACACGGTCGGTCGTCGCGCCGCGCGGGGGATCGCGGTGCTCGGGCGGGGCCGTGCGTACCGGGCCGCCGGAGGATCGGGACGAGGTCCACGCGCCTCGCCGTGTGCCGCCCGATCTCCGTGGTCGTGCGGCGGCGCGGGCCCCGTACCTGCTGTGTGCCATCCCGACGGGCTCACGGCGGCGGCCGCTGTGCGCCCGCCGGAAACGTCGGGGCGGGCCGGGTCGCCGCGGGTCGTCGGCGCCGGGGAAATCCGTTGCCGGGCGGGCCGAGGGCGACCTAGCCTCGACGCGGTGCGCGACCCCCACGACAAGCCGGGCTCCGGTGCCGCCGACAGGCTGACCGCGTTGCCCAAGGCCCACCTGCACGTCCATCTGGAGAGCACGGTCCGGCCCGACACGTTGCGGGAGTTCGGCGCGGCCGACGGCGTCGCCGTGCCTGCCGCGGCGGTGCGGTCCTGCGGCGCCGCGTTCGCGGGATTCCGCGAGTTCGCCGATCGGAACGCGCTGGTGCGGGACTGCCTGCGCCGCCCGGCGGACTTCCGCCGCATCGCCGTCGAGTTCTGCGCCGACGAGGCCGCCGCGGGCACCCGCTACGTCGAGGTGACCTTCACGGCCGCCTCGCACGGCGAGCGACTCGGCGACCTGGGGATGCCGCTGGCCGCGGTGCTGGACGGACTGGCGGAGGGACGGCAGAGCTACGGCGTCGAGTGTCGGGTGCTCCTCGACCACTCCCGCCGCCGATCCGTCGAGCGGGCGCGGCACACCCTGGAGCTGGCGGTGCGACACGCCTCGGCCGGTGTGATCGGCATCGGCATGGCGGGGGACGAGACGTATTCGTTGACGCCTTTCGTGTCGATCGTCGACGCGGCGGTCGAGGCAGGCCTGCACGTGGTGCACCACGCCGGGGAGTGCTGCGGCGCGGCGAGCATCCGCGAGGCGATCGACCCCGGCCGCACGGAACGCCTCGGCCACGGCTTCCGGGTGGCGGAGGACGCCGACCTCCTCGCCGAGGTTCGCGATCGCGGCCTGCCGTTGGAGGTGTGTCCCTCGTCGAACGTGACGCTCGGCCTCGTCGACTCCCTCGCCGCGCATCCGCTGCCGCTGCTGCGGGACGCGGGCCTGGTCGTCACCCTGAACACCGACATCCCCGACGTCACCGGGGCGGACCTGGCCGGGGAGTACCGCCGGGTGCGGGACACGTTCGACTACGACGACGCGACGATGGCCGAGTTCGCGCGGGCGGGGGTGGACGCCTCCTTCGCGCCGGCGGCGACGAAAGCCCGCCTGCATCGGGAGATCGACGCGTGGCAGGCCGTTCCGGCGAGCTGAGCGCGGGCCGCCTCCGGCGGCGTGGGCCGGTGTGGCGGGTGCGGGGCCGACGTGTGCGGGGCTGAGGTTCCCACCGGGCGACCGTCTGTCCGGCCCCGCCGCCCAACGGCGTCTCGCCCAGGGCCGCACGCTCGCACGACTGCGGCCCGCTCCGGAGGGCGCGACGAACCGGGTCGGTCAGATCGGGATGACCTGGACCAGTCGCTGCACCGCCGCGAGGTCCTTCGGATTGCGGGTGAGCAGCGGCAGCGACCGGGCCGCCGCGGTCGCCGCGATCTGGAGGTCGACCCGACGGGGGACGGATCGGCGGCCGGTCTCCCGCACCAGCGCGGCCAGCACCCCGTACAGCTTCGCGGCGGCGGTGTCGAAGGGCAGGACGTCGATCCGTCGCAGCGCGGCGTGATAGCGCTCCATCCGGGCGTGCCGTTCCACCAAGTCGGTGGTCCCCAGCGCGTAGGCCAGCTCCGCGACGCTGACCGAACTGACCAGCGGGCGTGCCGAGGCCAGCTCGCCGAGGTCGAGCCGGTCCAGCTCGATGATCACCGAGGTGTCGAGCAGCACTCGTGTGGGCGTCGTCATCGGGTCGGCGGGCCGCCCGGTCGATCGGGTCGGCCGCCCCGGCTCGTCGGCGGATACGGCGGTGCCTGCTCGGCCATGACGGCGGCGGGCGGTGCGGCATCGGCTCGTGCCGCCGGGCGCGGGTCGGTCGGCTCGTCCTCGGAGGCGATGAAGCGCGAGCTGAGGGGGTTCGAGGCGACGGGGCCCGAGTCGGGGTGGCCCGCGACGGCGGACCCGTGTCGTGTCCCCCGGTTCCAGGGGTTCTCCGACGGATCGTCCGGCCCGAATCGGGAGTCGGCGCGGCGTCGATCCCGTTCCCAGCGGGCCGCGTCCACCGAGGGCAGACCGCGGAACTCGGCCTGCACCGCGCCCAGCGTCCGGTCGGCTGCCGAGGGCGGGTCGCCGGGACGATGCGGGACGAGATCGGCCACCGGCCTGCCCGCCCGGGTGACGGTGAAGCGCTCGCCCGCTTCGACGCGACGGACGACCTCGGCCTCGTCTCGGCGCAGCTCGCGCGAACCGATCCGCTGACTCATGCGCCTACCGTAGTCGGGGCAGTCGCGAAAGTGACAGAATTCCTCCCCGGTACGGGAGAATCGGTACCTGGATCGTCACGCAGCGTTCGCTTGACTGCGGTCGGGCCGGGCGGCCCGACGCGGCCTTGCCGACGGCGGATCCGCGCCGAACCGCGCGCACCGCGCTCGTCGTCCCGGCGGCGATGATGTGATCATCATCGGGGCACGGACGGCCCTCGGCGTCTCGTCGGCGGCATCCTCGGCGGGGGTCCGCGGCGCGGGGTGCGTTCGTGCGGGTATCGACGGCGATCGGAGTCGGGTACATGGTCGACCACTACGAGCTGCTCGGCGTGCGCCGCAGCGCGTCGACTGCGGACATCAAGGCGGCGTATCGGCAGCTGGCCAAGACCATGCATCCCGACGCGGGCGGCACCTCCGGGGCCTTTCGGCTGCTGACCGAGGCCTACGAGACCCTGCACGATCCCGTGCTGCGCGCCGAGTACGACCGGACCTTCACGCTGCGTCGGTCGCCCGCCGTCGACAGGACCATGGAACAGGCCGCACCGCTGCGGCGGACCCCGTGGCTGGGCCGCAATCGCAGCACCCGGCGATGGGATCTGGGCGAGGACCCCGACTACGTGCCGCCGTCGCCGAGGATCGACCCGCGCGGCATCCCCTGGTGGGACACGCTCGACGTCCGCCGAGCCGTGCGGTACCTGCCGTCCACCGGGCTCGGCCACGCGCCGCTGCTGCTGCCGCTCTCCTGCGTGCTGGCCCTGGTGGCGGTGGCCCCGCTGCTGCTCGGCGCCCCGGTGACGCTGGTGGCGTGGCTGCTGCTGGTGTCGGGAGCGGTGACCATGACGATCCGCGCGGTGCGCAGGCAGGTCGCCGCGGGCCGCGTCGACGAGGACTTCGTGGCGGAGTTCGGGGCCGAGCGCGTGTTCGGCACGACGGGCGACGACCGCGACGACATCGCCAGGCAGCTCACCGCGGACCTGCTCGACCGCTACCTGACCCGCCTGCCCGGCGTCCGGATCTTCCACGGCCTCGCCTGGCCGGGCTCGGTGTTCGCCGACGTCGACCACGCCGTCCTCTGCGGACGCAGGCTGGTGCTCATCGAGTCGAAGAAGTGGCTGCCCGGCCACTACGAGGCGGATGAGGACGGCACGTTGTGGCGCAACGGCCACGTCTTCCGGGGCGGCTCGATCCGGTTACCCGATGCGGTGGCGGCGTACCGCACGATGCTCTCCGACGTCGAGGTGCGCGGGGCGCTGCTGCTGTACCCCAGCCGGTCCGGCCGCATCACCACCGACGAGCCGCTGGACGACACCGCCGCGCCGATGAATCCCGAGTGGTTCCTGGAAGAGATCGGCGGCTGGCTCGCCGAGGACGGCGCGACGGTGGACCGCGAGCTGTTCCGCACCATCCTGGCTCAGGTCGTCGGCGCGGGCGGCGCGTCCGGCGCGGCCTGAGACGCCCGCCCGCGCGACCGCGACGGGGGATGGTCGGGGCGCCCCTTCCGGGTTGATCGGGGCGTGCCCGGTGAGCGCTGCCGCCCGGTGAACATCCCCGGCCGCGGCGGCAACGGCGCCGTCCACGGCGAGCGGATCGCCGCCCGCGCCGCCGCGGCTGCCCGTAGACGGCCGCGCCCGCGCCGCCGCGCCGATCCGGTGTGGTCCCTCATGATCGGTGGCGTCGACGTCCGATGGGCGGCCGACCTCGTCCCGGTGTCCCGGTGCCCGGATGGCTCGGCTGCTGTCCTGGGCGCCCCAGGGCAGTCGTCGTCGCGCCCGGCTCGTCGTCGCCCGCCGACGCGGTGGCCTTGGTTCGGGTGCACCGCCTCCGCGGTTCCGCTGCGGGCCGCCGCCGCTGTCTCTTCCTCGGTTCGGGCCGCCGCGGCTGTGGCCTCGGTCCGGGTGCTGCCGTCGTTGTGGTCCGGGCCGGGGAGCCGCGGCTGCCGCTGCGACCCTGGCCCGGCGGCTGCCACCACCACTGCGACGTTGATCCGGCGGCTGCCGCCACCTCACGACACCAGACCGTGCTCCCAGGCCCACGCCGCGACCTCCACCCGATTCCGGGCGGGCAGCTTCTGCTGAATGCGCGTCAGGTGGCTCTTCACCGTCCCCATCGAGACGTACAGTCCCTCGGCGATCTCGGTGTTGGTCGCGCCGCGCGCCACCAGCAGCACCACTTCCCGCTCCCGAGGCGTCAGCGGCTCGACCAGCTCCGGCGGCCGCGCGGGCACCGTCCGCGCGAAGGCGTCCAGCAGTCGCACCGTCACCGCGGGGGAGAGCAGCGCCCCGCCGTCCACCGCCGCGCGCACCGCGTCCACCAGGACCCGAGGCCCGGACTTCTTCAGCACGAATCCCACGGCGCCCGCCCGCAGCGCCCCGTACACGTATTCGTCCAGGTCGAAGGTCGTCACCACGACGACCTTCGTGTCCGACGTGTCCGCTCGGGCGGCGATGCGCCGAGTCGCCTCGATGCCGTCGACGCCGGGCATGCGCACGTCCATCAGACACACGTCGGGCCGCAGCTCGCCGACCAGATTCAGCGCCGCCACCCCGTCGGCGGCCTCCCCGACCACCGTGATGTCCGGCTGCGCCTCCATGATGAGCCGGAAGCCGGTGCGGATCATGGCCTGGTCGTCGGCGATCACCACCCGGATGCTCATCGGACCGCCTCGGATGTCAGGGGCAGGGTCGCTCGCAGTTCCCAGCCGCCTTCTGGTCGGGCCGCGCTGGACAGCGTCCCGCCGAGCATCGAGACCCGTTCCTCGAGTCCGATCAGCCCGAAGCCGCTCGGTCGAAATCGCGCGCGGCCGGACTTCGTCCCGTCGTCGCGTACGCGGACGACGACGTGGTCTCCCTCCGCGTCGATGACCACCCGGACGGAGGTGGCCTGCTGCGCGTGCTTGCGGACGTTGGTCAGGCCCTCCTGGACCAGCCGGTGCACCGAGCGGCTCAGCTCCGTGGACCAGTTCTCCGGGTCGACGCCGGGGCGGACGTCCACGCTCGTCCGCGGACCGGTGGCCGAGTTCCGGGCGGCGAGTTCCTGCACCGCGGTCAGGCCGCGCGGCACCGTGCGGGCCTCGCCGGCCGCCGTGCCCTCGCGTAGCAGGCCCACCATCCGGCTCATCGCGGCCAGCCCCTCCTGCCCGATGGACTCGATGTTGGCGAAGAGTCGTCTGCCGGTCGCCGGGTCGCCTGTCACGATCTCGTGACCCGCCTGCGCCTGCACCACCATCGCGGTCACGTAGTGCGCGACGTGATCGTGCAGGTCACCGGCGAGGTCGAGTCGTTCCGCGCGGCGGACCTGCTCGGCGGCGGCCGCTCGTCGCAGGTCCTCCTCCCGCAGATGCAGGCCGAGGAACAACGCGGCCACCGTCGTCAGGATGAGCAGCAGGCCGAGTTCGGGGGTGTTCCACCACATCGCCACCGATCTGAGCAGCAGTACGGCGGCGGCGACGGCGGCCGCGAACGTCACCGCGGTCGCCCAGCGCCGCGGACCGTGGCGGGCCGCGCCGACGACGAGGACGAGCAGCAGGAGCAGCTCCACGGCTCCGAAGGTGCGTTGCAGGATCGTTGAGTGGATCAACGCGGTGGCCGCCAGCGACAGGGCCGTGCCGACGAGGGCCGCCTGCGGGTGCCGTCCGGTGCGCACCGCGACGACGATCAGGCCGAGCAGCGCCACCGGCATCCCGGCCAGCACCACGCTGGACAGATCCGGGGCCAGCAGGGAGATCTCGATCGCGTAAGCCGCGGCGGCGAACACTGACACCGCGATCGTGCGGCGGCGCCACCACCTGCCCTGTGGGCGTGGGAGCCTCATGGGCGCCGACCCTAACGCCGGATCGGCTCCGCGGGATCAGACCTTCGGCCGAGGCGACGCGCCTCGTCTCTCCGGGCCGACGGCGGCTCGGGAGACGTGGTGCGGCCGTGGGTTCGGCGTGGTGGCGGGGCCGGGGCGGCGGCGAGCGAAGGACGTCGACCCTGATCGGTGTGTGCCTGTGTGCCTGTGTGCCTGTGTGCCTGTGTGCCTGTGTGCCTGTGTGCCTGTGTGCCTGTGTGCCTGTGTGCCTGTGTGCCTGTGTGCCTGTGTGCCTGTGTGCCGCCGAGGCACCGGGCTTGTCCGGGCCCGCGGGCTGCCGGCATCGTGACCGTCCGTCGTCCGCGATCGAACCCTGGAGCGCCATGCCCGCACCCTCCCCGCGCGTCGACCGCCGCGACGGTCCGCGGTCCGCGTCGACGCCGTCGGCGCGCGTCGCGCTGGGAGTAGCGGCGATCGCTCTCGGGTTGTCGAGCGGCTGCGGACTCTCCGGACCGGTCTTCACCATCGAGATGCGCGTGGACGGACCCGCCGGCCCGAAGTCGATCTCCTACCACTTCGCGGGCACCGAGACGGCCTACGACTACCGTCCGGCCCTTCCGTGGCGGAAGGCGGGCAACGTCGGCTTCGGTCAGAGCGACGTACGGGTGGTCGAGCCCGCCGAGGGCACGACGTGCACGATCTCGGTGGACGGCGTCGAGTACGAGAGGATCGTGGCCGCCGGCGGGGACGAGGAGCTCTGGTGCTCGGCCAACGCCCAGAGCCGGGACTGACCGTTGAACCCGGCTCGGCCTCGACGGGCAGGCGGACCGGGACGCCCGGCCCACGCGGCCGCGGTGAGCCCAGGCGGACGGATGTCGTCCGAACCTCGCGACCGAGCGACCGCGGCCGCCGTCGGCCGGATCACCGCCGTCGGCCCGACGGCCCCGCCCCGGCGGTATTCGTGACGACCTGCGACTTCATCGCCACGCCAGGCCGCATCGTCGTTGTCGCCGTCCCTCCACCGGCCGTCGTCGGGCACCCGTCCGGCCGATCGGCTAGGACTTTCGGCTGAGTCGAGGGCCGTATCCCGGCCGTTCGGCCGATCACCGTACCGGGGCCCGCACCGCATGCTCTTTCACAGCCGGATCACGTCTGAGCAAGGAGCACACGTGCGGAGTCGCCTCACCACGGACGCGTCGGGCGCCGCGCTCGCCTCGACCGGGCTGCTGCCCGCGAGCCGCGGGCTGTTCGGCGAGACCTACGACGTCCGAATGGAGGTCGACGGCTCCGGCACGGCGCTGATCAGCCATGGCTTCGCGGGCGGCGACGATCTCGCAGCCCTCGGACGGAGGACCTCTCTGGTCCGCGACGGAGTCCGTCGGCTGCCGGATCCTCGTCGGCGACGAGCTGATCGATCAGCAGACCGCGGGCGACGACGGCAGCGTCGACGCCTCGCGGACGACCAGGGCGACTGACGCCATGGACCACCACGTGATCCGCACCCGGAACGAGAGAGGACACAGGCACACCGACATGTCGACCACGACGACCGCGACATCGACCATCGTGACGACCCATGCCGTCAGCAAGGTCTACGGCACCCAGGACAACCAGGTGCATGCGCTGCGCGCGGTCAACACCGGCATCAACCAGGGCGAGTTCACCGCTGTGATGGGGCCGTCCGGTTCGGGCAAGTCGACCCTCATGCACTGCATGGCGGGTCTCGACCGGCCCACCTCGGGCACGATCGTCCTCGGCGGCACCGACATCACCGCCCTGTCCGAGCGTCAGCTCACCGACCTTCGCCGCGATCGCATCGGATTCGTGTTCCAGAAGTTCAACCTGCTCAGCGAGCTGTCGGCGCACGACAACATCCTGCTGCCCCTGAGCATCGCCGGTCGCAGACCCGACCGGGACTGGGTCAACACGGTGATCGAGGTCCTGGGCATCCAGGACCGGCTGCGCCACCATCCCTCCGAGCTGTCCGGCGGCCAGCAGCAGCGCGTGGCGATCGCCCGCGCGCTGGCCAACCGCCCCGACGTCGTCTTCGCCGACGAGCCGACGGGCAACCTGGACACCTCCACCGGGCGCGAGGTGCTGGCCTTCCTGCGCCGCTCCACCAGGGACTTCGGTCAGACCGTGGTGATGGTCACACACGACCCGGCCGCCGCCGCCGAGGCCGATCGCGTCGTGCTGCTCGCCGACGGCCGGATCGCGGGCGAGCTGCGTGAGCCCAACCGCCAGCAGGTCCTCGCCGCTCTCGACGACGTGAGCAGGTGAGGGGGATGGGACTGATCAAGGCCTCCGTCGCCCAGATCCGCCATCGGCCCTCGCGCATCCTGCTCACCGGGGTCGCGATCGGCGTGGCGACGCTGTTCACCGCCGGGACCGTGTTGTTCACCGACACGCTGCGCACCGAGTTCACCGCGGGATTCACCTCGGTGTCCGAGGACGTCGACGCGATCGCCGAACCCGACTTCCAGTACGTGGACGGACTGACGAACGACCATCTTCAGCAGGTCCAAGCCCTGTCCGAGGTCACCGAGGCCGTACCGGAGATCTCCGGGATCGCCATAGACGCGAACCGCGAGATGGTCATCGTGACCGGCGGCACGTTCGACGGTCCGCTCGCCGACACCGAGCTGCTGGAGGGAGCGGCTCCCGAGGGGCCCGGCGAGGTCGTCCTGTCGTCGACGGGCGCGGAGTCGATGGCGGCCGGGGTCGGCGACGAGGTCACGCTGACCTTCAGCCTGCAGACCCTCGACGGCAACGAGTCCGTCGAAGAGCGGACCCTGCGTGTCAGCGGCATCACCGAACACGCCAACTCGGTCACCTCCGTCGTGGTCGGCGAGCCGGAGTCGGTGCGCGAATGGCTCTGGTCGGAGTACTGGAACGGGATCCGCGTCGTCGGCGTGGATCCGGAGACCACCGCGGCGGCGATGAGCGAGGTGCTCGGAACGGACGCCATCGTCGAGACCGGTGAGGAGCGTCGCGCGAACGACCTGGCGGCGGCCGACGCGGGTGCCGACCAGGTGTTCCTGCTGCTGTCGGTGTTCCTGTTCATCGCCTTGTTCGCCGCGGCGATCATCGTCGCGTCGACGTTCCGCATCCTGCTGGTCCGCAACAGACGCCGCACCGCGTTGTTGCGCTGCGTCGGCGCGCAGCCCGGTCACATCCTGCGGGCCCTGTTGGTGGAGGCCGCGCTGTCCGGCCTGCTGGCGGGGGTCCTCGGCGTCCTGGCCGCGGTCGGACTCGGATACGGCGGCCTGGCCGTCGCGGGTGCGCTCACCGACAGCGACATCTCGCTGGCGGTCTCGCCGGTCGGCCTGGTGTGGTGCGTGGTGCTGGCCGTCGCGGTCGCGGTCGTGGCCGCCGCGGTGCCCGCGGTGCGCGGTTCCCGCATCTCGCCGGTCGCGGCGATGAACGTGGCCGCGCTCAGTGACAGCGGCAGCGGCATCGGCAGGCTTCGCGCGGTCTTCGCCGTCCTGGCCGTCCTCGGTGCCGCCGTGCTGGCGGCCGTGCCCATCGTGATGCCCGACTCCGGGCAGGTGGGCATCCTCGCGGCGGCCGGGTCCGGCTGCATCCTGTTCGTGGGCTTCCTCGCCTGCGGTCCGGTGGTGCTGCGCGGTGTGGTCGGCCTGCTGGAGAAGCCGCTGACCAGGATCGGCGGCATCTCGGGTCGGCTGGCGGTGCGCAACACGCTGCGGGCCCCGCGCCGCTCGGCGACCACGGCGGCGGTGTTCGCCCTGGGCGTCACGCTCGTCACCGCGGTCCTCGTCTCGCTGTCGAACCTGCAGACGGGCGCGGAGGACAGCCTGGCGGCGGCACGCCCGGCCGACGTGACCATCTCCAGCTACACCTCCTACGAGGAGCCGTCCGCCCTGACACCCGAGGTGGTCGAGTCCTTGCGCGCCGATCCGGCGGTCGGCGACCTCGCCGAGGTCACCCACACGGAAGGCGACGTCACGGTCGGGGGCACGACGACGCCGGACCTGTGGATTCGCGGCGTGGACCTGTCGGGCCTGCACGACGTGACCCGTGATCCCGCCGAGGGCGGCTTCGACGGCTGGGGCCCCGGCCAGGCAGGTCTCTACACGGAGACGGCCGCGGATCTCGGGCTCGCCGTCGGGGACAGCATGACCGTCGCCGCCGGCTCCGGAGAGGTCACCGTCGAGGTGGTCGCGCTCTACGAGAACACGGGCACCATGGGCACCACCGTGCTGCACCCCGACGACATCGCCGCGATCGATCAGGGCGCCCATCTGGAGATGCTGTTGGCGAACCCGGCGCCCGGGATCGATCAGGACGCCTTCCGGGACGCCGTCGACTCCCTGGTCCCGATAAGTCCGCTGATCGACGTCTCCTTCCCCGGCGACGAGCGGGCGTTGTTCCAGGAGATGATCGACACGCTGCGGATGGTCGCGCTGGGCCTGGTGGGCATCACGGTCCTGGTCGCGATGGTCGGCGTCGCCACCACGCTGTCGTTGTCCGTGGTGGAACGAACCCAGGAGCACGGACTGCTTCGCGCGCTCGGCCTCCGAGGCGGCGGCCTGCGGTCGATGCTCAGCTGGGAGGCCGCGATCCTCGGCGGCTACGCCACCGTCCTGGGCATCCTGCTCGGCACCGGCTACGCGATGCTGATCACGCTCTCCGACCCGCAGCTCGGTGCCACGCCGAGCATCCCGTTCGACCAGCTCGGGCTCGTGCTGGTGGCCATGCTCGCGATGGCGCTGCTGTCGGCACTGATCCCGGCGTCGAAGGCGGCGAAGAGCTCGCCCATGCAGGCCCTCGCCGACGACTGACCGAGACGGATCGGGCCCGCGTCGGGCCCGGCGGACGAGAAGGGAGACGACGGTGGAGGACGACACACCACGTCGTAGGCGGTATCGCCGGGAGTCGCTCGCTCTCGCCGAGCTCGGGGCGGGCCTGGTCGGAACCGCACTGCCCAGAATCGAGGTCCGACTGCCGCGTCACTCGGCGGATCGGGCGGTCGCGGCCTGGCGGTCGCTCGACCGGCACGAGGGTCCGCTGGGCGACGAGGACCGTGAGCAGCGGCGGCAGCGCCATCGGGCGGGGACGCTGGCGCTGATCGGCCTGGCGGTGGAGGAACGGGGCCGCCGGGTCGGCGACGAGGTGGTGGTGCTCCTCGACGCCGTGCTCATCGTGCTGGCGATGGAGGCGGCCGACGACGAGTCGGTGCGGACGGTCGGCACCGAGCAGGGGGCACGAACACCGGGCGGACACGCCGTCCGGCGGTGAGGGGACGGGGGGAGACACGGATCGGAGGCCGAGTCGGGGGCAGGGATCGGGCGTGACGCCGTCATGGACGGCGGGAGTAGCCGGTCGATGCCATGCGGCTTCCGATCCGTCCCGCCCACCGCGCGGCTCGGGCGGGTGAGGGCTCGTGCGGAGGCCCTCGACCGCTCCGGTGCACGGCCCGCGGCGGTCGAAGGTCGGCCGGCGTCGAGCGTCCTTCGACGGGGACAGTCGGCGGCCGGCCGGGCATGGGCTCAGGGGAAGTCGCCCTTTCGCGGGCCGGGACCTCGGTGCGGCGGTACCGACGCCGGGGCCGGCGAGTCGACGGGGTTCCCACCGCGTGATCGTCGGCCGGGACGGCGGGCACCGCAGGGACGCGAGGCCGAGGTGAGAGCGCGGCCGGCCGGGGCCTCCTCCGCTCGGGGCGCCCGAACCGGTCGACCGTCGTCGGCGGGCGGGTCGATGACGCCCACCGACGGCGCGGTCGCCGTGGCGGCGGGATGAAGCGGACCGTCGTCGGCGAACGTCGTCCGCCGTCGGTCGACGCCGCCGCGGGCCGGGAGGTCGCGTCCGCGACGCGCGGCGAGGCCCTGGGCACGGCAGGCCGCCCTCGGCCCTGCCTCCACGGAGGGTCCACAGCAGACACGCAGGTTCGATGGAACGACTCACGAGGATGTCGAGGATGCGGCAGACGAGCTTCGCCGAGATGCACTGTTCACTGGCCCGGTCACTGGATCTCGTCGGCGACTGGTGGTCGCCGCTGATCCTGCGTGATCTCTACCTGGGCGCCCGTCGCTTCGACGAGCTGGTCCGGGATCTCGGGATCTCACGCAACCTGCTGACCACCCGGCTGGCCACGCTCATGGCCGCGGGCGTCGTCGAGCGCACGCCGTACCAGCAGCGTCCGGTGCGACACGGCTACAGCCTCACCGAGGCGGGCCGGGACCTGGTGCCGATCCTGCTGGCGCTGACCGCCTGGGGCGATCGGTGGGCGGGACTGCCGGACCCGCCGATCACCTTCCGCCACCGCACCTGCGGCCACGACTTCGTCCCCACCGTCTCGTGCTCGGAGTGCGACGGGGCGATCACGGCGGAGGACGTCGATCCGCTCCCCGGCGACGGTGCCCACGTCGGGCCGGGAACCCGGCTCGTCGGCGACTTCCTGGCTCGCCGGGCCTCGCCCGCCGAATAGCATCGATCGGGCGATAGGCGTCCCTCGAACGGGTCAAGATCGGCTGCGGGACTGGACGAGGTCAACGGTGATCGAGTCCTATGCTCGCCATGTCCTCTCGTGTGTCGGCCGCGATCCTCGCGGCGATCGTCGCGGCGAGCATGCTCGTTCCGCAGCCCGCCGCGGTCGCCCAGGTGCCGACGGTCCGGCTGCTCGGTGAGCAGACGATCCCCCACCGAACGAACTTCCAGGACACCGTCGTCGGCGGGCTCTCCTCCATCGACCATGATCCCGAGACCGGGCGGTACGCCCTGCTCAGCGACGACTGGTCGGACTACAGCCCGGCGCGCTACTACACCGCCGCGATCGAGCTGGACGCCGACGGCCTGCACGACGTCGCACTGACCGACGTCACGCTGCTGCGCCGCCCCGACGGTCAGACCTACCCGACGATCCAGGACTGGCGCGTCGAGCAGCACGGGTACCCCGAGGGCGTCCGCAACGCCTTCGGCACCGTCGACCCGGAGGAGCTGCGCATCGACCCGTTGACCGGCGACCTCGCCTGGACCTCGGAGGGACAGCGCAACGTGCTGTCCGGCGGCTCGCCCGCCGATGCGGAGCCGGTACTGCTCGATCCGACGATCCGGCCGTCCACCGCCGACACCACCCCGTTCCTGGTGCTGGAGCGCGACTACGTCGGCGACGCGGGCACCAGCATCCGCATCGTCGAGGTCTCCACGTCCCGGGCCGCCGACGTGCTGGATCGACACTCCCTCGCCGACGGCGACTTCCGACCCGTGTCGAAACGTCCGCTGGTCGACCTCGGCGAACCGGGAGCGACGATCGACGACATCGAGGGGATCACCTGGGGGCCTGCCCTGCCGTCGGGGGAGCGGACGCTGCTGCTGGTAGGCGGCGACGACTTCTCCTCCGCACAGTCCACCCGTATCACCGCCCTGGCGGTCGGCTGATCGTCGATCACCTGCGAACGGGTTCGACGGACGAACCCGGGCGGCACGTCGGGCGTGACGTCGGTGCATTCGGGGCGCCGACGTCACGCCCGACACATCAGGCATGCCGCATCAGGGCGTCGCGCGCGGCGGTTGCGCGCCGCCGTCGCGGAGCGCCGCGAGCGAACGCCGCCTCCGGTGCGTCGGAGCTCGACGTCGTGGCCGTCACCGCGCGGGGTCGGCCTCCTCGGATCGCCAGTCCTCGACCACGGGAATCGACACCGACGTGCCCGACAGCTTCAGCGTCGTCTCCGGCCGTTCGCCGGGCAGGATCGTGTCGGCGGCATCGGTGCCCGCGATGATCAGCGCGAGGCGATGGCCCGCCGGAATCACGTGATCGGTGGTGGACAGCTCGACGGTGCGTGAGTAGAACCGATCCGGACGCAGCGGCACGCGGTAGCGGGGGCTCGCGAAGCGGCCGACGTCGGCGGCGGCCGACGCGATGATCTGATGATCGACCTGCGTCGTCGTGGTCTCGGTGTCGAGGTAGCAGGCGCTGTCGGCCTCGGTGCTCTCGCCCCAGCACGACCGGGTCTCCAGATCGCGGACGCCCTGGCCCGGGCCCGCGTGATCCCGGATCGTCGCGGGTCCGTAGTCGACCAGCGCGGCGCTCACCCTGGCCAGCGGCGTGGACGAGCGCACGGAGACCGTCACCGAGGCCTGCCCGGACAGCCGGACCTCCTCGTCCAGCGGCTCGCCGAGGAACACCAGCCGGTCGGACGCGGGCTCCTCGGGGTCGAGCGCGCGATCGTGCCTGCTGCGGTCGGGGTCGTCGACGAAGGTCCGCGTCGCCTCGGCCGGCCCGGTGGACACCAGCGAGTCGGCGCCGCCGCCGTCGCCGGGCGCGGGCCACAGCGTGTGCTGCCGCGTGCTCGCGGGCGGCCAGTCGGCCTCGTCCACCCACTCGTCGGGGGCGTGCTCGATCCGGATCCTCGGCTCGGCGTCGATGCCGTTGTCCACGTCGAACAGGTAGTGGTCGAACCAGCGGTGCAGGGTCGCCACGAACTCGGCGCGATCCAGATCGAACGCGTCGACGTGCCCCGCCTGGTTGAGCCAGGCCTTCCGCTCGACGCCCGCCTCGGCGAGCGCGTCCCACCAGCGGCCGAACTGGCTGGGTGCCACGTTGACGTCGTGGAAGCCGTGCACCGCGAACACGCTGGCCCGCACCTGGTCGGCGGCGAGCGTGTAGTCACGCTGTGCCCAGAAGTCGTTCCAGTCGCCGTCGGTGCCGCCGAGCTCCTCGAGCCGCTCGGTCAGCGGTGCGCACAACACCTGGGCACGAGCGTTGAGCCGGTCCGGCGGGCCGCTGGACTGCGGATAGCCGGACCAGATGCCGTGGGAGTTCCAGATCGGGTAGTACGAGCTGACCCCGCCGATCGGCACGACGGTGCGCAGTCCGTCGACTCCGGTCGTGGCCGCGCCGTTGGCGGCCGCCCCGTCGGCGGACTTGCCGATCATCCCCACCGCGCCGCCGGACCAGTCCGCGACGACCTCGGCGCCGCCGAAGGGCGTCGTGAAGCCCGCCGCCCGGCCGTTCAACCAGTCGACGACGGACGCGCCCGCCGAGATCGAGGCGGGCCCGCCGGTGTCCGGGCAGCCGGTGGAGCGATTGCTGCCCACGTCGTCGACCAGCACGACGGCGTAGCCGCGCGGCACGAAGTAGTTGTCGTAGTAGAGCGGGAAGCCGGTGGGCACGCCGTCGGCGTCGTAGGTCTTGAGCTGTGCCTCGTTGCCCCGGCCGCAACAGGCGAAGTACGGGCTGACGTTGACGATCGCCGGGATCTGCTCGCCGAGAGCGGCGGGCTCGGCGGGGCGGATGACGTCGGCGGCGACCCGGTCGCGCACGCCGTCGCGATCGAGGTCCGTCCCGAAGTCCACCCAGACGGTCTCGCGGATCGCCTCGGCGTAGGAGTACACCGGGGCCGTGACCCCGTCGATCAGCACGGGGTCGAGATGCGGTCCCGCTCCCGGCAGACCCGCCGAGTCGGCGGCGACAGCCGTGCGGGTCGGCGCGTCGTCGAGTCCGAGGGAGTGGGACGGCTCCGACGTCCGCACCGGATCCGCCGAGTCGGCGGCGAGCGCCTCGGGGCCGAACAGGGTCGAACTCAGGGCGGCGGAGGTCGCGATGGCCGCGGCGAGCACCGCCGCCGGGAGTCTGCGCCCGGATTGTGTCTTCGGTCTCTTCATCGAGTCAGTATCGACGGCGGCGCCGGGCGCTCCTACGTCCATTCGGGTGGACGATCGATGCCGTGCGCATCGTGGCCTGACGGTCGATCGATTCGCGTCGCACCTGATGAGGGGCCTGCGGAGTCGGCGTGCGCCCACGTCGGACCGGCCGCCGCACCCGCCCGCGTCCGGCCCTGGCGTCGAACGGCGTGCGGGCAGGCCGCGTCGAGCGCCCCACGACGTCGCCGAGATCCCGGGACGGCCCGCGTCGCCGGGGATGACGGCGGGCCCCGTGTGCGTTGAGCAGGCAACGGCTCGGCACGGACCGAGGCGCGGCCGCGAGTTCGGCCGGGCCGCCGATCGTGAGTCCACCCGGCCCGGCGTGCCCGACGGCGGCTTCATAGGGTGGACTCAGCCGGAAGGACGGCCGGGGACTCCACTTCGGCCGACTCGGCGGTAGGGATAAGAAGACGAGAGGGCGCGGGGTGCGAGGAGAAGTCCGAGGCCGTCGTGACCCGTCGTCTCCGGCTGAGCCGAGCGTCGAAGGAGTCGACGAGGGTGCCAGAGCAGCCGGCGAATCGGTGAACAGGAGAGGGTCGTAGGCATGAGCACGCACTTTGACGTTGTGGTCCTGGGCGCGGGGCCAGGTGGTTACGTCGCCGCGATCCGGGCCGCTCAGCTGGGACTCAAGACGGCGATCATCGAGGAGCGCTACTGGGGCGGCGTCTGCCTCAACGTCGGCTGCATCCCGTCGAAGGCCCTGCTGCGCAACGCGGAGCTCGCGCACATCTTCAAGCACGAGGCCAAGACCTTCGGCATCAGCACGACCGGCGAGGTCGACTTCGACTACGGCGCCGCCTTCACCCGCAGCCGCAAGGTCGCGGACGGCCGCGTCAAGGGCGTCCACTTCCTGATGAAGAAGAACTCGATCACCCAGTTCAAGGGGCGGGGAAGCTTCACCGACGCGAACACCATCGAGGTCGCCCTGACCGACGGCGGCTCCGAGACGGTGACCTTCGACAACTGCATCATCGCGGCGGGCGCCACCACCCGACTGCTGCCCGGCACCTCGCTGAGCGAGCGGGTCGTGACCTACGAGGAGCAGATCCTCAGCGACACGCTGCCGGAGAGCATCATCATCGCGGGCGCGGGCGCCATCGGCGTCGAGTTCGCGTATGTGCTGCACAACTACGGCGTCAAGGTCACGATCGTCGAGTTCCTCGACCGAGTGGTCCCGCTGGAGGACGTCGAGGTCTCCACCGAGCTGGGCAAGCGCTACAAGCGGCTCGGCATCGAGGTGCTGACCTCCACGCGGGTGGAGTCGATCGACGACTCCGGCGACTCGGTCAAGGTGGTCGTGTCCACCAACGGGGAGCAGCGCACCCTGGAGGCCGACAAGGTCATGCAGGCCATCGGGTTCCAGCCGAGGGTGACCGGCTACGGCCTGGAGAACACCGGTGTGGCGCTGACGGAGCGCGGTGCCATCGACATCGACGGCCGGGGCCGAACCAACGTCGGGCACATCTTCGCCATCGGCGACGTCACCGCGAAGCTGATGCTGGCGCACGCCGCCGAGTCGATGGGCGTCATCGCGGCGGAGACCATCGGCGGTGCCGAGACGATGGAACTCGACTTCGTCATGATTCCGAGGGCCACCTACTGCCAGCCGCAGATCGCCAGCTTCGGCTGGACCGAGGCACAGGCCCGGGAGAAGGGCTTCGACGTGCAGGTGGCGAAGTTCCCCTTCACCGCCAACGGCAAGTCCCACGGCCTCGGTGAGACAGCGGGCTTCGTCAAGATCCTCAGCGACGCGACCCACGGCGAGCTGCTGGGCGCGCACATCATCGGCCCGGAGGCCACCGAACTGCTGCCGGAGCTGACCCTGGCCCAGCAGTGGGACCTCACCGTGCACGAGATCTCCCGGAACGTGCACGCGCACCCGACGCTCGGCGAGGCGGTCAAGGAGGCCGTCCACGGCCTGGCAGGACACATGATCAACATGTGATCGCTCCGGTGCCACGGGGCGGCGGACCTCCGTCGTCGCCCCGTGGCACCGGTGACGGCCGGTCGCCGACCGTGCCGTCCGTCGCGTGGCATGCCGGCTTGGGCGGATCGCCCGCAGGGCGTCGTCCTGCCTCGCCGACGTCCTGTTCCCGCCACGTCCTGCCCGATCTCGTCGGATCCGGTGTGTCCGCTCGGCGCCGCTTCGCTGGATGCCGCCCCGGCGCCGCTCCACCCGGTCACCGCTCCACCCGGTAGTCGCTCGGCTCGGCGCCGTCGACGCCGTCCAGGTCGATGTCGCTCCGCGTCCCACGTCGACTCCGGCCGACACGCCCGCTTCGCTCGACGGGCCGCGACTCAGCATGGGCCTGCGCCGTCGCCGAACGGCGGTTCCGACTTCACCGCGCGCCGAATCTGACGGCGCCCGCCCCCGATGTGAGGCGGACCCGGCCGCCCGCTTCGGCGCCCGCCCGCACGATCACACGGCGCCCCGACGGCCCACGCGCCCGCAGGCGTCCGCACCGCCGCGCCCGAGCCGCCGCGCCCGAGCCGTCGCCGACTGCTCCGGCCCACGAGAGCTCCTCGAAACCCGGCGCCTGCCGCGGCTCGAACGTCGGCTCCTCCGACCGGTCTGTCCGTCCGACCACCCGCTCAGGACGTGGCGGACATCCCGCGCTCCGGTGCCGTCCGTCGTGCCGCCGTCAGGGCGGCCAGCGTGCCGTCGACCACGGTGAGCCCGATCATCGCCGCGGCGCCGAGCCGGGCCCCGGCGAGGCCGTCCGGCCGTCGCGCCTCGGCGCGGTAACGGGACGCGAGCACGAGGTTGAGCGCGGTCCGGGCCGTCATCCACGCCGCGGTGCGCCTCCCACGCAGCAGGCCGATCCCGATCACCAGGTCGGCTACGCCGATGGTGCGTGCCGCCGTGCGGTCGCCGCCGAGTCGCAGGGCGGTGGCGGCCCGCTCCGGAGCGACGGTGAGCGCCGTGCCGAGTGCCAGCGTGATCACGCCGACGCCGGTCGTCAGTCGATCGAGGTGGGATGCGGGCATCTGTGGCCTCCGGCTCGTGATTGATCCGCGTTCCCGCGGACTCGGTCACTCGCACGCTACGACGTGCCGGACTGGAGGATGGCGGCAGGGAGGCCGATCACCGCAGCCGCGTGCCGCCCCGCCCTGCGTCCTCGGCGCGGATCTCCGCCGGGCGGCGCACCCGGTGTCTGCGGCGCTGACACGGGATCGTCGCAGGTCAGGACATCATCGTGGTCGCGAGGATTGAATTGGGGACCCCCTGATCTCGGTGATCTCCCGGCGTGCTAACTTATCTCCTGTCAGCAAGACGGGGTCGAGAAATCGAAACCGGAGCCGACACGGCGCGGGGTGGAGCAGCTCGGTAGCTCGCTGGGCTCATAACCCAGAGGTCGCAGGTTCGAATCCTGTCCCCGCTACCACGGAACGCAGGCCCTCAGGAGATCTTCCTGGGGGCCTGCGTCGTCTGCGTGTATGGGCCGACGGCCGGACCGGTGCCGCCGTCTGGTGGCGCGGGTGTCGCACGTGTCGGGTCCCCGAGGCCGTTCGACGACGGGCATCACGGTGCCCGGTGCCATGCCCTGTTCCGCCGCCAGACGCCGCTCCTCGAGCATCGACGAACGGCCTCGTGCGCGACGACGTCGATGAGATCGGCGAGCGTGGACGGCATGGTGTCGTCGAGGAAGACGGTTCCCGTCGGCCCCGAGTGATGGTGGCCTCGATGCGATCCCGGCGCGAGCACGACGTCGATCGTCGCCTCGACGGGAACGGGACCCCGGGCCGGACCCGGTCGCGGATCTCCGCCTGCGCCAGGGCCGCCGGCTCAGGCAGTCTGTCGAGCCGCCCGACCGGCAGGGCGTGGGCGGTCTGCCAGGCGTGCAACCGCTCGGAGGGTCCACCGCTGCCGGGCAGCGTGTCGTCCTGCCGGCGTGCGCCGCCTCGAACCACGCTTCCTCGGTGCGGGCGCCGCCGACCCCCGGACAGTGTCGGGCGACGTCGGAGAAGCCGAGCCGTTCGCCGCCGAGGCATCGCGCGAGGGTCTCCACGGCGTGCAGCCGAGGGCGAGGACCAATCGCTGCCGGGGGCCGGTCGGAAAGGGCAGCCGCTCGCGCGGAGCGTGGCAGTCCTCGACGAGTCGTCGCGGCGAGGAAGGCCGCTCCGCCTCGACCGCCGCCGCCCACTCCGGATCCCCCGAGTAGGCGACCACCGGGCCCTGCCCCGCGCCCGAAGCACGCGGCCCAGACGCCGGACGGTGTCGGCGTAGGAGCGCTGCCAGATCGCCTCGGACAAGGAGGTCACCTCTTCGAGCATGGCGGGTCGCTCCGAAGGGAGTCGGCCACCCCGCGGAATGGCGGCCCGACCATGATCCCGCGTCGGGACGCGGCCGCGACGCCGGATCGGCGGCGCACCTCGGCGACCGCGGTGGACGGGGCCGGTGATCTCGTCAGTCGCTTTCGCCTGCTCGGCCGCGTCGCTGGTCGCGCAGGGCCTTCGTGATCGCCTGGGCGTCGGTGCAGGGCACCAGGTACGGGCCCTGTACGACGTCCGCCTTGAGTTCGACGATCCACTCGGCCTGCTCCGCGGTGCGGATCTCGCCGACCATGGCCGTGCGGCCTGCGCGATGCACCAGCTTGACCACGCCGGTGACGGCCTCACTGGTCACGGTGTCGTCACACGGAACGGCGGTCAGCTCGGCGAGCAGCCGGTTGGAGATCCGAACCGGAGCGTCGGGCAGCAGTCTCAGACAGTGCAGGTCGAGATAGCTCGCGCCGAAGTCGCTGATCAGGATCACGATGCCCAGTTCGCGCAGCAGCGCGGCGTTCTCGCCGCCCTCCCGGTCGCTCCGTACGAGCGCGCCCGCCGGGAAGCCGATCCAGAGCTTCCTCGGGTCGTACCGCGTCTCGTCGAGCAGCCGACGAACCCGACGCGGCAGGTCGGGATCGCAGGCCTGATCGGTGGTGAGGTTGATCACCAGCGGCGGTGCGTCCTCGAACTCCTCCTGCCAGAGCAGCGCCTGGCGACAGGCCTCGTCGAGCAGCCAGCCGCCGAGCTGGCCGATCAACCCCGTCTCGTTGGCCAGACTCAGGCATTGGGCGTGGTCCAGCGCGCCCACCTCGGGATGCTCCCAGGTGAGCAGGGCCTCGACGCCGACCACCTCGCCGTCGGCGACCCGCGCCATCGGCTGATACTCGACGCGGATCTCGCCCATCTCCAACGCGCCCGGCATCGACGCGGCGAGCCGGTAGTGCTCGCGATGCACCTCGTCCTGTCGGGAGTCGAACAGACTCCACTGCCCGTTGCCGGTGGACTTGGTGCGGTGCAGGGTGATGTCAGCGTCCCGCAGCAGCTCCGTGACGACGATGTGTCTGGCGATCCGCTGAACGATGCCGATGCACGCCGACACGGCCAGGCCGTTCTCGCGGTAGTAGGCGGGTTCGGTCAGTTCGGCGGAGATCGCCGTGCTGAGCGCGCCCGGGTCCGGCGTCTCGTCGCCGTTCTCGATCAGTATCGCGAACTCGTCCCCGCCCAGCCGGGCCACCATCGCGCGTTCGCCGTCGACCGCCGCCGTCAGGCGCCTGCCGACCTCCCGGAGCAGAAAGTCGCCTGCCGTGTGCCCGAGGCCGTGGTTGATCACCGTGAGCCCGTCCAGCCCGACATGGCACAACGTGATCAGCGCGTCGGGCTCGGCCCGCGCCAGGACCCGTTCCAGGTGGCTGATCAGGAACTGACGGTTGGGCAGCGCGGTCAGCACATCATGCAGCGTCTGACGACTGAACTCCTCCTGGAGGAGGTTCTGGTCGGTCACGTCCTCGACCATCGTCACCAGGCTGCGCGGCCCGCCCTGGAGGTCCAGGAGCGACGCCGAGATACGGCCCCACACCGGCTCGCCCGTGAGGTCGACGAACCGGGCGTACTCCTGGATTCGCGGAATCTCGCCCGCGAGCAGCCGCGCATAGCACTCACGGAGCGTGTCGGTCTCCTCCGGATGGACCAGGTCGAGGAGGTTCAGTGCGGTCAGCTCCTCGGGCGGAGCACCGAGCATGGTCGCGAAGGCCTCGTTGACCTCCTCGATCTCGTTGCGCACATCGGTGATGACGATCCCCAGGGCCGAGCCCGCGAAGATCTCGCGCAGCCGTGCCTCGCTGGCCCGCAGATCACGCTCGGCCTTGTTCTTCGCGCTGAGCAGTGCGCGGTTGAGCTGCTCCTGCCGGTCGAGCACCTGCTCGCGCATGGCGACGGAGTAACCGGCGGCGAGCTCGCCGAGCACCGCCACCACCTTGTGCGCGGGACTGTCGATCCCGCGGACCTCCGGATGTTCGAGCAGATGCGGCCCGAGCAACGCGGTGGTGCTCCCGAGACTGTCCGGACCGGTGAAGTGCCCCTCCACCAGGAGGCGGCCCACCTCGGTCGCCACGGTCAGGCGGACAGGCTCTTCGACCAGCGCCGCGACGAGTCGCCGCACGAACTCGTGCAGCCTGTGCTCGATGTCCGGGCGCTCCAAGGGGACATAGGTCGTCCGCGTCATGGCGGACGCCCACCGCTGCACGAAGTCAAGATCCTGTGGGGAATCCACCTGGTTGCTTCTCCACCGTGAACTCGTGTGTGATGCCGACTCGTCGGCGACCGAGGGGATGCTGTCGTCGCCGTGCGTCAGGACTTCAATCCGACACCAGCGTATATACCGGAGTTCTCCGGGGCGGGGCCGACGGATTCAGGGGCTTCCGGCTGCCACTCCGGAGCCCAGACGACGCCCGGCTCCACGAGATCCAAGCCCGAGAACAGCGATTCCACCTCGGGTCGCTTTCGCATCGTGACCGGATTCGCACTGCTCGCATAGTATTCGACCAGGCGGTGCATTCCCTCGGTGAGTGACTCGTCCGTGACATGCGAGATCGCGAGCATGCTGCCGGGGGCCAGCCGGTCTCGATACGTCGCGATGACGTCCAGCGGCCGGTCCGAGTCGGGGATGAAGTGCAGCAGCGCGACCATCAGCACCGCCACCGGCTGATCGAAGTCGATGAGCGCCCGCGTGTGCGGTGACTCCAGCACGCTGCGCGGATCGCGGAGGTCGGCGTGCACCACCTCGGCGAGGTCGTTGTCCTCCAGGATCAACTCGCTGTGGGCGACCGCGACCGGCTCGTTGTCGACGTAGACGACCCGGCTGCTCGGCTCCAGCTGCTGTGCGACCTCGTGGACGTTGCCGACCGTCGGCACCCCGGAGCCGATGTCGAGGAACTGGCGGATGCCCGCCTTGACGCAGTACCGCACGGCGCGGCCCAGGAACGCCCGGTTGATTCTGGCCACCTCGTTGACGCCGGGCAGCGCGACGGCGACCTTCTTGGCCAGCTCGCGGTCGGCCGCGAAATTGCAGTTTCCGCCCAGGTAGTAGTCATAGACCCGGGCCGCGCTGGGCTTCTCCACATCCACGACTTTCGACAGCTCGGCAGGTAAGGAAGTCATCGAACACCCCGATTCTCGATGAAATGCGATTGATCAGCATACCGATCGTGAACGTCGTGTCGAGGGTCCGCACTATGGGGGCTGAATCACCCGTTCGTCGGTATTGTGCCGGCATTCGGCCGCTGTTCGACGCGTACCCGGAGTCCTCGGTTCTCGCTGTCGACCGGCTGCGGCGCATCCGCCGCGCCGAGCCGGAGTCGGTCGTTCGACCGGTGCCGAGTCTCGCGGCGCCGGCCGCCCGCGGGCGTCGCGCACCGCGCGAAGGCCCCGGCTCGTTGGACGCGCCGCCGCCGGCCGAGGCCGTGTCGCACGGGTCGGGGCCTGCACGATCGACACCGGGCGGCGGCCGTGCGCACGCGGGGCGCGACGGGTGATCCGGGCGGGAACGGGCGACGATGACTAGGCCGGCTACGGCCCGAGTGCGCCCGCCGTGAGGCGGCGGTTTACGATCCGACACGAGCGTGTGCGGTCCGTCCGGTCCGCTGACGCAGGTGAAGACAGGTCTACCAGGCCAGTGCAGGAGGCACCGTGACGGCCGTCGCTCCCCAGCCGATTGCGACACGCCCGTATCCGGCGCGCAAGGCGCCCAAGGGCTCCTTCCTGCTGAGGTCGTTGCGTACCACCGACCACAAGCAGATCGGCATCTACTATCTCGTCACCTCGTTCGCCTTCTTCATGATCGGCGGCGCGATGGCGATGTTGATGCGTACCGAGCTTGCGGTACCCGGTATGCAGTTCCTCTCGTTGGAGCAGTACAACCAGCTGTTCACCATGCACGGCACGATCATGCTGCTGCTGTTCGCCACTCCGATCCTCTTCGGTTTCGCGAACTTCATCCTGCCGCTGCAGATCGGTTCGCCGGACGTGGCGTTCCCCCGACTCAACGCCTTCTCGTACTGGCTGTACCTGTTCGGCGGATTGATCGTGATCGGCGGGTTCCTGACCCCCGGCGGCGCCGCCGACTTCGGCTGGTTCGCCTACACGCCGCTGTCCAGCGCCATCCACTCGCCCGGCCTCGGCGCCGACCTGTGGATCGCCGGCCTGCTGGTGAGCGGTCTGGGCACCATCCTCGGCGCGGTCAACATGATCACCACGATCGTCTGTCTGCGTGCGCCCGGCATGACGATGTTCCGGATGTCCATCTTCACGTGGAACATCCTGATCACGAGCCTGCTGATCCTGATGGCCTTCCCGATCCTGACCGCGGCTCTGCTGGGGCTGATGGCGGACCGGCATCTGGGCTCCCACGTGTTCGATCCCGCCAACGGCGGTGTGATCCTGTGGCAGCACCTCTTCTGGTTCTTCGGCCATCCAGAGGTCTACATCGTGGCGCTGCCCTTCTTCGGCATCGTCTCCGAGATCTTCCCGGTGTTCAGCCGTAAGCCGCTGTTCGGCTACAAGAGCCTGGTCTTCGCGACGCTGGCCATCGCCGCCCTGTCGGTGACGGTGTGGGCGCACCACATGTACGCCACCGGCGCGGTGCTGCTGCCGTTCTTCGCGTTCACCACGTTCCTGATCGCGGTGCCGACCGGCGTGAAGTTCTTCAACTGGATCGGCACGATGTGGCGAGGCCAGCTCACCTTCGAGACCCCGATGCTGTTCAGCATCGGCTTCCTGGTGACGTTCCTCTTCGGCGGTCTCTCCGGCGTGCTGCTCGCCTCCCCGCCGATCGACTTCCACGTCTCGGACACCTACTTCGTGGTGGCCCACTTCCACTACGTCCTCTACGGCACGATCGTGTTCGCCGTCTTCGCGGGCATCTACTTCTGGTTCCCGAAGATGGTGGGCCGGATGATGGACGAGCCGCTGGGCAAGCTGCACTTCTGGCTGACCTTCATCGGCTTCCACGGCACGTTCCTCGTGCAGCACTGGCTGGGCAACGAGGGCATGGTCCGCCGGTACGGCGACTACCTGCCCGAGGACGGCTTCACCACGCTGAACATCATCTCGACGGTGGCCGCGTTCGTCCTGGGCGCCTCGACCCTGCCGTTCCTGTGGAACGTCTTCAAGAGCTACCGCTACGGCGAGATCGTCACCGTCGACGACCCCTGGGGTTACGGCAACTCGCTGGAGTGGGCGACGAGCTGCCCGCCGCCTCGGCACAACTTCACCGAGCTGCCGAGGATCCGTTCCGAACGGCCTGCCTTCGAACTGCACTATCCGCATATGGTGGAGCGGATGCGCATCGAGGCGCACACCGGCGGCAAGCACGGCTCCTCCGGGGAGATCGACGGTCCGCCCGCGCCTTCCGAACGGCTCACGCACGCTCTGGAGCCGGACGAGCAGAAGACCGAGGATCCCCGGGACAAGTAGTAGTCCCGGCGGCTCTCGCGATCCGCGTCGAGCAGTCTCATCGTCGAGCCCCGTGTCCGGCCTTCCCGCCGGATACGGGGCTCGACCGATGTCAGCGGCCGGTTCAGGTCGGCCGGAAGGAGCGGGAACGACAGTGACAGCGACAGGATCGACCTCGGTGCTGATGACGGTGACCGGCCTGGACAAGCCGGGGGTCACCTCGGTGCTCTTCGCCGCGTTGACCCGGCACGGCGTGGACGTCCTGGACGTCGACCAGGTCGTCATCCGGGGCAGGCTGGTGCTGGGCGTGCTGGTGGACACCCAGCACGATCCGGAAGGGCTTCAGGAGTCCGTCGAGCAGGCGATGGCGAGCGTCGGGATGCAGGTCGAGGTGGTGATCGGCAACACACAGGCCGAGCACGCCCGGCAGGCGCCCACCCACGCCCTCGTCGTCCTGGGCAGCCCGCTGAGCGCCCGTGCGTTCACCATGGTGGCGCGCGGACTGGCCGCGGAGGGCGTCAACATCGACTCGATCCGCCGCGTCGCCGACTACCCGGTCACCGGCCTGGAACTGCTCGTCTCCGCGGACGGCGGCGACACGCAGTCCGACGCCCGGCTGGTCTCGGCGATGACCGGGGTCGCGACGAAGGCGGGCGTGGACATCGCCGTGGAGCGCGCGGGCCTGGCTCGACGGGCCAAGCGGCTGGTGGTCTTCGACGTCGACTCGACGCTGATCCAGGGCGAGGTCATCGAGATGCTCGCGGCCAAGGCGGGTCGTGAGGCCGAGGTCCGCGCGGTCACCGAGGCGGCCATGCGCGGCGAGGTCGACTTCACCGAGTCGCTGCATCGTCGGGTCGCCGCGCTCGAGGGGCTGCCTGCCACGGTGCTCGCCGAGGTGGCCGAGCTCTTGGAGCTGACGCCCGGCGCGCGCACCACCGTGCGCACCCTCAAGCGGCTGGGCTACCGCTGCGGCGTGGTCTCGGGCGGCTTCTCCCAGGTGGTGCGGTACCTCGTCGACGATCTCGGACTCGACTTCCATGCCGCCAACGAACTGGAGATCGTCGACGGGCGGCTCACCGGTCGGGTGCTGGGCGACGTGGTGGATCGGGCGGGGAAGGAGACGGCGCTGCGCCGGTTCTCCGATTCCTTCGGGATCCCGCTGGCGCAGTGCGTCGCCGTCGGCGACGGGGCCAACGACATCGACATGCTCACCGCTGCCGGGCTCGGTATCGCGTTCAACGCCAAGCCCGCGCTGCGGGCGGTGGCCGACACGGCACTGTCCGCGCCGTTCCTGGACGCCGTGCTGTTCGTCCTCGGCGTCACGAGGGCGGAGGTCGAGGAGGCCGACGCGGCCGAGGGCATGCTGCGGCGGGTCCCGCTCGACGACTGAGCCGCCCTGAACACCGAGCGGCGCCCTGAACACCGAGCCGCCCGCGACCCATCGAGCCGCGCTCGTCGTCCGAGCCCCTGTCGTCCGGCGGTCCGTTCCTCCGGTCGTGGTCGATGCGGGCCCTGGTCGTTCCGGTCCTGACGGGCGGACGGGAGTCTCATCGCGACGAGCCCCCGTCCGCTCGTCGTCACGATCGTCTCCGGGACCGCGTCACACGTCGATGCGGCGCAGGGCGGCGCGGGCGATCTCGGGGTCGGTGGTCGTCCAGAACGGCGGCAGGGAGGCCCGCAGGAAGCCGCCGTAGCGGGCCGTCATCAGCCGAGGGTCCAGGATCGCGATCACTCCTCGGTCGTTCGCCGAACGCAGCAGCCTGCCCGCGCCCTGGGCGAGCAGCAGGGCCGCGTGGGTGCCCGCGACGGTGATGAAGCCGTTGCCGCCGCTCGCCGCGACGGCGCGCTGGCGGGCCGAGGCCAGTGGATCGTCCGGCCGGGGAAAGGGAATCCGGTCCATCACGACCAACTGGAGAGCCGAGCCGGGCACGTCGACGCCCTGCCAGAGTGAGAGCGTGCCGAAGAGGCAGGTGCTCGGGTCCTCGGCGAACTTCGACACGAGCAACGAGGTGCTGTCGTCGCCCTGGCACAGCAGCGGCACGTCGAGCCGTTCCCGGAGAGCCTCGGTGGCCTGCTTGGCTGCGCGCATCGAGGAGAACAGCCCGAGGGTGCGGCCGCCCGCGGCCTCCACCAGTTCGGCGAGCTCGGTCAGGTAGTCCTCGTGGAGGCCGGTCCGTCCCGGCGGCGGCAGATGCCGCGCGATGTAGAGGATGCCGCTCTTGGAGTGCTGGAACGGCGAACCGACGTCCATGCCCTGCCAGGCGACCTCGGCACCGTCCGACGGCGGCGGGCTCGACGTCGCCGTACCTGCGGCGCGGCCCGCCTGCGGCGCGGCGGGCGGCAGGCCCCACTGCCGCGCCAGGGTGTCGAAGGAGCCGCCCAGGGCGAGGGTCGCCGAGGTCAGCACCACGGTGCGCGGGCCGAAGAGCCGTTCGCGCAGCAGCCCGCCGACGCCGAGCGGCGCCACCCGGACGGCGGTGGGCGGCGCGTCGTGCGGATCGCGTGGCATCCCGGTGAGCCAGACGACGTCGCGGCGTTCGGCCTCGTCGCCGTCGAAGGCCTCCAGCAGGCGCTCCGCGGTGTCGTGGACGTCGTCGAGCAGGGCCATGGCAAGGCGGCGTTCGGTGGCGCCGTCGACGTCCTCGCGGCGTTCGGTGCCCAGCGCGGTGATGCACCCGTGTGCCGAGTCCCGCACGGTGCGCAGCGCGGCGCCGAGCGCGGGCGGCAGCTCCTCCAGACGTCCGTGCCGCGAGTCCTCGAACACCAGCGCGAGACCTTCGCCCGCCTCGACGAGTCGATCGACGACCTGCTGGTCGACCTGCCTGCCGCAGCGGCGGGCGGCGGCGGCCACCGAGGCGGAGGTGATCTCGGCGGTGGCCGCGGAGGTCACCCGGTCTACCAGGTCGTGCGCCTCGTCGACGATCACGACCTCGTGTTCCGGCAGCACCGGCGCGTCGCCCATGGCGTCGATGGCCAGCAACGCGTGATTGGTGACCACGACGTCCGCCCGGCCCGCCTGCGCCCTGGCCCGTTCGGCGAAGCAGTCGACGCCGACCGGGCAGCGGGACATCCCGAGACACTCCCTGGCCGTCACCGAGACCTGCCGCCAGGCCTGATCGGTGACGCCGGGCACCAGTTCGTCCCGGTCGCCGGTCTCGGTGTCCGACGACCACTCGTGCAGGCGCTTGACCTGCCTGCCCATCGCGGAGACCTCGAAGGGGTCGAAGAGGGCGGTGTCCTGCGGGTCCTCGGGCGCACCGGTGTGGACGCGATGCAGACACAGGTAGTTGCGGCGTCCCTTGAGGATCGCGAAGCTCGGCTCGCGACCGACCAGCGGCGTCAGGACCTTCGCCAGCCGGGGCAGGTCGCGGTCCACGAGCTGCCGTTGCAGGGCGATCGTCGCGGTGGAGATCACCACCGTCGACTCGTTCTCGATGGCGTGCCTGATCGCGGGGACCAGGTAGGCCAGTGACTTCCCGGTGCCGGTGCCCGCCTGCACCGCCAGGTGCGCACCGCCGCGGATGCTCTCCGCGACCGCCTCGGCCATCCGTACCTGACCTGGGCGTTCGCTGCCGCCGAGCGAGCCGACGGCCTCGGCCAAGAGGGTGGCGACATCGGGGAGTGCGGTGGTGGTCGCGGCGTCTGGCACGGATCAGGACGGTACCCGGCGGCACCGGTGCGGCCGGGCGCAGGTGAGGGTTGTCCGCCGTGATCGTCGCGGACCTCCGCCGGGTCCGTCGCACGGTCGCGCCGCGTCGGGTCGGTGCCGGTCCAGGAGCGCCGGGGCGGACCGCCGGTGATCGTGGTCGGACGTCGGGATCAGATCTCGGCGAGCACTCGCCTGCCGGACTCGACGACCGCTCGGCCGTGCGCCACGGCGACCGCGATGGGCGTTCCGGCCCGGGCGGCGACCAGTTCGAGCAGTGGTTCGGCGAGGTCCGGCCACTCGGCGGCGGCCGTGGTGCCCGCCTCGGTCTTGCTGATCACCTCACCGGTGCGGATGGTGTGCAGCAGCCGGGGTGGTCCGAAGGCGAGCCAGATGACGGCCTCCGGCACGGCAGGCTCACCGGGCTCCCGGCCTTCGATCAGCGCCTCGGCCTGGTCCAGCAGCGGAGCCCAGTACTCCCGGAGGTTCGTCCGGCAGAACTCGGCGGCGGCGGGGACGTCGGCGGTCGGCGTCGGTGCCTCGCCGTGCACGGTGACGCTGTAGCGGGCGAGTTCGAGCCAGGTCACGGGGTTGAGAGCGCGACTTCGTTCGTCGGTGTGCAGTTCGCCCTCGGCGGCCCACGGACCGTCGCCCGCAGCGTCGGGCGTGCCGTTCAGTCCGCCCGCGGGCAGGTAGGCGGCCTGCACGGACTGGCCGAGACCCTGGTGCGCGGCGTTGATGACGTCGAGGTCGGCCTCGGTGGGCGTGCGGGACACCTCGACGAGGAGATCGAGATCGGACCGGCCGGGGAAGTAGTCGGCGAGGACGGCGGAACCGGTCACGTGGGCGGCCACCAGGAGGCCGTCGGCGGCGTCGAGACGGGCGAGGTGGGCGAGGGCCGCTTCATGGGCGGTGGTGACAATCGACCGGTCGTCCGGCGACAGGGTGGACATGTCACCGGAAGGTACTCGCCGTGATCATGAACTCGCGAAGGCGCCCGGCACATTGTCCTCAATGGTGTGGATCCGCCGCCGACGGCGCCGGGAGGCGATACACGGCGTCGTCGCGTGACGGCGCGGGCCGACCTGCGGAGCACGGTGGGGTGGCGTCCCTATCGGGGCCGCCGTGACGGGAGCCGGCCGCGTCGTCCGGGGCGCCGTCGGTCGCAGCCGCCGCGGCGATCGCACCGCCCCACACGCAGCGCGGTGCCCGGGGACGGACCGATGCCGCGATCCGGTCGGCGCGCGGTGGCATGGCTGCGCGGTTAGTCGGGCGCACGGCGGCCTTCGTCGCCGCCTACGGACTCAGATGACGCTGCGACCTCGCTCTGCCCTCGGCGGCGCCCGGCGGTCGAGCCGATCGACTGTCCCGCACGCGGCGCGGTCCGCCGATCCGCATCGTGCCGGTTCCCAACCCGAACCGCTTCTTCCTCGGCACCACCACGGCTCCTTGACGTCCGGGCGGCAGCGATGGTCGTCGGCCGACCCGGCGGCTCGGCCGACGGACGACTCGGGCCCGCCCCGCGGCGTGCCGAGAGCGCGGCGGCGACTCCCGGCAGCGGGACGGGTTCCGAGACCCGTGGTCGGGGTCTGCTCAGCGCTGGAAGCGCTTCACCAGGGCCCAGCTCGCGGGCAGCACACCCGCGGCCAAGGCGATCTTGATCGCGTCGCCGATCAGGAAGGGCACCACGCCCGCGGCCAGAGCGGCGGGCAGACTCATGCCCGCGATGATCATCAATCCCGGCACGCCGACGGCGTAGATGAGGAGATTGCCCAGCGCCATCGTCCCGGCCGTCCGCAGCACCGTGCGGTCGCCGCCCCGTCCGGCCAGCGCGCCGACGACCGTCGCGGCCAGCAGCATGCCGAACAGGTAGCCCACCGTCACGCCGCTGAGCCCGGACGAGCCGCCCTCGAACCACGGGACGCCCATCGCGCCGACCACCAGGTACAGCAGCATCGTCACGGCGCCGCGCTGCCAGCCGAGCGCCGAGCCCACCAGCAGCGCGCCGAAGGTCTGGCCGGTGAACGGAACCGGAGTGCCCGGAATCGGCAGCACCACCTGCGCGCTGAGCCCGATCAGCGCGGCACCCGCGGCGACGAGGGCGAGATCGCGGACCAGTGCACCGGGCACCAGATCAGCGAGTACTCGCGGCCGAGCGATCGATGCGGACGTGGCGACAGCGGACGTAGCGACAGCGGACACGTGGACCTCCCGACGACTGACCAGGCATTGGACAGATCGACTGCCGACCCTAATCGGGCAGGCCTTTCACGCCATAGCCCTGTGTTCGGGGACACGTGCCGACTCGACCGACCTTCGAGCGCGTCGGCGGCCGTTTCGATCTTCGCTGGTGATCGTCGCGACCAGACGATCGGATGCGGTCGACCGACCGTCGAACACGGGGCGGTCCGCTGGGGCGCGGCCGGACTCGACCTCGGGTCGATCGTCAGCCGATCAGCTCGTCAACCGGTCAGCAGAACGGCGGGTCGCCGGAGCCGCCGCGGTCGCCGACGGCGAGGCCGCGGCCTGCCGGGCGTCCGACGGTCAGGACGCCGCCGGACCCGCGGGCGTGCCGACGAGGCCGACTCCCGCGCCGCGCAGCTGTTCGACGGCACGCTGCACGCTCGTCGAGGAGACCCCGGCCGTGAGGTCGAGCAGGACCGTGGTGTGCAGACCCTCGTCGTGGGCGTCCAACGCGGTGGCCCGAACGCAGTGGTCGGTGGCCAGCCCCACCACCTCGACGGTGTCCACCGAGCGTTCTCGCAGCCAGGCCGCCAGTGTCCGGCCGTCGGGGTCGAAGCCCTCGAAGCCGGAGTACGCCGCCGCATGGGCGCCCTTGGAGAACACGGCCTCCACGGCGGCGATGTCGAGCGAGGGATGGAAGGAGGCGCCGGGAGTGCCCGCGACGCAGTGCACCGGCCAGGAGTCGACGAAGTCCGGCTCGTCGGAGAAGTGGTCGCCGGGGTCGACGTGATAGTCCCGCGTGGCGATCACGTGGTCGTACTCCGAACCCGCGATGTGCCGGGAGATGGCCGCCGCCACCGCGGCCCCGCCGGGTACGCCGAGCGATCCTCCCTCGCAGAAGTCGTTCTGCACGTCCACCACGATCAGTGCTCTGGTCATGTCCACCCCCGAGTCGATACGTCAGCAGAGTAGTCGCACCATCGAGGGTCCGGGTCGTCTCCTGTATCCATTCAGCCCTCCGTCCGAGAGCTGTCACGGGAGTAGGGGATGCCCTGCCACCCGGATGGGCGCCGCCCGCCGCTGCCTCCGTCCGCGAGCACGACACGGCTTGTCGGGCGAGCGACGCCCCGTCTCGCGTCGCCCCGACCTGTGGCGGCGCATCACCTCGACGGTCGGTCACGGGAGGCCGCCGGGCCTGCCGCCGCACACGACGGGGTGGACCGCGGCGACTCCGAGCCGGTCCGATCGGCGGCGAGCACCGAGGTGTGGGAGACCCCGGCGGGAGCCGTCCCGCCCGCGCCTCGTGAGGTCCGAGCCTCGGCGGCCCTGCCCGCCGCCGTCGAGCCCGCATGCCAGTCCGCCGATCACGATGTGGCGGAGCGCGGAGCCGCGAGGTCGACGCGCGGCCGGGTCACTCGACGAGGGACCAGGGCTCGCAGCCGGAGCTCTCGAACACCTCGCCGTCGGACACGGTCACCGTGGCAGGCCCCTCGGTGTTCCCGTTGGCGAGGATCGCGCCGAGTTCACCGCTGGCATCGGAGTTCCGCGCCCAGTAGCAGTTCGGGATGACCGAGTCGGCCGGACCGTCGGTGCGCCAGGTGCCCGCGACCATGTCCGTGCCGACGACGTAGTTGCCCCCTTGGATGGTGACGGCCGGTCCCGATTCCTCCTCCACGGCCGCCGCCGCGGTCTCGGGGGCCGGTGCCTCCTCGGTGACCGTCTCGGTGTGCGTCTCGGTGGCCGCGGTCGACGACCGTCCTCCGTCGTCGCCGTCGTCGGAACCCCCGCTCGCGAGGCCGACCCCGACCACCACCCCCAGGACTCCGACCACTGCCACGTGCCATCCCCGCCAGTTCACGGCCACTCTTGATTCCCCTCGTACATGGTCGGCTCCCTCAGCCGACACCTCGCCTGTCGCCGAAGGCGGCGGCCTGTTACGGGAGGTGACCAGCTTGAGACCGGCTCGTCATGCGTCCGCTGCCAGGTACTCAGAGTGATCGCTTCGGCCGGGATCGGGCGGAATGCCCGCGGGGCTCGCTGTCGTCGCAGGTGGCGGCGAGGGTCGGGTGCGGGCGGCGACCGCCCGGCCTCGTCCTCGCCGGCGATGCCTGGAGCGCCGCCCGCCGGAGCGGCCCCGTCTCGGCGGGGCGAAACCGAGCGGGCCGGCTACGGCGAGGGAACGGACCTCGGCACGGACGCCGTCGCCGCGTGTACACGGCCGTTCGCCATCGGGACTGATCGGAGGCTCGATTCATGCGATCGCCCCGTGCATCGATCTCCGTCCAGGCGCTCCGGCACCGGTCCCCGCTGGGAACGGCGGTCACCCCGTCGGACGGCGACGCCGCCGGTCCGCGGGCGCCCACGGAACAGCGGTGAAGCCGGACTGCGTACGGCCGGAGCGCCCGTGCGCCCCTCGCCGGTGGGGGTCGTCAGTAGGTGACCGTGATGGCCCGGCCGGGGCCGTCGACTCGGACGGTGCCGCCGTACGGGATGACCACCTGCGGATCGGTGTGTCCCAGGTCGACGTCGAAGACCAGCATCGTCTCGGGCGCGTACTCGCCGAAGGCCCGTCGGAAGGCGTTCTGCTGCGCGGCGACGTACTCGGTGCGCTCGTCCGGCGTGGCCGGGTGCGACAGCGACCAGGCCTTCGCGCGGCCGATGAGCGCGGCGTCGAAGCGTCGCAGCAGCCCGCGTTCGCCCATGTTGCGGAGGATGCGGTACACCTCCTCCGAGCGGGGCAGCTCCTCGGAGGTCTCCAGGATCAGCACGCCGCCGTCGAGCCGCTCGCCCGCCGGGATCGCCCGGTTCGCCATCAGCAGCCAGCCCAGGAGTTCGAGGTTGCCGCCCCACGTCGTGCCCTCCACGACGCGTTCGGCGTTGTGCCAGGTCCATCCGTCGCAGGGCAGCATCGGCGGGGTGGTCTCGAAGGAGGCCGGGTCGTCCCACGGCAGGTCGACGTCGCCGTACTCCGAGGCCGGGGCCAACGGATGATCGCCTGCCTCGAACAGCGCGGCCCGCAGTGACGCCTCGGTCGTCGGGTGCATCGCGCCCGGCCTGCCGAACTGAGTCATCACCGCGCCGCCGTGGTAGCCGACGATGCCCGCGTCCCACAGGAAGGCCAGCAGGTTGATGTTGTCGCTGAAGCCGAAGAACGGCTTCGGATCGGCGCGCAGCACCTCGGCGTCGAGGTACGGCAGCACGGTGATCTGGTCGTCGCCGCCGATCGAGGAGATCACCGCGCGGATGTCTGGGTCGGTGAAGGCGGCGTGGATGTCGGCCGCCCGCTCCCGCGGCGTGGCGGCCAGCCTGCGGGTGGTCGGATACTCGACCGGGACGAGGCCGAAGTCCGTGCGCAGCCGGTGCAGGCCGGTCTCGTACGGCAGCGGTAGCAGCTCCGGCAGCCCGCCGGACGGGGACAGCACGGCGACCCGGTCGCCGGGCCGGGGTTTGGGCGGATACCGCAGCGACATGATCACAGCGTAAGGGGCTCGGCGGGACCGCCGCGACCGCTCTCGGTGCCTGAGTGGTGACTCGGTGCGCTCGTCTAGTCGGCCTGCGTCAGGATCACCAGCTTGCCCACGTGCTTCTTGGCGACGAAGTCGGCCTGTGCTCGACGCAGCTCACGCAGCGGGTAGGTCGCCGCGACCGTCGGACGGATCTCGCCTGCGGCGAGGTGGCCGATCAGGGCGCGGAACTGGTCGTGGGTGCCGAACGACGATCCGATGATCTGAAGCTGTCGCAGGTAGACGGTCCGCAGGTCCGTCTCGACGAGGGGACCCGCCATGGCTCCCGCCACGACGTACCGCCCGAGCGGACGGAGGCTGCGCAGCATCGCGGCGAACTCCGGGCCGCCGACGAGGTCGACGACCACGTCGACCTGTCCCTCCGCGCCCGTCAGGTCGAGGGCTCGGACCTCTTCGTCCAGTCCGGCGCGGCCGCGCGTGATGACCGCGTCGGCGCCGAGTTCCAGCGCCCGCCGTTCCTTGCCCGCGCCGACCACGGCGATCGCCCGGCCGCCCCTGGTCTTGACGAGTTGGAGGGCGGCGACGCCGACGCCGCCGGCGGAGCCGGTGATCAGCACGGTGTCCCCGCGTGTCATCCCTGCTCGGTCGAGCATGCGCAACGCGGTGGCCGAGGAGGTCGGAACGGAGGCCGGCTCGACGTCGCTGAGCGGGCTGTCGACGCGGTGGGCGTTGCCCTCGGGCACGGTGACCAGCTCGGCGAAGCCTCCGTCGCGTTCGGACCCGAGGTAGTCGGTGGTGACCAGCGCCCGTTCGTCGCCCTCGTAGAGCATCGGGTCGATCAGGACCCGCTCGCCGATCCTGCCCTCGTCGACGCCGGGGCCGACCTGGTCGACGCGGCCCACGACGTCGGCGCCCTGGATTCGGGGGAAGACCAGCGGTTCGCGCCGCCGGCCCGTCGTCGCGGCGGGGTCGGAGGCGGTGCCGTAGGCGCCTTCGCGGGTCCAGATGTCGGTGTTGTTGATCGCGGCGGCGGCGACGCGCACTCGGACCTCACCGGGTGCCGCCACCGGGTCGGGGACGTCGTCGCGGTAGACGAGTCGCTCCGGTCCGCCGAAGCCGGTGAGCTGTACGGCACGCATGAAGCCTCCTGAGGTATACCGATCGGTGTGGATACGTCCACGGCGCCATGCGGCGCCCAGGGTTGTCAACTCACCGGTCGGTATAGTCGCCGGCATGAGTGCTGGAACCGATGCGGAGCGATTGACTCCGGCAGGCCGCCGGGTGCTCGACGCCGCCTCCGATCTCTTCTACCGGCGCGGCATCCACGGTGTCGGGGTCGACGAGCTGGCGGCGACCGCGGGCGTCACGAAGAAGACGCTCTACGCCTGCTTCGGCTCCAAGGACGCCCTGGTGGCCCGTTACCTGCGCGAACGGGACCGACGGTGGCGCGACTTCCTGACCGAGGGGCTCGCCCCCTACGCCGACGATCCCGCCCGGGCGCTCCTCGCGAGCTTCGACGTCCTCCAGGATTGGATGGACCGGGAGGACCCGCGTGGCTGCGGATTCGTCAACGCGCTCGCCGAGCTGCCCTCGGCCGACCACCCCGGCCACCGGGCGGTGCTGGAACAGAAGCGCCGACTGCTCGGACTGTTGACGGAGCTCGCCGTCGCCGCCGATCTCACCGAGCCCGAGGACCTCGCGGGACTGATCCTGCTGTTGCACGAAGGCGCGGTGGTCACCAGGACCACCGGCAGCGTCCCCGACGCGCCGCGCCGAGCTCGCGCGGTGGCCGCCACGCTGGTGGCCGCCGCCGCCCGACCCGCCTGAAGGGCGCCCCGACTGCGAGGGCTCGTCGGATCGTCGCGGTGCGCAGGCGTCGCCCGCCCGGCGTCGTCCCGACGGTCCGAACCCGGCCGCGCAGCGTCCGGCCGCATCGGCGTGCCCCCGCACCGAGGACCTCGGCAGGTGAGCTCGGCAGGTCACCTCGGCGGGTGCGCGGGCGGCCGGGCGGCCGGATCGCCATCCCGCGATCCCGCCCTCCGCCGCGCGGGGCCGTTCCGCTCGTGGCACCGGGTCACCGGCCCGGCGCGCGCCGGGCCGGCCGTCACCCCGGAAGGCCCCGCCACACCGCCGGGCACGTCCGCCCCGGACCGCCGGTCCCGGCGCCCCGACCGGCGGGTTCCCGACGCGGCGCCCTCGGCCCGGCGGCGCCCGTCAGGGCAGGAACGTCGTCGGCAGCGCCGGCTCGCCGCGTGAGAGCGTCAATCCCTCCCACGGGACGCTGACCAGTGCCTGCCGGAGTCGCTCCCGGCCCTCCTCCAGCGTCGGCAGCCCCGGCACCCGGGCGCCGTCGCGCCACAGCGGCACCTGAAGCCTGCGATCATGCTCGCCCAGCGCGGGGGGCTCGGCGTCCGGGCGCACCCGGTAGACGACCTCCTCCACGGCCGTTCCCGTGGACCGGTGCCTGCGCAGCGCCGCCTTGCGGCCGCCGATCGACGTCTTGTTCTGGCTGCGCTTCTCGACCGGCCTGCCGTCGACCTCGACCAGCTTGTAGACCATGCCCGCCGCGGGCGCCCCCGACCCGGTGACCACCGAGGTGCCGACCCCGTAGCCGTCCACCGGGTCGGCCCGCAGGGCGGCGATGGCGTACTCGTCCAGGTCGCCGGACACGAGGATGCGGGTGCCGGTCGCGCCGAGGGAGTCCAACTGCTCACGAGCCTGCCTGGCGAGCACGCCGACCTCACCGGAGTCGATGCGGATCGCACCCAGCCCCGGTCCGGCCACCTCGACGGCCGTCGCGATGCCCTGGGTGATGTCGTAGGTGTCCACGAGCAGCGTGGTGCCCACGCCGAGCACGTCGACCTGCGTCTGGAACGCGGCGGCCTCCGTGTCGTGCAGCAGCGTGAAGGCATGGGCCGAGGTCCCGGCGGTGGGGATGCCGTACCGCCTGCCCGCCTCGAGGTTCGACGTCGCGGTGAAGCCCGCCAGATAGGCGGCGCGGGCGGCGGCGACCGCCGACTCCTCGTGGGTGCGCCGCGACCCCATCTCGATGAGCCTGCGTCCGTTCGCGGCGCTGGCCATCCTGGCGGCGGCCGAGGCCACCGCGCAGTCGTGATTCAGCACGGACAGGACCAGCGTCTCCAACAGCACCGCGTCGGCGAAGTCGGAGGTGACGCTGAGCACCGGCGAACCGGGGAAGTACAGCTCGCCCTCCGGATAGCCGTCGATCTCGCCCCGAAAGCGGTAATCGGCCAGCCAGGCCAGCGTGTCCTCGTCGACGGTGCCGTTCTCCCGAAGACTCCGCAGTTCGTCCGGGCCGAACCGGAAGTCGGCCAGCGCGTCCAGCAGTCTGCCGATTCCGGCGACCACGCCGTATCGACGTCCGCCGGGCAGGCTTCGGGCGAACACCTCGAAGGAACAGCGTCGGGCGGCCGTGCCGTCGTGCAGCGCCCCCGCGAGCATCGTCAGCTCGTAACGGTCGGTGAGCATTCCCGTGCTCGGTTTCCCCAGGCCAGCGTTCATGGGCGGAGCGTACGTGGCGAACGCTTTACACGAGGGATGTGTTCACGAGTGAGGCGGGCAGGTACACGCCGACGCCTTCTCCGGACGTGACACCATGGAGGAATGAGCACGCCAGTCGAACTGGAGCAGACCCAGGTCGACCCGAGCGCCGAGACGCTCGGCGCGGAGGACAAGCCCTGGATGACCATTGTCTGGAACGATCCGGTCAATCTCATGTCGTACGTCACGTACGTCTTTCAGAAGCTGTTCGGCTACAACCGCGACAAGGCCACCAAGCTGATGCTGGACGTCCATCAGAAGGGCCGCGCGGTCGTCTCCTCGGGTTCCAAGGAGAAAGTCGAGGGTGACGTGGCGAAGCTGCACGCCGCGGGCCTCTGGGCCACCATGCAGCGGGACTCGTGAACGGCTGGTGGCGTCGGGGCGACGCCATCGTGGCGGAGTTCTCGCCGCAGGAGGCCGCCATTCTGCGTGGCCTGGTCGGCCAGCTCCGCGAGATGCTGACCGCCAGGGCGGACGAGGCCCCGCAGGACGAGCTGTCGGCGCTGACGGGCATCCGCACCGGGCCGAGCACTCCTCCGGAGGAACGGGTGTTGCGCAGGCTGCTGCCGGACTTCCACCGGCCGCCGGAGGGCGAGGAGCTGAGCCCCGGCGACGCCGACTCGGCCGCGGCGCTGCGCTCGATGCACGAGCCCGAGGTGGTCGACCTCAAGACGGGCGTCGCGGGCGTCGTCCTGGCCACCTGCCCGCCCGACGGCGGCCGGATCAGGCTCGACGACGAGCAGGCCTCGGCGTGGCTGGCGGCGTTGAACGACGTCCGCCTGGCGCTGGGCACCGTGCTGGAGGTCAGTGACGACATGCCGGAGGAGCTGCCGGAGGATGACCCCCGGCAGCCGCATCTGAGCGTCTACCACTGGCTCACCGTCGTGCAGGACACCCTGGTCCACGGCCTCACCGTCGACTGAGCCCGTGCGCCGCGACCTGAACCCCGGCCCGCATGACGCCGTCACCGACGTCGGCGGGCTGCTCGTCGGGCAGTACGGCCGCACGGACGGCGGCTGGGCCACCGGCTGCTCGGTCGTGCTCGTCCCGGACGGGGCCGTCGGCGGCGTCGACGTCCGGGGCGGCGGTCCCGGCACCAGGGAGACCGACCTGCTCGACCCGTCGAACCTGGTCCAGCGGGTACAGGGCGTGTGCCTGAGCGGGGGCAGCGCCTTCGGGCTCGCCTCGGCCGACGGCGTGCTGCGGTGGCTGGCCGAACGCGGCCACGGGCTGGCGGTGTCGTCCGTGCCCGGCCGTGTGGTGCCGATCGTGCCCGCCGCCGTGCTCTTCGACCTCGACCTCGGCGACTGGGAGCTGCGCCCGGACGCCGAGTTCGGCTATCGGGCCTGCGAACGGGCCACCGCCGAGAGACCCGAGGAGGGCTCCGTCGGAGCGGGCACCGGGGCGACCGCCGGGACGCTGAAGGGCGGCATCGGCACCGCGAGCACCGTGCTCGCCGACGGGACGACCGTCGGCGCGCTCGTCGCGGTCAACCCGGTGGGCGAGGTGATCGATCCGACGACCGGGCTGCCCTGGTACGACGACGCCGCCACCCGCGCCGCGCTCGGCTTGACCGACCCGGACCCGGCCGAGGCACGGCGGACCGCGCCGCCGCGGGGCCGTCGCCCGTTGAACACCGTCATCGGCGTGGTGGCCACCGACACGGAGCTGACCAAGGCCGAGTGCCGGCGGGTGGCCACGGTGTCCCACGACGGCATCGCCAGGGCGATCCGGCCCGCGCACTCGATCTTCGACGGCGACGCCGTCTTCGTGCTGGCCACCGGCGCCCGGCCCGCGGTCGACGCGGCGACCCGAGTCGTCGCGGTGGACGAGCTGGCCCAGGCCGCGGCCGACGTCTTCGCGCGGGCCGTGGTGCGCGGCGTCCTCACGGCCACCGGGCTCGCGGGTCGACCGGCCTACCGCGAGCGTTATCCGTCCGCCGTCCGGGACTGACCCGCCGCGTCGCTGACACGTCGCCTGGCGCATCGCCGCCCGGTGCATCGCCGACGGTGTCCCGATGGCCTGATGCGTCGACGGATGGCGGCACGGCGCGCCGAATCGTGGTGCGCCGACGCATCGTGTCCGGGGTGACGAGACCCGGACGGGCGGCGTGACACCGGGCCGTTCGCGTCGCCGATCCACCGCGTCGCAGACAGGCCCGCTCGTCCTTCTCGCCCGCGTCACCCGGCCGTCCTGCCGACCGCCGGTTTCGCCTCTCGAACCGCCGACCGACCGGACCGGCTCCGGCCGCATCGGACCGTCCGCCGCGGATGTCACAGTCCGGAGCACTGGACCTGCTGGACGTGACACGTAGGATTGGCGACGTGCTGGTGATCCGACGCGACCTCGTGGACGCGATGGTCGCGCACGCCCGGCGGGACCATCCCGACGAGGCATGCGGCGTCATCGCGGGCCCGGCGGGCTCGGATCGTCCCGAGCGGCTGATCGAGATGGTCAACGCCGAACGGTCGCCCACCTTCTACCGCTTCGACTCGACCGAACAGCTCCAGGTCTGGCGGGCCATGGACCAGGCGGACGAGGAGCCGGTGGTCATCTACCACTCGCACACCGCCACCGAGGCCTACCCCTCGCGCACCGACGTGTCCTACGCGGGTGAACCCGGGGCGCACTACGTGCTGGTGTCGACCAGACATCCCGAGGAGCACGAGCTGCGCTCCTATCGGATCGTCGACGGCCAGATCACCGAAGAGCCGGTCGAGGTCGTCGAGTCCTACATGTTCTCGCACACGGGCGCCGACGACGTGCCCGACTGTCGCTGATCTCCTCGCGCAGCACTCCGTCCCCCGACGTGTGCCCGGATCACGCTGGAACCTTCCTTCCGCCACGACAGGAGTCCGACCATGGCAGTGACCGTGTCCATCCCCACCATCCTGCGCACCCACACCGAGGGTGAGAAGTCGGTGCCCGCCGACGGCGCGACGCTCCAGGAGGTCATCGACGACCTGGACAACCGCTACTCGGGGCTCAAGGGCCGCCTGGTCAAGGAGGGCGCCCTGCACCGCTTCGTCAACGTCTACGTCAACGACGAGGACGTCCGGTTCTCCGGCGGCCTCGGCGCGGCGGTCAAGGACGGCGACAACATCACCATCCTGCCCGCCGTCGCGGGCGGGATGCGCTGAGCACGCGATCGCGAGAGCCCGGTGAGGACTGACTGATGGCTCGGTACGACTCGCTGCTGGACGCCCTCGGAGACACCCCGTTGGTGGGGCTGCCGAACCTGTCGCCGGGGCCGTCGGTCCGTCTCTGGGCGAAACTGGAGGACCGCAATCCGACCGGCTCGATCAAGGACCGGCCCGCGCTGGCCATGATCGAGGCGGCGGAGCGCGACGGCAGGCTGCGGCCGGGCGACACCGTGTTGGAGCCGACATCGGGCAACACCGGGATCGCCTTGGCCATGGCCGCCTCCCTCAAGGGTTATCGGCTGATCTGCGTGCTGCCGGAGAACACGTCGGTGGAGCGCAGGCAGCTGCTCAAGGCCTACGGCGCCGAGATCATCCTCTCCTCGGCGGCGGGCGGGTCGAATCAGGCCGTCGCCACCGCCCGCGGGCTCGCCGAGGAGCACCCGGACTGGGTGATGCTCTACCAGTACGGGAATCCGGCCAACGCCGAGGCGCACTACCGGGGCACCGGGCCGGAGATCCTGCGCGACCTGCCCGAGGTGACGCACTTCGTGGCGGGCCTGGGCACCACCGGGACGCTGGTCGGCGTCGGCCGCTACCTGCGAGAGCACAAGCCCGACGTGCAGGTCGTCGCCGCCGAGCCGCGCTACGGGGAGCTGGTCTACGGGCTGCGCAACCTCGACGAGGGCTTCGTGCCGGAGCTGTACGACCCCGACGTGCTGACGGGCCGCTATTCGGTGGGTTCTCGGGACGCGCTGCGCCGGACCCGGGAGCTGCTGTCCGCCGAGGGGGTCTTCGCGGGCATCTCCACGGGAGCCGTCCTGCACGCCGCGTTGGGCGTGGCGGAGAAGGCGGCCGGGGCGGGGCAGACCGCCGACGTGGTGTTCGTGGTGGCCGACGCGGGTTGGAAGTACCTCTCCACCGGCGTCTACTCGGGCGATCTCGACGACGCCGCGGAACGGCTCGACACCCAGCTCTGGGCCTGACGGCGATCGGCGGCCCTGGTCGCCCGGAGTCGCCGAATCCCGGCGTCGCTCGACGGCGGGCGGCCCGGGGCCGTGGCGGGCGCCGCCGATGACGGCCGGGAGTGGTCGTCGTGGCGACGAAGGCGTCGGGGAGGACCGCGGCGGCGGTGGCGGACGCCCGCGCGAAGCGGGTGGGGCCGAGGTCGCATCGTGGCGACGGCGTCCCTGCTCGGCGGCTCCGGAGCACGCGGTGAGCGGCCTGCGGGACGGACGTGCCGGGTGCCCGCGGTCGAGTCCGCCTCCGCGGTGTCGACCCTGCCCGCCATGCGGGTCGGTGTCGTCGCACCCCGCGTCGAGGCGTCGCTGCCACCGCGTCGGCTTCGTCATCGGTTCGACTTCGCACCGTCGATCAACCGCATCGCCGGGCAGTCCCGACGATCACCGGGCTGTGAGACCGACCAGTCCGCGACCGTCCGACCGTCGCCGTACGAATGAGAACGCGGACGGGCCGACGCGGCCGCGCCGAGGGCCGAATCCGCCTGCTCGCAGCGCTCCCGCACGGCACCGCATCAGGCCCGCCTCGAAACCGAGCGGCGCCGAGCCCGCGCCGGCGGCTTCGGCTCAGCCGAGGAACAGGGTGTCGGGGAGGCCGACGTCGAGGTCCGGCAGCACCAGCAGCCTGCCGTCCTGCGGCCGTCCCGACTCCGTCGCGGGCGTGGCGGTGGTGACGTAGAGGTCGGTGAAGCCGAAGCCGCCGAAGCAGCAGCCGGTCGGCTCGGCGGCGGGCAGCTCGATCCGACGGTCCAGGACGCCCTCGGGCGTGTAGCGGTGCAGCGCCGCGCCGCCCCGGATCGGCACCCACAGACAGCCCGCGGCGTCGACGCAGAACCCGTTCGGCTCACCGGGCACGTCGGCGGCCTCGAATAACGGTCGCCGATCCCGCACGGCGCCCGTCGCCCGGTCGAAGGAGAGCACGTCGACGCGCCGCGTGCCGCGCTCGGCGACGTACAGCGACCGCCAGTCGGGGCTCCAACCGAGTCCGGTGATCTCGGCCGCCGGATTCAGCGGGGTGGCCGCCGCACCGTCGGGCTCCACCCTGGCCAGCCAGCCGCGCCCGGTGGCGCCGCTCGACGCGGTGCCGCCCGCCGGCGCCGAGTGCGCGGCCGTCCCGTCCGGCGTCGAAGCCGCCGCGTGGCTGCCCGCCCACAGCCGGCCCGCCGGATCGACCGCCGCGGTGCCCGGCTCGCCGGCCGGGCGTGCCCAGTAGACCAGCCAGCGTCGAGTGTCGTCGGAGTCGATCAGCGCGATGCCGTCGCGCAGGCTCGCCACCAGACCGCCCCGCACCCGGGGTCGCACCGCGCCGACTCGCTGCGGCAGGTCCATGGTGGCGTCGACCCCGGTGATCGGCTGATACCGGTGCACGCGGGAGTGGGGCGTGTCCACCCAGAGCAGTGACTCGGCGGTGATGTCCCAGGTCGGACAGGCACCCTCGGCGGCGGCCTCGTCCACCGCCACCTCGCAGTTCGCATGATTCACCACGGCGACTGGCTCCTTCGGCATGTCCTGACGGCCGGCCGGGGGGTCGGCTGGTCGGCGTGGACCCTTCGGTGCGTGGCTTCCGCCGTCGACCTGATCGACTGTTACCGCCACAATCGATATCAGTACGCCGCTCGTCCCCCGACGACGGGGCCGACGACCCGCTCGAGCGGACACCCGGCGTCGGAGACTCCCGTCGACATGTCCGTCGTCACGATGCGTGAGCCGACGTCGGCTCCCTGTCCGGCTCTGCGGGGCGAGATCCGACGTCGGCGCCGAGCCCGCGGGCGTTCTCACGGGAGGCGAGCCGAAGCGCGGCGGGAAACGGATCGGCGACGATCCGGGCCATCTCGGGGTCGACCCCGATGCGGCGTGGGTGTTCGTGCGTAGGCTCGTTCTCGTGGACTCACTCGCTCATGCCAAGCCGCCTCGCCCGCCTGCCAAGCGGGTCCTCCCGCCGCAGCCGAAGCAGGCGGCGATCGTCATGGTCGGGTTCACGGCGACGTTGTGGGTGGTGCACCTGATCAACGTCCTGTTGAGCACGCCGATGTCACCGGGCGGACTCAACATCCACGGCATCCGGCCTCTGGACTTCTCCGGTCTGGCCGGGGTGCTGTGGGCGCCGTTCCTCCACGGCGACTGGGCTCACCTGATGGGCAACTCGGTGCCCTTCCTGATCTTCGGCTTCCTGGCGATGTCCGGCGGCGTCGGCCAGTGGCTCGCGGTGACCTCGCTGATCTGGCTGGTCGGCGGCATGGGCGTCTGGGTGGCGGGCGGCATCGGCACCCTGCACATCGGCGCCTCCGGCGTCGTGTTCGGCTGGCTGACCTTCCTGCTGGTGCGCGGCCTGTTCAGCCGCAGCCTGCCGCAGATCGGCGTGGCGATCGTCCTGTTCTTCTTCTACGGCGGAATCCTGTGGGGCGTCCTGCCCGGCCAGCCCGGCGTCTCCTGGCAGGGTCACCTGTTCGGCGCCCTCGGCGGCGCGCTGGCGGCCTGGCTGGTGGCGAAGTCCCTCGCGAGCAGGCAGAGCAGGCCGAGCCTCACCCCCGGGCTGAGCTGAGATGCCCGACCGCGATGCGCCCATCGGGATCTTCGACTCCGGCGTCGGCGGCCTGACCGTCGCGCGGGCCATCGCCGACCAGCTCCCCGCCGAGCGGCTCCGTTACGTCGGCGACACGGCCCACAGCCCGTACGGGCCGCTGCGAATCGACGAGGTGCGCGAACACGCGCTGGCCGTCGCGGACCGGCTGGTCGCCGACGGGGTGAAGGCGCTGGTCGTGGCGTGCAACACCGCCTCGGCGGCGTGCCTGCGGGACGCCAGGGAGCGCTATCCCGTCCCCGTCGTGGAGGTCGTGCTGCCCGCTGTGCGGCGGGCGGTGGCCGCCACCAGGTCGGGCCGGGTCGGCGTCATCGGCACGACCGCCACCATCCGGTCTGGTGCCTATCCGGACGCCTTCGCCGCCGCCCGCGACATCGTGGTGCACGGCGTCGCGTGTCCCCGCTTCGTCGACTTCGTCGAGCGCGGCATCACCTCGGGCCGACAGGTCCTCGGACTCGCGCAGGGCTACCTCGAACCGTTGCAGGTCGCCGATGTCGACACGCTCGTCCTCGGCTGCACGCACTATCCGCTGCTCACCGGCGTCCTGCAGATCGCCATGGGGCCGGAGGTCACGCTGGTGTCCAGCGCGGAGGAGACGGCCAAGGACGTGGTCCGGGTGCTCACCGAGACCGATCTGCTGCGGGAGGCGGATCCGGACGAGCCCGCCGACCGTCAGTTCGCCGCCACCGGCGACCCGATCTCCTTTCAACGGCTGGCCAGGCGCTTTCTCGGCCCCGCGTTCGCCTGAGGCCGGGCCGGGCACCTGCGAGGTTCGTACCGCCGCTCCATGCCCGCGGGCCGACACGTGCGGCGCGGTGTCGGCACGAGACGCACCGGCGGAACGAGCGGGCGCCGAGTCTGGTGGTGCGATCTGCCCGCCGCCCCGCCGCCACCCGTTTCGCCCTGGTGCCCCGGCGCGGGGACGGGCAGGCTGGACAGGTGTTGCTGACCATCCTCGGCTGCTCCGGCAGCGCACCCGGCCCCGGCGCCGCGGCCTCCGGCTATCTGATCGAGGCCGAGGGCGCGAGCCTCGTCGTCGATCTCGGCAACGGCACGCTCGCCGCGCTCCAGGGCCGTCGCGACCCCTTCGCCCTTGACGCTCTGCTCCTCTCGCACCTGCACCCGGACCACTGCGCCGACGTCAGCGCGCTGACGGTGCTGCGGCGGTATCACCCGCGTCCGCCCTACGATCCGCGGGTGCGCCGGCTGCCCTTGCACGCACCGTCGGAGGCGGCCGACCGGCTGGGGGCGGCCTACGCTCCCTCGGCGGCCGAGCGGTCCGAGACCGATCTCTCCGACGTGTACGACTTCCGGCCGCTCGCGGCGGGAACCCGGCACATCGGGCCGTTCGAGGTGACGGCGGTCCCCGTCGCGCACCCGTGTGAGGCCTACGGCTTCCGCATCCGACACGAGGGCCGAGTGCTGGCCTACACGGGCGACACCGGGCCGTGTCCGCAGCTGCGGGAGCTGGCCGCCGACGCCGACCTCCTGCTTGCCGAGGCGACCTGGCCGGACCATCCCGATCAGGTGCCGGACCTGCACCTGTCGGGCACCCAGGCGGGGGAGCTGGCCAGGGCGGCCGGGGCGCGGCGGCTGCTGGTCACCCACGTGGCGAGCTGGTTCGACGCCGAACAGGTGGCGGGGGAGGCCGCGGCGGCGTTCGCGGGCCCGACGGCCCGGGCCGAGGCGGGACGGCGGTACGAGATCTGATCGTCGAGGCAGGCCGAGTCCTCGGGGTGCCTCGACGGTGGCTCACAGCCAGCCGCGCCGCCGGAACAGCAGATACAGGACGACGGAGGAGCCGACGAGTGCCAGGGAGGAGCCGACGAGCCCCGCCTGGTCGCCGTAGCCCGGGTACGGCAGGTTCTGCCCGAAGTAGCCGGTGATCGCGGTCGGGACGGCGATGATCGCCGCCCAGCTGGTGACCTTCTTCATCACCACGTTGAGCCGGTTGCCCTGTAGGGCGAGCTGGGTCTCCCGCACGCCGGACGCCAGTTCGCGCATCCCCTCGACCCATTCGGTCACGCGCAGCACGTGGTCGTAGACGTCCTGGTAGTAGGGCATCAGCTGCTCGTCGATCAGCCCGATGTCGCGATGCATGAGGCCCAGCAGGACCTCCCGCATCGGCGCCGACACCCGACTCAGCCGCAGCAGGTTCTTGCGCAGCCGCAGCGACCGCCGCTGGACGGCGTGCAGCTGGGACGGCTCGGCGAACAGCAGGTCCTCCAGCGCCTCGACCTCGTCCTCCAAGGCCTGCGCCGCGTCGAAGTGACTGTCCACGATGTCGTCGAGCAGGGCGTACAGCAGGTAGGCGATACCCCGGTCCCGGCCCGCCGTCGACCATCGACGCGCCACGTCGGACGGGTCGAGGCCGGTGTCCTTGTGCACGGTCACCAGCGCGTGCGGGGTCACGAAGAGGGCCAGCTCGGACACCCGCAGGTCATCCTGGTCGTCGAGGACGACCCGATGCAGGGTGAGGAAGAGGTGGGAGTCGTAGCGGTCCAGCTTCGGGCGCTGCCGCTCGTCACCCGCGTCCTCGACGGCCAGTTCGTGCAGGCCGAGCGCCTCGCCGATGCGATCGACCAGGTCGGCGTCGGGCGCGGACAGATCCAGCCAGTCGGCCACGCCGGGATCGGCGAGCCGGGCGCCGAGTTCGCCGTCCGGCAGCCGACCGGTCACCCGCTCGCCGTCCTGGAACAGGGTGAACTCCGCCATGGTCACCGAGGCTAGCTCCTGGTGTCCGATCGAGTGCGGAACGTGAGCGTGTCGATCGGGTGAGGCATCCGGGCCCGACGCGCCGCGGGCGCCGACCTCGGCGGAGCGGGCGGCCGTCGCCGTGTCCGGGCCTGCTCGAGACCCGTCGGAGCAGCTCAGACCGGTGTCGACGGCTCGGCACGGTCGGGTGGTGTGCTCGGGTCGCCGCAGGCGACGCCGGGTGAACCCCGGCGGCACGCCGCTCGGATCGCCGCCACTCGATAGGTAGGGTGACCGGGTGGTACGTGCAGATGGTCGAGAGAACGACGCGCTCAGGGATGTCCGCTTCACCCGGGGTTACCAGGAATGGCCGGCCGGATCGGTGCTGGTGGAGTTCGGCCGGACCAAGGTGCTGTGCGCGGCGAGCGTGCAGGCCGGGGTGCCGAGGTGGCGGGCGGGCTCGGGCCTCGGGTGGGTGACCGCCGAGTACGCGATGCTGCCCTCGGCCACGCACACCCGTTCCGGCCGCGAGTCGGTGAAGGGTCGCGTCGGCGGCCGAACCCACGAGATCAGCAGGTTGATCGGGCGTTCGCTGCGGGCCTGTGTCGACCTCGCCGCGCTCGGGGAGAACACGATCGCGCTGGACTGCGACGTCCTGCAGGCCGACGGCGGCACCCGCACGGCCGCGATCACCGGCGCCTACATCGCACTGGCCGACGCGATCACCTGGTTGGAGGCGGGCGGCCTGCTGGCCGATCCCAAGCCGCTGTCCTGCGCCGTCGCCGCGGTCAGCGTCGGAGTGGTGGACGGACAGGTGCGGCTGGATCTGCCGTACGAGGAGGACTCCCGTGCCGAGGTCGACATGAACGTGGTCGCCACCGACGCGGGGACCCTGATCGAGGTGCAGGGCACGGGCGAGGGCGGCACCTTCGCCCGCACGACGCTGGACACGATGCTCGACGTCGCACTGGCAGGCTGCGCGCGGCTCAACGACCTCCAGAACGAGGCCCTCGCCGCGCCCTACCCCGGTGAGCTGCCGCCGAGGGTGGCCCGATGACGGCGTCGACCGTGCGGCTGCTGCTCGCCTCCCGCAACGAGAAGAAACTGGGCGAACTCCGGCGGATCCTGCTCTCCGAGGGAGTCGCGGGCATCGAGGTCGTCGGGCTCGGCGACGTCCCCGAATACCCCGAGGTGCCCGAGACGGGCGCCACCTTCGAGGAGAACGCGCTGATCAAGGCCAGGGCGGGCGCGGCGGCCAGCGGTCTGCCCACGGTGGCGGACGACTCCGGGCTGGCGATCGACGCGCTGAACGGGATGCCCGGTGTGCTGTCGGCCCGCTGGAGCGGCGGCCACGGCGACGACGTCGCCAACCTCGAACTCGTCCTCGCCCAGCTCGCCGACCTGCCCGACGAGCGGCGCGGGGCGGCCTTCGTGGCGGTGGCGGCGCTGGCGCTGCCCGGGGACGGACCCGACTCGGAGTACGTCGTGCGGGGGGAGTGGCCGGGTCGCATCGCGCGGGCACCGCGCGGGCAGAACGGCTTCGGCTACGACCCGGTGTTCCTGCCTGCCGGGGAGGCTCGGACCTCGGCGGAGCTGACGCCCGAGGAGAAGGACTCGGCCTCGCATCGGGGTCGGGCCCTGCGTGCCCTGCTGCCGCGACTGCGGGCGCTGGCCGACGACCGGCGGTGACGTCGTCGTGGGGGTTCCCGGCGGCGGGGCCGTCACGGTGATCCCGACGGTGAGCCGCCGCAGGACGGTTCGCGACGGCGGTCCGCCACAGGCTCCCGGCGGCGGAGTCGCCGACGACAGGCCCTCGCCCGACCGGACGACCGAGGGCCGTGAACGCCCTCGACGTCAGGCCGACGCGGGCAGGCCCAGGTCGCGGCGCAGCTTGGCGACGTGGCCGGTGGCCTTGACGTTGTACTGGGCCTTGGCGATACGACCAGACTCGTCGACGACGAAGGTCGACCGGATCACGCCGGTCACGGTCTTGCCGTACAGCTTCTTCTCGCCGAAGGCTCCCCACCGAGTGAGCACGGTCTTGTCCGGGTCGGACAGCAGCGGGAAGGTCAGCCCCTGGTCTTCACGGAAGCCGCGCAAGGTGGCGACCGGGTCGGGGGAGATGCCCAGGACGGTCAGGCCCGCCTCGTTCAGCTCGGCGAGGTTGTCGCGGAAGTCGCAGGCCTGCTTGGTGCAGCCGGGCGTGTTGGCCGCCGGGTAGAAGTAGACGATCACCGAGCCGCCTCGGTGATCGCGCAGCGAGACCGGGTTGCCCTCGGAGTCGGTGAGGGTGAAGTCGGGGGCCTCGTCTCCCTCGGCCAGGCGTGTCTGTTCGCTCATGGCCGCCGACGCTAGCCCGTCCGGCCGACGCCGTTCGTCGGGGTCGCGCTATGCGGGGGCGTCCAGACGGTGTGGGCGGGTGGTGCGAGGGAGTTCTCGGGCCGGCTGATGGTCTGCGAGGTCGGCGGACCGAGCGATCGGTCGGAGCCCCGGACGTCGGCGTGCAGTGTCGACAGCACCGCCCCGAGCAGTATCCCCACGATCGCCGACGCGATCATCGCAATTGCGCTGACCAGGAAGAATCGAAGTCCCATCGCTCTACATCCTGACTACTCGTGCCTTCCCCCACTTCGCACCGGGCCGAAGACACCATGGTTTCCCCGTTCGAGGGGTGCTGCGAGCGCAGGGCGACCGATTAGCCAATAAGGGTGATTCTGGGAGGACGTCGATCGCGCGAATGTGTCGGGAGGACGGCACTCCAGGTAACGGATTGGTATCACCGGAGTGGGTAAGCGCTTTCCTGGCTATGGGAGATCGATCCGCTCTCCCGGCCGCGTGTGGTGACCTCTCGCCCGGCGCCGCGTGTCCCGTAAGGTCCGCTGGCGTGAGAGCAGTGCGCCGCTTCACCGTGCGGGCCCAGTTGCCCCGGCCGCTCGCCGCCCTGAGCACCCTGGCCACCAATCTGCGGTGGACCTGGCACCCGCCGACGCAGGACCTCTTCGCCGAGGTCGACCCGCAGGCGTGGTCCCGCGTCAAGGGTGACCCGCTGCGCATGCTCGGGGAGGTCTCCGTCGAGCGCTGGAACCGGCTCGCCGAGGACGCGGACTTCCTGACGAAGGTCGCCGCCGCGGCGGACGACCTCCGGCGGTACTGCGAGGACGACCGCTGGTATCAGCGCCGCGCGGGCGAGGCCGACGGACTCCCCACGGGCATCGGCTACTTCTCGATGGAGTTCGGCGTCACCGAGGCGCTGCCCAACTACTCCGGCGGCCTCGGCGTGCTGGCGGGCGACCACCTCAAGGCGGCTTCGGATCTCGGCCTGCCGCTCGTCGCGGTCGGCCTGCTCTACCGGGCAGGCTACTTCGGCCAGGCACTCTCGCGGGACGGCTGGCAGCTGGAGCACTACCCGGTGATCGACCCGCGCGGCCTGCCGCTGGACCTGGTCACCGACCCGTCCGGGGCGCCGATCCTCGTCCACGTCGGCATGCCGCACGGCCGAGTGCTGCGGGCCAGGATCTGGTGCGCGCAGGTGGGGCGCATCCCGCTGCTGCTGTTGGACTCCGACGTCGAGGGCAACGATCCGGACCTGCGCGGCATCACCGACCGGCTGTACGGCGGCGACCAGGACCACCGCATCAAACAGGAGATCCTCGCGGGGATCGGCGGGGTCCGCGCCGTGCGTGCCTACTGCGACCTCGTCGGTCGCGCACAGCCGGTGGTGTTCCACACCAACGAGGGCCACGCCGGCTTCCTCGGCCTGGAGCGGGCCCGCGAGCTGATCGCGGGCGACGGACTCGACTTCGATCAGGCCCTGGCCTCGGTGCGGGCGGGCACCGTGTTCACCACGCACACCCCGGTGCCCGCGGGCATCGACCGCTTCCCCGTCGACCTGGTCCGGCACTACTTCGGCGACGGCCACGAACCGGACCTGCTCCCCGGCGTCCCCACGCATCGGGTGCTCGCCCTCGGTGCCGAGGACGACCCCGCCATGTTCAACATGGCGAACATGGGCCTGCGTCTGGCGCAGCGGGCCAACGGCGTCTCCGCCCTGCACGGCGAGGTCAGTCGGCAGATGTTCCGAGGGCTGTGGCCGGGTTTCGACGCCGCCGAGGTGCCGATCACCTCGGTGACCAACGGCGTCCACGGCCCCACCTGGTCGTCCCGCGAGATGATCGACCTCCTGGGCGATCCGGAACAGGGCGTCGAACACGGCGAGGGCGCCCACGGCTTCGAACCGGTCAGCGACGCCCGGCTGTGGGAGCTGCGCTCCACCCTGCGCGGCAGGCTCGTCGACGAGGTCCGCCGCAGGCTGCGCGCCGCCTGGATCGAACGCGGCGCCGCCGAGCTGGAACTGGACTGGACCGACTCGGTCTTCGACCCCGAGATCCTCACCATCGGCTTCGCCCGCCGCGTGCCCACCTACAAGCGGCTCACCCTGATGCTGCGCGATCAGGACCGGCTGCGGAGACTGCTGCTCGACCCGAGCCGCCCGGTCCAGCTCGTCGTCGCGGGCAAGTCGCACCCGGCCGACGACGGCGGCAAGGCGCTCATCCAGCAGATCGTCCGCTTCGCCGACGAGGCCGACGTCCGCCACCGCATCGTCTTCCTACCCGACTACGACATGTCGATGGCCCGCTATCTCTACTGGGGCTGCGACGTGTGGCTGAACAACCCGCTGCGTCCGCTGGAGGCCTGCGGGACCTCGGGAATGAAGTCGGCGCTCAACGGCGGGCTCAACCTGTCCATCCGCGACGGCTGGTGGGACGAGTTCTACGACGGCCGCAACGGCTGGGCGATCCCCACCGCCGACGGCGTCACCGACCCCGTGCGGCGGGACGACCTGGAGTCGCAGGCGTTGTACGGTCTGCTGGAGTCCGGGGTGACCCCGCTGTTCTACGAGCGCGCGGCCGACGGCGTCCCGCAGCGGTGGATGTCGATGGTGCGGCACACCCTGGCGGGCCTGGGTTCCAAGGTGCAGGCCTCCAGGATGGTCCGCGAGTACGTCGAGAACTGTTATCTGCCCGCGGCGCGGGCGGCCGCGGCGATGCGGGCCGACGGTCATCAGGGCGCCAAGGAGCTGGCGGGCTATCGGGCGCGGCTTCAGGCGGCGTGGCCCCACATCAGGATCGTCGACAGCACGCTGGTCGCCGACGGGGAGCCCGCGCCCTCGCTGGGCACGCCGGCGCTGGTGCGGGCACGGGTGGAGCTCGGCGGCCTGGACCCGGCCGACGTGGACGTGCAGGCGGTGGTCGGTCGGGCGGACGAGGCGGGCGAGCTGAGCGACGTCGTCACCCGGTCGATGGGCCACCTCGGCGGCGTCGACTACCGTGCCGAGGTCCCGCTGCCGCATGCCGGGCCGGCCGGCTACACGGTGCGGGTGCTGCCCCGGCATCGTCTGCTGTCCACCCCGGCCGAGCTCGGTCGCGTGGTGTTGGCGGACTGACCTGCCACAACCCGGCCTCGCGGGGGCGTCCGCGCGGGGCCGGGGACGCCCCCGCGCGGCAGACGTCGGCCCGTACACCGGCGGCGCACGCCACGGCCGTCACCGATGACGCCGAACCTCGACTCCGGGCCGCGCTCGCGAGTCGGGGTCAGGTCCGCTCGTACACCGAGACGTGCCGTCGGCTGGCCGCGGTGAACGGGCGGCGGTCCCAGTGGTCGTAGCGTTCGCGGAGCCGCATCCCGGCGAGCCGGGCCATCAGATCCAGCTCGCTCGGCCAGCAGTACCGCAGCCGTATCGGGCTCAGCGTGGTGCCCTCGGCGCCGAGGCGGACCCGCTGATAGGTGACGGTCTGCGCCACCGGGTCGTGCAGCTGGTACTCCATCCGCACCGAGTCCTCGGTGAGCGCGCGGGTGGCGACGCGCTGGTTCCGATCGAACTCGGTGACGTCCTGGATGAAGCACTCGACGACGAACAGCCCGCCCGGCTCCAGCACCGAGGCGACGTTGCGGAAGCAGTCGATCTGTCGTTGTTGGGTGACGAGGTTGAACAACGTGTTGAACACCAGGTAGGCCAGCCGGAACGGGCCGGTCACGGCCACCTCGGCCATGTCGCCGATGGTCGTCGGGACGGCGTCGCCCCCCGGTTTGGCTCGAAGACGCTCGGCCATCGCGGGAGAACCCTCGATGCCCTCCACGGCGATGCCCCGCGCCGCCAGCGGAAGCGCGACCCGCCCGGTGCCCACCGCCAGTTCGAGGACGCGTCCGCCGTCGGGGACGAGATCGGCGAGGAAGTCCACGGCCGGAGCCGGGTCGGGAATCGTTCCCTGGTCGTAGTCGGCCGCATAACGATCGAAGAATGCCGGATCACCGAATTCGATCACGCCTGGCAACGTAGCGGGATAGCCGCAGGCGACACCAGCGAATATCGCGGGGCCGAATGTCCGCGGCCCTCGTGACGGGGCACCCTCGCCGAGGCACCGGGCTCGCGATGCCGGGAAGGCCGCCCGGCCGTGCTCATCGGGTGAGAGTCACGGTTCGATGCGGGGCGCCTGTCCGGTGGCGAGGGTGAACGGCAGATCCTGCACCGGAACGGGGGTGGACCGCGCGGCGACGACGATCACGAACACACCGGCATGGTGAAACGTGAGGCAGGCGGCGGCCCGCGAACGCAACAGCTTCGCGTCCACAGTCCGGCCGTTCACTCGCGGCGAGGCATGCGTCCTCTCCTCGACGACGGTCCACGACGGCCGGACCCTCGCGCGTCCCGGCCCGCTCAGGAAGCCCGCCGCGAGCACGCCGATCTCGGACTCCCCGCGATCGTCCGCATCGGACACGACGAGGACTTCCTGATCGGGCAGCGAGAGCCGCAGGCTGATCGAGGTCACCATGCCGCCGACCAGCCGTGGTTCGCTCTCCACGATCTCGGCGCCGCTGACCGTCACCACGGGAAAGTCCGATCCCGTCCGCAGCTCGTCGAAGTCCACCAGCGGCGGGGCGAAGCCCAGATCCCACTCCGACTGCTCGTGCACGTCCGACACCTCGTCTCGTTCGGCGGTCAGGCCGCAGGCGACCGGCCCTCGGCGGAACGGGCCCAGCGTACGGCCGGGGTGGTGACATGAAACCCTGCGGTCCTGGATGCCATGCCTTCGCATGTAGCCGGCTGTCGCCACTATGCGAGATGGCGACACGATGTCGGTCGACTCTGTGGACACATCCCCAGTGAGGGGCGGTGATGCGTGCCACGGTGCTTGGCGTGAGGACCGGATCTTCGTCCTTGAACCGCTGCTAGCCTCTATTCATGCGAGGTGTCGGTGACCCGTTGACGATCGGGGAGCGAATCGCTTTTTATCGGCGGAGGCGGGGACTCTCCCAGACTGTGTTGGCAGGCTTGGTCGGACGATCCGAAGACTGGCTCAGCAAGATCGAGCGAGGGGATCGTGAGATACGGCGGGTTGACGTGCTGGTCGACCTGGCCAAGGCGCTACGTGTGATGCTGGGCGATCTCCTTGGTGAGCCGGTCTTCCTGGAAGACGGCGCACAGAACGACGATGTGCCTGCAGTGCGAGATGCTCTGATGACGCCGCGCAGATTGTCCGCGAAACTCTTCGCCTCCACACGATCCGATACGACGGAACCGCTCGATCCTCAGACCGTTGCTCGATGGGCCGAGAGTGCCTTCTTCGAATATCAGAATGGCGGACTCGGACGGGTGATTGCGGTCCTGCCTCGGCTGATCAACACTGCACAGCAGTTGGATTCGGCACGGAGCGAACTTTGTCAGCAACGTGCCGGCGCTGCGGTCTCAGCTCGGATTCACCATCTCGCGACCACAGCGCTGAGCAAGCTCGGCGAGGTCGACCTGGCTTGGATCGCCGCGGAACGCGCCATGCAAGCCGCAGACCGAGCAGATGATCCACTCGTGCTGGCTTCCGCCGCACGCGCCGGAACACATGCTCTACTGGCTGTCGGCCGCTTCGGCGACGCGGTGGAACTGGGAGAGACGGCTGCACGGTGGCTGCGCCCACAGATGCACACGAACGATCCAGCAGCGTTGAGTCTGCTGGGGATGTTGTATCTGCGTACCGCAGTCGCCGCAGCTCGCCGACAGGACCGGTCGGCTGCGGAGGAACTGCTGCGCAAGGCGCAGCGGGCGGGTGATGCAGTCGGTACGGATGCGAATCACTGGCAGACGGGGTTCGGACCGACGAACGTGGCGCTGCACCGCGTGTCTGCGGCGCTGGACCTTGGTGATATGGCGGCTGCGGTCACACAGGCTCGGCGCATCAGCGCCACGCATCTCCCAGTGGAGAGGCAGGTAACTCATCTGATCGACTTGTCACGTGCGCTGAGTGCTACGGCATCGGAAGACGAGGCACTGCAGGTACTGCTGACGGCAGAACAGAAATCAGCGCAGATGGTGCGGAACAGTGTTCTCGTTCGAGGCGTTGTTCGGACCCTGTACCGGCGCTCGACGAGCGCCGGTAGGAGATCGTCCTCTTTGATCGCGCTTGCCCTGCGCTGTCACGCGATTGGCGGAAACTGATGACTTCACGGGTTCTCGGACTGGTCGTGAGTGCCGCCGGCGGGGCTGAGGAGGTACTGGACGGTCTGATCCGCCCCGCCCAATGGCAGGGTTGGCAAGTCGCTGTGACGATGACTCCGACCGCCGTGTCGTGGCTGGCGGCAACCGGTGTTGCAGCTGAGATCGAATCGGTGACCGGTTTACCCGTTCGCTCGGTGTCCAGGTTGCCCGGAGAGGCGAGTCCGCATCCGAAGGTCACCTGCTACGTGGTAGCACCCGCGTCTGCGAACACCGTCGCAAAGCTTGCGCTCGGGATCGGGGACAACCAGGCCTTGACTCAGGTGTGTGAGGCAATTGGCCTCCGATCTGTGCCCATCATCGTGTTCCCGCGTATCAATGCCGCCCACGCTGGTCATCCGGCTTGGCCGGAGCATCTGCGGCGACTCCGCAGCGCAGGTGTCCAGTTGATCGAGGGTGAGGATGTCTGGCCGCTTACAGCGCCCCGGAGCGGCCTGCGTAGGCCCCACCCGTGGAGCGAGATCCTGGAAATCACGAAGGGCCTGCTACACGCCAAAGAGTGAAGATGGTCAGGTACCCGGACACTTTGTCCGGGTACCGGGCGAGGCTGTGGGTTCTGCTGTTGGCGAGGCACTAGATGAGGGTGCTGCTCGCGACGGCAGGGGACACGATGCCAGGGAATATGAATGAAGCTGCAACGAGTGTTGTTCTTTCGCTGACGCGGATTGCTCGAGAGTTTGATTTCTCAGCCGTTGCTCTCCGCGAGAGGTCGACATCACTGCACGGCCCGTTCGGGCAAGGCGACGTCAGCTTCGCTTCTGTCGAGCCGTTTTTCGCGCTGTCGACATCGCGAGCCGCCTCCGACACCCTCTTCGCCCTGCTCCTCGTGCTCTGCATCGGTCTGCCTGCGGTGGACCTGATCTGGCGATGGCGGCGGGGCAGGCATCCGGTTCGGCGGTCGCCCTCGCGCCGTGACTGGGCACGTATTCGGGCCGCCGAACAGCGGGCCGCCCGCCTGCGGGAATCGGCGCGGCAGGTGCGGGACCGATCCGCCGCCGAGGTGCGGGCGCGCCGGGCCGACGTGCGGCGGCGGCTCGACGTGATCGCCGATCAGTGGCGGCAGTCGGCTGTGGTGGCCGACACCGCCGTCGACCGGCCGGAACCGGGATGGACGCGGGTGCTCTCCGGGACTCTCCCGTGACGGGCGTCGTGTCGAGGGCAACGGACACGGGCCGGGCGCGGGACGCCGAGGCCGCGGTGCCGGACCCGGTGTCCCCGTCGTCGGGCGTGGTCGCCCGGTCGTCGCCCGAGCCGCCGTCGCGGTGGGCGGGCCGGTTTCGTCGGTTGGAGCACCGCCGGGACGAGTCGTACGAGTCCGTGGAGGTGGCGGTGTGCGGGGCGGTGGTGGTGTCGGTGGCGGAGTGGGTGCGGCTGTTGCGGTGTGCGACGTGTTTTCCGGTGGAGGGCTGATGTCGGGGTTGGCGTGGTACGTGCGGACGGTGCGGTCGGGGGATTCCCACCTGGCGGCTGCGGAGTGGAACGGCTCCGATCCGATCCGTCCCGTGTGCGCTCCGACGGTGGAGTTCCGTGCGATGAACCGGCGACCACTGCGTATGTGCTTCTACGACGAGCAGCGCTGTCCGCTGTGCCTGCGACACGCCGGCACCCCGCCGACGGCCCGTGACCTGATCGCGGCGGCGCCGTCATGAGCGCGGCCGACCCGACGTGGTTCACCGTGGACGCCCCGCCCGCCGCCGGACTGTGGCTCGATCGACATCTCGTCCGCGGAACCAGGCCCGCCGACGGAACGCGTGTGACGGCGGCCTGCGGGAGAGAGCTGCGGGTGGGGCCGACCCCGGAGTGCGATGTGGACGGCCTTCGGCTGACAGGGCTGCGACCGTGCTGGGCCTGCGCCGAACGGGCGATGGGGCGGGCTCCCGGCGCCGCCACCAGACACCGCGCCACCAGACACCGCGCCACCGGCTGAGCCGCCCCTGACCCCTTGCCGACCGCACCGTGTCCGACGACCGACGAAGGGCCGCCGACCGCCCACGGCCGACCACCGACGACCGAACCGACCACTGATCACCGACGATCGACGAGCGACAGCCGAACCGACCACTGATCACCGACGACCGACGGCCGACGGCCCGCGAGCGACCACTGCTCACCGACCACCGACGGCCGAACCGAAACCCACGGCCGACGACCCACGAGCGACCACTGCTCACCGACGGCCGGACCACCGACCACCGACCACCGACCACCGACCACCGACCAGGAAACCCCGAGGAGAGAACGGCGTATGTCCGCCACCAGCTCGACCGACTCCACCCCGTCCAACGGGACCCCGTCCGGCGCGACCACGCTCGACGCCCGAGGCGCAAGGCCCTCGGTGGCATCGCCGAGGACCGGCCGCCTCGGAGTTCCGAGCGCCGCACCCGCGCCTGTCTCGCACCGCGTCCCGCTCGACGTCGCCGTGGGGGCGGGGGCGGTGGCGGTCGAACCGTGGGTGATGTGGGAGACGCTGATCGCCGCCGTCCAACGCTGGACCGTGCAGCCCGCCGACGCGCTGCGCCACCACCATGGCATCACCGTCTACGACTTCCGGCTGCTGCGGCTGCTGGCGCGAGCCGCGCAGCCGATGCGCAAGGCCATCGCGCACACCGCGCTGGATCTGCCGCCGCGAAGCCTCGATCACAGCATCTCCCGGCTCGCCGAGCGCGGCTACCTCACCGTCACCGGGCGAGGAGGACAGAAACGGCTGGCGCTCACGGACTTCGGCATCGAGTTCCTGGAGGCGGTCGTGGAGACCCTGCGCGCGGCGACGGCCGACGGCCCCCGCGCGGCCTCGCTGCCGCCCCGCGAACGGGCCGTGTTGATCGCTCTCCTGAACCGACTGCGGCGCTAGCCTGCGAACTCCACCACGCCGCAGGCGACCCGGCGGTCCGTGCCCCGGTGGAGGGGCGAGACGCGGCACGTCGACCGTGTCGAACGGCCCGAATACTCGGCCTGCCCGCCGGGGTTTCGCTGACTCCAGCCCGGTCGTAGAGAACGCTGCCGTCGTGGCCGCCGTCGGCGCCTCACGGTGGCACAACGCCCGACGACGACGATTCCGCCACGTCGGAGCGGGCGCCGCCGCCTGACCACCCTCACACCGTCGATCACCGGGTCGCTCCCGCGCCGGACCGGTGAGTCGACGCCGTCCCCGGTTCGCCGTCACCCCGACTCGGCGGCAGGGCACACGGCGGCAGGGCACGCGGCGGCAGCGCGCACGACGGCAGCGCGCACGACGGAAAGGGGCGGGGGCAGGCGGGCGGCCGCGTTCGATCAGCGGCCGCCGATGTCCGTGCCGACGACGGCGACGATGCGGGCGGCGAGCGTGCCGGCGTCGTCGATCTCATCCGCGCCCGCGTAGGAGGCCTGGAAGGCCTCGAAGAGGGCGGCGCCGGTGAGGACGCGGGCGAGTGCGTGGCAGTCGGTGTCCGGGGCAAGGCGTCCGCGGCGGGACTCGATCTCGAGGTAGGTCTGTAGCAGGCGGGCGGGCTGGTCGGGTCCCGCGCCCATGGTGGAGAGGCTGTTCCGGTGGGCGTCTCGCAGGCTCGGGCTGCTGAAGACGGAGGCCGCCATGGGGAAGCTGCGCAGGTAGAAGGCCAACAGCTGTTCGACCAGGGTGGCCAGGTTCTCGGCGACGGTCCGCGTGCCGGCAAGCTCCCGCGGATCGCTGAGCCGCGGCAGGCGTTCGTTCAGCACGGCGACGAAGAGCTCCTGCTTGTGGGCGAAGTGCTTGTAGAGCAGGGCTTCGGAGCAGCCGGCGGCGCGTGCGATCTGGCGGGTGGTGGTCGCGGCCACCCCGCTCTTCTGCATCACCTCGGCTGCCGCGTCGAGGATCCGTTCGCGAGCACTCATGGGCGAACCCTCCCACAACCTCGGGCTTGACAGCCGCACCGCGGATCTTCCACTCTAGGGGTGAGTAAACGCTCACTCACCCAGTCTGACGCAGGAGGACGCCGATGAGGATCGCGGTGATCGGTGCAGGCGGACGCACCGGAATCGAGACCACCCGCCTGGCCGTCGAACGAGGCCTGGAGGTGATCGCGGTCGTGCGGGACGCCGAGCGCTACCAGAGGCGCCACCCCGGCCCGCCACCCGCCGAAGTGCGGATCGCCGAGGCCCGCGACCCCGTCGCCCTCGGCCGGGCGATCGACGGCGTCGACGCCGTGATCATGTGTGTGGGCCCGGTCAAGGGCGAGGAGCCGACGATCCTGGCCGAGGCCGCCGCGTCGCTGATCGAGTCGATGGCCGCGGCCGAGGTGCGTCGCCTGGTGATGGTCACGGCCAGCGGCTGGATCGTGGACGGGGACGACCCGCTCAGTCGGTACCTGGCCAAACCCATCCTGGCCCGAGCGCTGCGTTCGGAGAACACGGCCTTCGAGGCCGCCGAGCGGGCGGTCGCGAGCAGCACGCTCGCGTGGACGATCGTGCGCCCCCCGATGTTGACGGACGGCCCGCGACGCGGGGCCTACCGCTCTCGGCGAGACGGCAACGTGCGGTGGCGCTACTCCATCCGCCGCGCCGATCTGGCCGTGGCACTGCTCGACGTGCTCGACGATGAGACCGCGGTGCGTCGGCGCATCTCGGTCGCGACCTGAGGAGAAACGACATGACCACCGCCGAAGTGATCCGACTCGTACTGCTGTTCGCGCACCTCATCGGGCACGCGGCGATCATCGGCTCCTACATCCTGCAGATGCACTGGAAGCGCGGCTTCGACTTCCGTCCCCTCGTCGTCGGGTCCGTGGTGGCTGTGCTGACCGGCTGCGCCCTCATCGCGGTACGCGAGATGACCGGGCTCGAGGTCGACCGGCTCAAGATGGTCGTCAAGCTCGGTGTCGCGACCGCGGTCTTCGCCTTGTCGGTCGTCGGGCTGGTGCGTTCCAGGAGACTCGCACGCGAACAGGCCGACGACGCGGGACTGAAGCCCCTCTTGCTCGCCGCGGGTCTCCTCGCCATGGCCGACATCGCCGTCGCCCTCGGTTGGCAGTGACCGGAGGACGAAGGGGCGCCGCCTCGGCAGGGCCTACGCCGGGTCGACCTCGCGGGCGGGCAGGGCTCGATTCCGCCGGCGGGCCGGCGCGGCGAACACCGTGTTCCGTTCGCACGGCGGTCGACGCGCGTGGAGGCCGTGCCGCGCGGACCGCCCGCCGGCGGCCGTCGCGAGGTCGGCCGGAGGAACACGTGCTCCGTGGCGCGGCGGCCCGTCCGTCCACCCCTCAGGCGATGTCCAGCCGTGCCCGTAAGGCGACGACGCGCGGCCACCAGGCGGCGTGCTCCTCCGCCTGGGCCAGCGCCTGGCGGGCGGAGCGGTTGTCACCCGCGGCCATCCTGGCGCGGGCCAGCGTGGCGAAGTTGTCAGCGCGGGCCAGGGGGCCGTGGGAGAAGTCGTCGGCGAGGAGGGCGAGCCGGATCGCCTCCTCGGTGCGGCCGTCGAGCAGGGCGAAGGCCGCCTTCGTGCCGTGCAGCTTGTAGGCGGGGAAGCCGAGTCTCTCGGCCTGCTCCAGGGCATGACCGCCGGCGGGCAGCGCCGCGGCGGCGGGCAGCTGGTCCGCCTCGACCGCCGAGACCACCAGACCCGCCAGGCCCGCCAGCGTCGCGGTGCGCCTGCGTAGTTCGACGGACTCGTCGGCACTCAGCCGCATGGCCAGCGTGACCGCCTCCACGTAGTTGCCCTCCGCCTCCCACACCGCGATCCGGCAGGCGGCGGTGGCCCAGCTGTCGCCGTGCCGGTCGCCCATCTCCGCCAACGCCGCTCGTGCCTCGGGCAGCCTGCCCGCGTTCAGGGCCTCGGTGACCCGCCCGGCGAGGACGCTCGCGGACATCTCCGCGACCTCGGCGGCCCCGAGCCGGGGCAGGCTGAGTACGAGCCAGCCGATGGAGGTCCCGCTGCTGTCCCGGCGCGGCACCAGCGACGCGAGCACGGTCGCCGTCACGCCGACGGCCGCGCCCCGGCCCGGCGAGTCCCCCGACAGCCACAGCCAGGAGGCGACGACGCCCACCAGACCCAGTAGCGCCGCCCACGCCCCGGTGCCCCACATGCGCAGCCGGACCGGCTCACGGCCGCCCGCGACGCTCACCGAGAGGAACAGCGGGATCGCGCGCAGCACGACGGTCCGGCGGGCCGAGGTCCACGCGCGCAGCCGAGGGCCGACGCCGATGATCACCCGCGAGATCGACGCCCCGGTGAGCAGGCCCCCGGTGAGCATCCCGAGCTGGAGCACGAGCTGCCCGGCGATCAGACCCGCCACGGCACCGAGCAGTGCCGTCACCGTGCCCGGCAGTGCCGACGGCAGCCCCGTCAGGACCGTCTCGATCACGATCACGGCGAGCACGCTCCCGATGAGCAGGAGTGACGCCGGACGTCGCAGCAAGCGCAGGAGTCGCACGCACACACGATGCCCGACGCCGCCGCGCCGTCGATGGCCGGGACTGATCTCGCCACCGGCCCGCCGCGCATCCCGCCGGCCGCGCCGCGTCCGCCGCAGTCACGCTCGCCCGGTCGTGCGTTCTCTCCACGGTGGCCGTGTCCCGGCGGGCGAGGCACGGCCTGAGCCCGCGTTCACTCTCCGCCTGTGCCCGCCATGCCTGCCCCGCGGACGGGGTGCCGTAGGAGCGGTGCCGACGGTGCCCGGCGCGTCGATGGACGCGGCTCCGCCGAGCCGACCCGCGACGATCCCGGTACGGCAGAGGCCCGCCGCCCGCGCCCGCGTTCAGGGAACGGCGGGTCCGCCTCCGTCGACGACCGGCAGCCCCGCCGCCCGCCAGGCACGGAAGCCGCCGATCAGGTCGCCGACCCGCCGGAGACCCAGTTCGCGCAGGTCCCGCGCCGCCAGGCTGGAGGCGTAACCCTCGTTGCAGAGCAGGATCACCGGCCGCTCGGCGTCCACCTGCGGCAGTCGGTGCGCGCTCGCCGGATCGAGCCGCCATTCCAGCACGATCCGTTCCACCGGGATCGAATCCGGGATCTCGCCCTCGGCCGCCCGGTCGTCCCTCGGCCTGATGTCCACCAGCAGCGCACCGTCCCGCTGCAACTCGGCGGCCTCCTCGGGATCGTGCCTGCGTAGTCCCACCCTGGCGGCGGCCAGCCGTTCCTCGATGCTCACGACGTCGCCCTGACCACGCTGGGCAGGTCGGCGGGCACCTGGCTCAGATCGGCGTAGTCGCGGGTGGGCAGCAGCGGCGGGGAGTAGGCGTGCACGGTGGCGGCGGGCGCCGTGCCGAGGTTGAGGACCTGGTGCGCGCGGCGCGGACCGAAGCCGATCCCCGCTCCGCACTGATGGACTCGAGTGCGCACCGGGCCGGGCGGATACACGTAATGCTCGGTCAACTCGCCTCGCAGCACGGTGAACGAACCGGCCGCGCCCGCGTGGTCGTGCGGCTCCGTTCCCTGCGCGGGCAGCCACGTCAGCAGCCACAGCTCGACGCCGCGGGCCAGGGCCAGCCGTGCCCACCAGCGTCGCTCGGGCACGTACTCGGCCAGCTCGTGCAGCGGCGCCGCGAGATCACGAGCGACCGCGATGGTCAGATCGCGCAGCTCGGTGGGCGTCCACAGCAGACGGCCCGCCGGGAGGCGCGCGTGGAGCCACGGATGGTCGAAGGCGGGGTGCGCCTCGAACTCCGGCGGCGCGGGCGGCGCCTGCCCGGGGAGAGCGTCGGACGGTTCGGCCGGAGTGGACGACTCGGACAGCGTGCTGGTCATCGGATGCTCCTCGGCGTGAAGACGGACTGCCGAGTCCGGGATCGCTCCCACACTCGGGGACACGACGAAAGGGAGGCGGACCGACCTCGCTCCGGCAGGCCCGACGCCGTGGGACGACGGTCGTCGGGGCACACGGATCAGCGGGAGGTCTCGACCGCTCCCGGCATACAGGTGCTCGAGGAGACCCGCTGGAGGTCGACCGGGCGGTCGGACCACGTCGACAGCGAGCGGAACATGACCATGATGGTGACACGGCCGGACGCCGTGGTCACCCGGCGCTCACTGACTGAGACGGCCGACGGCGTTCGCCCGGTCGGCGGACCATCCCGGCGTGCCGTCGGCCGAGAGACCGCCGGAACGCCCCGCCGGTCCGCGCCGAGAGACGACGTCGTCCCCGGCCGTCCCGTCCCGTCCGATGACGACGCCGGCCCTTCGCCTGCGCGTGACACACAGGCGTTGTCCTCGCGGTGACGGCGATTCGGGCTGTCGGCACCACTCGCCGTGCGGGGAGTACCGGCTGGTTGCGCGCCGGGCTTGGTTGCATGTCTGGCCTGGTGGGGTGTCCGGCCGGTGGGGACGGTCGGGTGTCGGTCGGCGGCGGGTAGCGAGCGGGACGCCGCACCGATGCGCCTGCCGATCCGCTCGGCGGCCGGTGCCGCACCCGGCGACGCTGCATCGATCGCGCCGCCTCGCGTGGCACCGCTGCGCCGACTTGGCGGCCTCGCGGGGCGTCCAGGCGGGCGCCCGACGCCGGTCGGGAGGTGATCCGGCGAAGGGCACGTGACACCGGCCCGCACGGCCGGCGTCGATCCCCTCGCCGCGATGAGCTCAGCTCGCGGCGTCGGCCCGGAGGAGCAGCAGCGTGTGGGCGGGCAGGGCCAGCGTGCCGCCCGAGGGCAGCGGCGTGGTGTCCGAGGGAATCCCGTCGGGCGTGCCGGTGGTCAACACCGGGGTGTAGACGGCGCCGAAGGCGAGACCGGGCAGCGTCAGCAGCTCCTCCTCGCCGCCCGCGTGCAGCACGAGCAGCCACGAATGGTCGGTCAGCGGCAGCCCGTCGCGGGTGTGTGAGCGGCAGTCGCCGCCGTCGATCCACATGCCCAGGGTGCGCCGATCGACGTCGAACCAGTCGATCTCGGTCATCTCCTCGCCGTCGGCACGCAGCCAGGCCAGGTCGGGGGCCCCGCTGGCCGTGGTCCGGCCCTCGAAGAACTCGGCCTGCCGCAGCGCGGGACACGCCCGGCGGACGGCGATCAGATTGCGGGTGAACTCGGTCATCTCCCGCGCCGTCCGCTGCGCCGCACGGTCCACGGGGTCCACGACCCCCGAGTGGGTCCGCACGCTCGGCCAGGCGAGCCAGGACGTCTCGTCGTCGAGACAGTAGGCGTTGTTGTTGCCGCCCTGTGTCCGCCACAGCTCGTCGCCTGCCGTCAGCATCGGCGTCCCGGTGGACAGCAGCAGCGTGGCCAGCAGATTCCGCGCCTGGCGGGCCCGCAGCCTCGTCACCGCGACGTCCGTCGTCTCGCCTTCGACGCCGCAGTTCCACGAGCGGTTGTCGTCGGTGCCGTCCCGGTTGTCCTCGCCGTTGGCCTCGTTGTGCTTGCGCTCATAGGACACCAGGTCCCGCAGGGTGAAGCCGTCGTGCGCGGTGATCAGATTGACCGAGGCCCACGGCCTGCGCCCGCCGTCGTGATACAGGTCCGAGGAGCCTGCGAGCCGATAGGCCAGGTCCGCCACTCCGGTGGCGCCGCGCCAGAAGTCGCGGACGGTGTCGCGATATCGGCCGTTCCACTCCGACCACTGCACGCCGAACCCGCCGACCCGATAGCCCTCGCCGGTCGCGTCCCACGGCTCCGCGATCAGCTTGCGCCGCGAGAGCACCGGATCGCAGCCGATGGCCGTCAACAACGCGCCGTCCGGATCGAACGGGCCGCCGCGACCACGGCCGAGCGCGCTGGCCAGATCGAAGCGGAACCCGTCGACGCCGAGGTCCTCCGCCCAGTACCGCAGCGAGTCGGTGACCAGCCGGATCACCGTCGGCGACGCCGCGTCGACCGTGTTGCCGCAGCCGGTGATGTCCACCATGCGGCCCGCCGCGTCGTGAACGTAGTAGGCGGGCGCGTCGATACCTCGGAAGCTCAGCGTCGGCCCGTCCGGCCCGCCCTCGCAGGTGTGGTTGTAGACGACGTCCAGCAGCACCTCGATCCCGGCGGCGTGCAGGGCGGTGACCATCGTGCGGAACTCCGCGACCTCCCGACCGGGCACGCTGGCATACCCGGCGTGCGGGGCGTGGAAGCCGAGAGTGGAGTAGCCCCAGTAGTTCCGCGCGCCCCGGCGCAGCAGCCCCGCCTCCGAGGACGCGGCGTGCACGGGAAGCAGCTCCACCGCCGTGACGCCGAGCCGAGACAGGTGATCCAGCGCGGCCGGGTGGGCGACGCCGAGATACGTGCCACGCAGGTGCTCCGGGATGTCGGGGTGCCTGCGGGTGAACCCCCGGACGTGCAGTTCGTAGACGACCGTCTCCTCCCAGGGCACCTCGGGCCGCACGTCCCGCAGCGGCGCCGACGGAGCCGTGACCACCGAGAGCGGGACGCCGCCCAACGAGTCGACGTGGTCGGGCCTGCCGGTCATCGGATCGTCGCGGTAGCCCAGCGCGGCGTCGACGTCGGTCAGGATGCCGCTGATCCGCCGGGCGTAGGGATCGACCAGCAGCTTCCTCGGGTTGCAGCGCAGCCCCCGCGTCGGTTCGTACGGGCCGTGCACCCGGTAGCCGTAGCGGGTGCCGGGCGTCACGCCGGGCACGATCCCGTGCCAGACGCCGTAGGTCCGCTGCGTCAGCTCGACCCGACGCTCGACGAGGCCGCCGTCGTCGGAGTCGATCAGACACACCTCGACGGCGTCGGCGACCGAGGAGGCCAGCGCGAACCGCACGCCGTCCGGGGTCAGGTGCGCGCCCAGCGGGTACGGCCCGCCCGCCCGCGTCGGCAGTTCGACGTGCCTGGTCTGCGTCACGTCGACTCCTTCACCTCGATCCGGCCGTCGGATGAGGTTAGCCGGGGTCTGCGCTCCGGGGTAACCGTCGTCATACCCCAGGGCGACGGGCGGGGGCGTGGCGCGGGGCGGGGGAGCAGGGCGCAGACCGGAGACGCCCGCGTCGTCGCCTACCGGGATGAAACGCGGCCTCATTCCACGTTCCGGCCCGTTGCACCGTCGCCGGTCCCGCCGTCGGCGCCGCCGAGACCGCGACAGCGGTGGACATCCCGCCGAACCCCGACCAGTCGGCTGACGGACCCTGTGAACACCGGCCGAGGACGGATCCGGCGCCGCGGCAGGAACCACCACGGCGGCATGGCGGGACCACACCGAAAGACCGTCACGCGGAGGGACGACCACGTGCGGACAGCGCAGCCCTTCGGCGTGCGTCTCGGGCCGTCAGAAGGCCGTGGTCTCGCCGTCCCGCCTGGCACGGGCGCGTTCGGCGCGAAGGTGCTCGGCGCGCGCGAGCACGATGGGCGCGAGCCGGTCCGGTGCGTTCATCGGCATCGACCACTCGCCGTCCTTCGTATGGAGCACCAGGGCTGGACCCAACGGGCAGTGCAGCTTGCAGAGCTGCCCCCGCATCCAGGAGCGGTGGTCGTCGTCCTCTCGAACGACGCGGAAGCCGGTGTCCACGACGGCGGACAGCGGAAAGGAGCCTGTGACGTCGATGCGGGAGCCTGGTGATCCATACCCGCTGCCGAGCTGGTTGGTGGAGGCCTCCCAGCGGAGCCGGTCCTTGTCCAGGATGACCGAGGCGGACCAGCGCTCGGAGCGCAGCGGATAGGTCAGCATGAAGTCGCTGCCCGCGACGACGGAGACGGGGGTGGCCAGCAGGATGCGTCTGGCCTGAATGACGAGGAGAAGACACACCGCCGGAAGAAGGACGGCCGTGAGAATCAACGGGCCGCGTACGCCCGCGATGTAGGCGACGCGGTTCGGCCGAGGACGGGAAGGATCAAGAAGGGGAGGGACAGGAGCGCGTTGAGCAGGGTGCTGTGCTTCCACTCGGACGGTGTCAGCAGGGCGTCCTTCCTGGCCAGTGGGCGCAGTACGAACACCGTCGAGAAGCCGGGCACGAGCATGAGGAACACGGAACCCGGTCCCATGCCGTCGATGAATACCCAGCCGAAGATCGCCAATTGGCAGACGGGTAGTACGAGCAGTCCCAGAATCAGCATCGGGCGGATCTGATTCCATCGTCGACGCAGCGCGGCACGGTTGCTCTCCGGAACCGCGCCGGGGACCGTGCGGGGGATCAATGACACGAGTGGACCCTCGTCTCCCTCTGCGGTGACCTGACCATGTATCCGTGGCTTTCTGGTGGTGACCTCCTGCGAGGGCGGCCACCGGATCGAGCGGTCGCTGTGCGCCCCGTCAGGCTTGTCGGGTCCCCGACCCACCCGACTCCCGCACCTCAGGCTATCGGTATCGGATCTCCGTCGGTCCGCGTCGCCGGCATGGTGGACAGGCCGTGCCAATGAGGCCCGAGGTGAGGGACGCTGCCGGGTGTCGGCTGTGTCGGATCCGCTGATCGTCGCAGTCGTCGGGCGACAGGACGGTTCGGCGGGACGAGGCACCGCAGGGCGACGGACGGGCGGCGTGCCGGGATGAGGCGGGGTCGGTGCGGCCGGCTGATCACCTGTGCTGGGCGAGGAGCGCGAGCAGCGCTGGAACGGCAGCCCGCGCTCAGCCCGGTCGACGAGGGATCAGCCGGGCGGCCGAGGGCATGCTGTTCAGAACGACATGTGTCGATCGTCGTCGCCTCGGGACCGGGCGCGGACGGATTCGGCGCGTGCAAGGAGGAGGGGGCCGAGTTCGTCGGCGTTCTTGACGGGCAGCACCCACTCCCCGTCTTTGGTGTGCAGGACGAGGCCGGGACCTGGAGGACAGTGCAGTCGCCAGAGGTGGCCGCGCATCCATGCTCTGCCGTCGTCGACGTCACGGACGATGCGCACGCTGGTGTCACGGACGGCCGCGAGTGGGAACGAGCCGTCGACGTCGATCTGACTTCCCATGTTGCCCGCGTTTCTGCTGATCGTATTGCGTGCGGCCTGCCAGTTGATTCTCTCCCCATCCAGATGGACGGATGCCGACCAGCGATTCGAGCGCAGGGGATAGGTCAGCGTGAACGCGCTGGCACCCACCACCGATACCGGTGCGGCGATGAGGATATGTCTGGCCTGGCGTACCAGCAGCAGACACGCCACGGGGATCAGCAGCGCGATGATGATGAGCGGCCCTTGGAATCCGCTGCCGTACGTGCTCGGTGAATCGCCGAAGAACGGCAGCACCAGGAAGATCACCGACAGCAGTCCGTTGAGCAGGGTGCTGTACTTCCACTCGGACGGCATCGTCAGCAGATCGCCCCGGATGAGTTGAACCAGTACGACGATCGTCGAGATCCCGGGAAGGATCGTCGCGAACACACCGCCGGGCCCCATCCGTTCGACGAAGAGCACTCCGAAGATGACCAATTGGCACACGGGCAGGCCGAACAGTGCCGTGATCAGCATCGGACGAATGCGGTTCCAGCGGCGTTGCAGGGCGGCGCGATTGTGATCGGGCACGTCGCCCGGCACCGTGCGAGGAATCAGCGACACGGTGGAGCCTCTTTTCCGTCAGGGCGAGCTGGAGGCGACCACGTCGTCGTGGCGGTGGCGACTCCGCCGCCGTGAGTCGCCACCGGCGACGGTTCAGGCCTGTTGCGTTCCTGAGTTTCCGGCGTCCTGCACCTCGGGCATCGGTACCGGGTCTCCGTCGTTCTGCATCTCCGGCATCGTGGGCGGCGCCGTGCCGGGCGGCCCGAAGTGCGGCACGTTGCCGGGTGTCGGCTGCGTCGTGAACTGCTGGTCGTCGTGGCTGAGCGAGATCGGGTAGTTCGGTGGGAGGACGTCGCCAGGTCGGTCTCCGGTTCGGCCGCCGGGATTGCCATCCCAGAGGTTCTGAGCATGCCCGTTCGCACCGGAGACAGCGCCGCTCGTCCCGCCGACGGTTCCGCCCTGAACCGCTGATTGGGCATAGTCGCCGAAGGAGGACAGCTCGCCGTTGCGGACGTCGTTGATCGCGCGGTCGAGGACGTTGGCTCCCGCGCCGGTGATGGCGCCGTTCACCGCTCCCTGCGCCGCATCGGCCGCGAAACTGCCCAAGGGGGCCGACGGCAGGAAGCGCCCGCCGAGTCCTCCGGCGATACCGGAAGCCGCGCCGGTGATCCCTGCACTGACAGTCTTGCCGATGTCCCAGGAATCGCGGTCTCCGGCCAGCATCTGACCACTCTGGATCGCGATGTCGACGCCCAGATTGATCACGAGCTGCTTGATGAGCTCCTGGAAGATCATCTGCACTACCGAGCGCGTCGCCGCCTGTGCGATCGGGATGCCCGCCGTACTCGCCCCGAAGCTCGCGAACGCGGCGGCGATCATGCTGGCGATCGAGGCCGCCAGCATCACCAGCGCGGCGATGATGCTCAGCTTCGTGTACTCGACCTCCAAGGCCGCGTTGTCACACGCCGCGCCGAGTTCGTCGCACAGCTGTTGAAGCTTCGGCAGGAACTGCGGGTCGTTGACGACGTACTGGCCCCAGAACTCGCGGAAGGCGTCGGCCGTGTCGCCCTCCATCGTCGCCAACGCGGCCTGCCCCGCCGCCTCGGCGGCCTCGGCGACGGAGCCGACCTCGGTGGCCGTGCTCGCCCAGCCTTCACCGAGCCTGCGCAGCGCCGTCTCGTCGCCCTCCGGCCAGCTCGCGCCCACCACGATGGGGGTCAGCCATTGCAGCCATTCGGGAATCTCGATGCCCATGTCAACCCCTCACACCAGCCGGCTGAAGCCGTCGGCGGCGTCCTGATCGATCGATTCCCACGTGTCGGCGGCCGCGTCCAGCTGGATCTTGATGCCGCGCAGCGCCTCCGTCAACGCGGTGATGTTCTCCTGGGCCATCTGGGCGGCGGGGAGATAGTCGTTGGCGAACGTCGTGCCCGCCTCGTCGCCACCCCAGCAGGCTCCCTCCGCGCCGACGACGCCGTCGATGGCCGTCCCGGCGCCCTCCAGCTGGTCGGCGGCCGCGTCGAACTGCGGCGACCGCGCACGCAGCGCGGCCGGATCGACTTCCATGTTGTCATTTCCCATGGCGGGGGTCCTTCTCGATGAGAAACGGATAGCGGTGCACCGGTCGGCGTCGGAGTCGGCGGGACACGGTGCGGCGGAGTCACCGAGTCGTCCCTCGGGTGGCCCGGCGAGTTCGTGGCAGGCGAACCCGCGGGTTCGCGTTCGTCCGGACGGCGGCTCAGCGCATGAAAGAGCTGTTGCCGAAGTCCTCGTCGTCGTCCTCCGGGGGGCGTGACCTGCGGGTCGGCGCGGGCGGCGGGGCAGTCGGCGGCGTGGGCGGCGGCGGCAGCGTGGGAGCCAGGTCGCGCAGCGGGGGAGCGCCCTCGATCAGGTCGTTCAGGTCCATGCCCAGACTCTGCTGGGTCACCGCCATCGACTCGTTGACCTGAGTCCTGGCACGGGCGGTGGCCGCCACGATCGTCTCCACCACGGTGCGGGACAGCTTCTCCGGGGTGCTGCGGTTGAACGCCGTCACCGCGAAGTCGAGACGGGTGATCGTGCCCGCCGCGTCGACGACGGCGGTGACGAGCCCGTCGGGAGACACGGCCTCGCCGGTCACGGTCATGGCCCTGGACTGCGCGTCCTTCAAATCCGCCATCTGCTCGTGGAAACGGGTGGTCAGATTCGCCACCTGCTCGCGCATCGCCGCGTTGCGCGCCTCCAACGCGGCACGCCGGTCGGTCTGTTCGCTCATCCCGCCCTCTCAGCGTCGTTCTGGCAGCTGCTAGGGCGGACAGTAGACAACTCCGCCGGCCACCGGGGCGTTCTGGCCGAAAACCACTCGAATCGCGGCCGACGACCTCCCGGTGCGGGCATGACCGGTCGGAGCGGTCAGAATGGCCTGGTGACCGACCGGGGCTTGCAGGGCACGACAGACGGACGGCCGCACAGCGGCGGCCACGAGGCGGCGGACACCACGGACCTGGTGATCCGCATGGACGACGTCGGAGTGCGGCGCGGACCGACGAATCTGGTCCGGGGCGTCGACTGGCGCGTCGAGGTCGACGAACGGTGGGTGATCCTCGGACCCAACGGTGCGGGGAAGACCACGATGCTGCGACTCGCGGGGGCCGAGCTGCATCCCAGCGACGGCACGGTGCACCTGCTCGGCGAGCGGCTCGGCGGCGTCGACGTCTTCGAACTGCGGCCGAGGATCGGATTGTGCTCGGCCGCGCAGGCCGCCCGCATCCCGCCGGACGAGGTGGTGCGCGACGTCGTGGTCAGCGCGGGCTACGCGGTCATGGGTCGCTGGCGGGAGGACTACGACAGCCTCGATCTCGACCGGGCGACCGAACTGCTCGACTCGCTGGGCATGGGCGCGTTGGCCGACCGCAGGTTCGGCACGCTGTCCGAGGGCGAACGCAAGCGGACCCTCATCGCGAGGGCGCTGATGACCGACCCCGAGCTGCTGCTGCTCGACGAGCCCGCCGCCGGACTCGACCTCGGCGGGCGCGAGGACCTGGTGGCCCGGCTGGCCGCGTTGGCCTCCGACCCGGACGCCCCCGCGCTCGTGCTGGTCACCCACCACGTCGAGGAGATCCCGCCCGGCTTCACCCACGCGCTGCTGCTGCGGGAGGGCGGGATCGTCGCGCAGGGGCTGTTGTCGGACGTCATCACCGAGGAGAACCTCTCGGCGACCTTCGGCCAGGACCTCGTCCTGCAACGCTCCGGCGGCCGCTTCTTCGCCTGGCGGCGCCCGGCCGAGTAGACCGCCCGCCCGGTCTACCGCGCGGTAACCTGCGTGCGCGACGGTCGATCTTCGACTGTCGGCGGCGCCGAGTGCGCCGGGATCGACGTCGAGGAGGACGCGGGCGTGGGCGAGTTCGTCAGGCTGGAAGTGGACGCGGGAATCGGCACCATCCGGTTGGACCGGCCGCCGATGAACGCCCTCGACATCCAGATGCAGGAGGAGATCCGCGCCGCCGCGACCGAGGCGTCGCTGCGTACCGACATCCGGGCCGTGGTGATCTACGGCGGCCCGAAGGTGTTCGCGGCCGGGGCCGACATCAAGGAGATGGCCGACCTCACCTACGCGCAGATGGCCGATCGGGCGCCGCAGCTCTCCGTGGCGTTCCGGGCGGTCGCGGAGATCCCGAAGCCGGTGGTCGCCGCCGTCACCGGTTACGCGCTGGGCGGCGGGCTCGAACTGGCGTTGTGCGCGGACCGGCGGATCGCGGGCGACAACGTCAAGGTCGGCCAGCCGGAAGTGCTGCTCGGGGTGATACCCGGCGCGGGCGGCACCCAGCGGCTGGCCAGACTCATCGGCCCCGCCAAGGCCAAGGACATCATCTTCACCGGGCGCTTCGTCGAGGCCGCCGAGGCGCGGACACTCGGGATCGTCGACGAGGTCGTGGCGCCGGACGACGTCTACGCCACCGCGCTGAGCTGGGCGGACCGTTTCACCACCGGGGCGGCCCAGGCCTTGGCCGCCGCCAAGACGGCCGTCGACACCGGGCTGGAGATCGACCTGGCCAGCGGGCTGGCCCTGGAGAGCAGACTGTTCGCGGCGATGTTCGCCACCGAGGACCAGAAGACCGGGATGCGCTCGTTCGTCGAGCACGGCCCCGGCAAGGCGAAGTTCGAGGGCCGTTGAGATGAGTGAGACGCCGATGCGACCGGACACGGACCGCCGTGCCGCCACGCGCGCCGACGTGGTCGGGGACGCGTGCGAGTCGGACCGCCCGCGCCACGACGCGACCGATCCCGTGCCGAATCCGCATGCGACCGAGGCCGAGGTCGCGGCCGCCTACGCCGACCCCAAGCTGGCGAACGTCCTCTATCACGACTGGGAGGCCGAGACCTACGACGAGAAGTGGTCGATCTCCTACGACGAACGCTGCGTCGACTATGCCGTCGGCCGCTTCCACTACGCGGCGGGCGTGCCGGCGAAGCCCTTCGAACGGGCGTTGGAACTGGGCTCCGGAACGGGATTCTTTCTGCTCAACCTGATGCAGGGCGGGATCGCGAAGAAGGGCTCGGTGACCGACCTGTCGCCGGGCATGGTGAAGGCGGCGCTGCGCAACGCGGAGAACCTCGGCCTGGACGTCGACGGGCGGGTCGGCGACGCGGAGCGCATCCCGTACCCGGACGACACGTTCGACCTGGTCGTGGGGCACGCGGTGTTGCACCACATCCCCGACGTGCAGGCGGCCATGCGCGAGGTCCTGCGGGTGCTCAAGCCAGGCGGCCGGTTCGTCTTCGCCGGCGACCCCACGCGGATCGGCGACTACTACGCGCGCAGGCTGGGCAGGGCCACCTGGTGGTTGACCACCAGGATCACCCGGCTGCCCGCGCTGGCGGCCTGGCGCCGTCCGCAGCAGGAGCTCGACGAGTCCTCGCGGGCCGCGGCGCTGGAGGCGGTCGTCGACCTGCACACCTTCGTCCCGGCCGAACTGGAGCAGACCGCTCGGGCGGCGGGCGCGGTGCGCGTGCATGCCAGGACCGAGGAGTTCACCGCCGCGTTGTTCGGCTGGCCGGTGCGGACCTTCGAGGCGGCGGTGCCGCCCGGAAAGCTGGGCTTCGGCTGGGCGATGTTCGCCTATCGCACCTGGCAGCGACTGTCCTGGCTGGACGAGAAGCTGCGGGGGCTGCTGCCGAGGGACGTCTTCTACAACGTGCTGATCACCGGGCGCAAGGCCGCGCGAACCGACCGACGGTGACCCGCGGTGCGCGAGGCGCGGTGGTTCGACGTGTGACGACGGGCTGACGGAGCGCGGCGGGCGGGGCGATGACGGCGCCGTCCGCCGTCGCCTCCGCCGTGGTCGGGACCGGCTCGCCGGTGGAACGCTCGGTCGTCTGCCGGTGCGGGCGGACGTCCGCCGTGGCCGGGGCGGGGCGCCTGCTCCGATCGGGCCCCATGACCGCGTCCGGCGCCGGGCGTCCACGGGCACACGAATCGGTCGGGGCGCCGTCGGAGAGACGGCCACGGCTCGGCCTCCGGTGCCCACCGGGCTCGGTCGCCCCGAACGGGCGGACACCGGCTCGCCCGGCCTTCGATCCCACGGGTGTCACCTGCCCGGCGACGCGCGCCCGGATGCTAGCTTCTGGAGCGGTGAGCGGTATGTCGACACTGCTGATCCGCCTGCGGTCCTGGCTGCGCCCGGACCCGAGGCAGGCCCGCTTCCTCACCAGGGAGTCGTTGCGCTGGGTGCTGCGCCATCGCGCCTACACCCCCTGGTATCTCGTGCGCTACTGGCGGCTGCTGCGGCTTCGCCTGACCCGCCCGCACATCGTCCTGCGAGGCATGGTGTTCCTCGGCAAGAACGTCGAGATCGACTGCGAACCCGGTCTCGGCAGGCTGGAGATCGGCCGCTGGGTGCACATCGGCGACGGCAACGCCATCCGCTGTCACGAGGGCTCGCTGCGGATCGGGGACAAGGCGGTCTTCGGCCGACAGAACACGGTGAACTGCTACCTGGACGTGGAGATCGGCGGCGCGACCCTGGTCGCCGACTGGGTCTACGTGTGCGACTTCGACCATGTCGTCGAGGACGTCGAACGGCCGATCAAGGACCAGGGCATCGTCAAGACGCCGGTGCGCATCGGACCGGACTGCTGGCTGGGCACCAAGGTGACGGTGCTGCGCGGCAGCCGGGTCGGCCGGGGCGTGGTCCTGGGCGCCCATGCCGTGGTGCGCGGCGAGATCCCGGACTTCGCGGTCGCCGTCGGCGCGCCCGCGAGGGTCGTCCGGGATCGGTACGCCGACTTCGTCGCGGGCGCCGACGCCCGCGCCCGCCGGGCCGCCGCGCTCGCCGACATCACCCGCAAGGCGGAGGCGGCCGCGAGCACCGCCGCCGCGACGGCCGCCGAGGCCTTGCCTGCCACCGCCGTCCCCGGCCGCGCCGCCGCGGACCCGCCCGAGCGCGACGCCGATCCATGCTGAGCCCGGCCGTCGTCCGGAAGATCGTCGCTCAGCCGGAATCCGCCGCTCACGCGCCTCAGCTCCGTCGGATCGTGAACAGCTCCGCGAGGGCGTCCGCCCGACCCGTGAGGTCCTCGGCGCTCACCAACGTGGTGAGTTCGTCGGCTCGGCCGACGTCGAGCCTGCGCAGGAGTTCTGCGGCCTCGGTGAGCGGCGCCCTGGCCTCCCCGGCCCGACCCGCCTCGATCAGCTCAGTGCCGAGCCTGCCGAGGGCGTGGGCGATGCTCCAGTCGTCCTCGGCGATGCGCTGGTAGTCCAACGCGAGGGAGAACATCGCCACCGCGCTGTCGTGATTGCCGAGCAGTCGCTGACATTCGCCGAGGTTGTTCAGACACACGATCCGGTCGACCGAGTTGTCCGCGATCTCGAAGTCGCGCAGGGCCGCCGCATGCGCCCGCACCGCCTCGTGCAGAAGTCCCGCGCGTCGATACGCCTGTCCGAGCGAGTCCAGCGCCCGTCCGCGATCGTCGTTCAACTGGGGATAGTCCAGGCCGACCAGGACCTCCAGGCTGCGTCGGCCGGTGGCGACGGCCTCGTCCACGCGACCCGTCTGGAGATAGCCCATGGTCAGGTTGTTCAGCCCGATGTGCAGGCGTTGTGGCGCGTCCAGCCGTTCGCTCTGGGCCACGGCTCGTTCCAGCAGTTCCACGCCGAGTGCGTCGTCCCCGTGCAGCGAGTGCACGATGCCCAGGTTGCCCACGGCCATCAGCTCCGCCTCGGCGCGGCCGAGTTCGCCGAAGGTGCGCACGCTCTCGGTCAGGGCCTCGATGGACTCCGGCAGCCGACGCAGCTGGGCCAAGAGCTTGCCCTCGGCGTTCTTCAGCCAGGCGCGGCCCTCCCGGTCGTCCGCGGCCAACGCCGCCGACATGCCCAGGTCCGAGGTCTCCTGCCATTCGGTCAGGCGAAGCCGCTGTTGCAGGTAGGTGGTGAGGCAGTAGCTGAGCATCCAGCAGACGCGGTGCAGGCCGTACTGCATCGCGCACCTGGTGGCGGCCGCGATGGTGGCACGTTCGAGGTCCCACCAGCGGAGCGTGGTCCAGCCCGCGGGCAGCGCGAAGGTCGCGGGATCGAACTCGGTCAACTCCTCGTCGAGACCCGCCGGGCAGAACGTGCGGGCCTGCCCGATCGCCGTCCAGGCCCGTCCCAGATGCCAGCGCAGCACCCGGTTCACGGCCGTCGTGCGCTCGTGATGCGGGTCCTCCTGTTCGCTGCGCTCCTCGGCGAACTCGCGGACCGCGTCGTGCAGGCGGTACCGGTGGGTGCCGTGCTGTTGGAGGAGCTGATCGGCCTCGAGTCGGGCCAGCAGCCGATCGGCGCTCTCGACGTCGCAGCCGAGCACGACCGCCGCCGCTCGCGCGTCGATCTCCCGACCCGGCAGCCAGCTCAATCTGCGGAACAGGCGACGGACCTCCTCGGGCAGCGTCGCGTACGACTGGTCCAGGGCGGTGCGGACCGACGCCTGCGGGTCGCCCAGGATCTCCAGGGCGCTCAGCAGTCGCCCGGAGGCCAGCCGCCGGGTCAGTTCCGCGAACCGCCGCTCCGGCGCCTGACGAAGCTGCGCCGCCAGGATGCGCAGCGACAACGGCAGGCCGCCGCCGAGTCGGACCAGTGTGTCGAGCACATCGGGCCGTGCCGCGGGCTCCGGGCCGATGATCTCGGTCAGCAGGGCCCGCGCCTCGGCCTCGGGCAGCGGGTCCAGCGGCAGGGATCGGACGCCGTTCGGTGCGGGCAGCCCACCGAGTCTGCCTCTGCTGGTGACGACGAGCCGCGAGCCCGCACCGGCGGGCACCAGGGGACTCACCTGTGCCACGTCTCTGGCGTCGTCGGCGAGGATCAGCAGTCGTCGACCCGCCGAGATCGTGCGGTAGCGGGCGGTGGCCTCATGCAGGTCGCCGGGGATCTCGTCGCCGGGGACGCCCAGCGAGTACAACACTCGTCCCACGGCGGCGAGCGGGCTCAACGGCTCGTCCCCGGAATGGCCGCGCAAATCGACGAACAGCTGCCCGTCCGGATACTGCTCGGCCGCGGCGCGACACGCGCGCACCGCCAGCGTGGTCTTGCCCGAACCCGCCATGCCGTTGACCGTCACCACCGTGCAGGCCCGCGCATCGGTGGTGTCCAGCAGGTCGCCGAGGACGGCGATCTCCTGCGCCCGTCCCTCGAAGTACGGCGAGGCGGGCGGCAGCTCCGAGGGGAACGCCTCGGGACGCGGCGGCACGGCCGAGAGGGCGCTGACCGCCGAGGTGGGTGCGCTCACCCCGAGGATGTGCAGCAGCGCGGCGGGCGACTCGCCGTCGAGGATGCCCGCGTAGAGCCGCCGCATCTCCTCGCTCGGTTCGATGCCCAGCTCGGTGGCCAGTGTGGCGTGCGCCTGATGGAAGACGTTCATCGCGTCGGCGCGGCTGCCGAGCTGGTTGCACAGCAGCGCCTTGCGAATCCACAGGTCCTCGCTGAGGGGATGCCGCGCCAGCTCCGCGTCGATCTCCCCGCCGAGGTCGCCGAGATCGTCGGTGGCCAGCCGCGCGTCGATCAGTCCCAGCTGGCAGCGGCGCATCGTCGCCAGGACGCGGGGTCGTTCGGTCAGGATCAGCGGCGAGGCGGGCACGTCGGAGAACGGGGTGTCGCGCCACAGGGTGCGCGCCCGGTGAAAGGAGTCGATCGCCTGACGGAACAGTCCGGAGCGCATCTGCCTCCCGCCCGCGTCGACGGCGGCGGTGAACATCGTCAGGTCGAGGTCCTCCGCGCCGACGTCGATGCGGTAGCCGTCGTCGTCCTGGTGGATCGGGTCGTCGCCGTGCTCGCGGAGGAACGCGCGGGTCTCGTCGACGTCCCGCCGCACGGCCTCCGCGCCGTCCTGCGGGGATCGCTCCGGCCACAGCTCGCCGAGCAGGGCGGTGACGGAGACGGGATGAGGCGCGTGTAGCAGTAGGACGGCGAGGGTCAGTCGCTGCTGGGGTGAGCCAGGACTGACCCACTCGACGCCCGTGCGAGACTCCAGCGGGCCGAGCAGTCGGTAGCGCACGGTTCATCCTTGCACCGTCGTCGATCGCAGACCATCGGCCGCGCGGCCGTCGCGACACACTGTGTCACCGGTTGACCGTGTGTCACCCGGACAGCAGGTTCCCCGAGGGAATCTTGGGCCGGGACAGTTCGGCGCCGCGGCAGGCAGGCCAGCCGTCGACGGCGGCGGTCGGGGCAGCGGTCCGGCGGCGTGCCTGCTCGTGGTCGAGCGCGGCGGCGTAGACGTCCGCCGTCGCGGCGGCGATGGCGGGCCAGGCGAAATCGGTGCTCAGCCGGTCGCGCGCCGCCGAGGCCCGCCGGGCCGCGCTCGCGGGATCGGCCAGTACCCGGCGGACCCCCGAGGTCAGCCCGGCGACGTCGCCGGGTGTGAAGGACAGCCCCGTCTCACCGTCGAGCACGACCTCGCCGAGGCCGCCCGCCGTGGAGGCCACCAACGGGGCGCCCGCCGCGGCGGCCTCCAACGCCACGATGCCGAAAGGCTCGTACCTGCTGGGCAGCACGACGACGTCGGCGGCGGCGAGCAGTGCGGCCAGCTCCTCGTCGGACAGCTGGCCGGTGAGGCGCACGGCTCGCCGCACCCGGTGTCTGCGGGCCTCCTCGACGAGTCTTTCCTGGTAGCCGCCCTGCCCGGCGATCGCCAACACGGCGCCCGGATGGCTTCGGCGGATCGCGGGGAGCGCTGCGACGGCGTCCTGGGCTCCCTTCTCCCATTCGATGCGGCCGAAGAACAACAGCAGCGGCGCGTCCTTCGGCTGCACCGAGGTCCGCGCGTGCGCCACCTTGGCGGGTGACACTCGCCAAGGGCTCGGGCTGATCCCGTTGTGCAGCACGGCGACGTCCGCGGGCTCCACGTCGAAGAGCTGCGCGGCCTCCTGCCGCATGGCGGCCGAGCAGGTGATCAGTCGATCCGCCCGATGGGCCAGCCACCACTCGATCGAGTGGATCTGCTGATTGAGCGGCTGAGAGAGCCAACCGCTGTGGCGACCGGCCTCGGTGGCGTGCAGGGTCGCGATCAGCGGCACCTCGGCGGCCTCGGCGAGGGCGATGGCGGGATGAGCCACCAGCCAGTCGTGGGCGTGTACTACGTCGGGCCGCCGCTCCCGCAGCAGCGCGAGTCCCGCGCGGATCATCGCGTGCCCCATCGCCAGGGTCCAGGCGACCAGATCGCGTTCGAAGGACAGATGAGCCGGGTCCTCGGCGACTCGTACGACCCGCACGCCCGCCCTGCTGTCCACCTCGGTCGGGTGAGTGCTCGCATCGGTGCCGGTGGGCTGTCGACACAGCAGGGTCACCTCGTGCCCCTGGGCGGCCAGCTGCTCGGCCAAGGCATGGACGTGCCTGCCGAGCCCGCCGACGACCACCGGGGGGTACTCCCAGGACAACATCAGGACCCGCATCCACAGATCCTCGCAAACCCGCTGGGAGGATCACCCGGTCGGTACAGTGGAATCACGGTGATCAACCGATGATCACGGCAGAGGGAGCGGCATGGAACCGTCCGGATGGGCGCTGGCGGCGTTGGGCGTCTTCCTGGTCGCCAGGGTGGTCGACATCGCCGCGAAGGACGGCCTCCTCGGCACCCGTTCCACATCGGACACCCCTGCGGGCATCCGCACCGTCGCCGTCGGAGGACTGCGCGCGGCCCGACAGGCCCAGGGCGAGCACTACAAGGTCATGCAGGCAGGCCAGGGCGTCGACGCAGGCTGATCGACACCACATGCCACGCGGACTGGTCGGCGGCCCGCGCCGAGGGTGAGCATCGGGGCGGCGCGATCCGGCCCCGGACGGTCAGTGGGAGGCGCCGCGCCCGCGCAGCAGACCGCGCGCGTCCAGAGCGCCGAAGGGCCCGTCGACCACCCGCAGGCGGGTCGCCGCCGCCTCCGCCTCGGCGCGGTCGCCCGCTTCCACCAGATCGGCCAGCCGATCGAAGGCGGCGGTGTGCTCGGCCGCCCGCGCCCGCGCGTAGTCGGCCGCCGAATCGCGGGTCACCATGAACGCCCAGTCGCTGGAGCAGGCCAGCAGTGCCTCCTGCCAGAGCTGATCGAGCACCCGGTCACGGCCCGCGCCGAAGCGGTGGCCGTCGACCACGGCGAGCAGCCGATGCTGGAGCCGATCGTTGTCCGCCACCAGATCCGCCACGGCGGGGCCGTTCCACACCCGCCAGTCCTTGCCCGAGCCCCACGACGACGCGGGCAGTTCGACCGGGGCGCCGACATGCCCGGCCGCGAGCACCCGCCGCGGCGTGGTCACCGTGACACCCGCCTCGGGCAGGCCGCGCAGGACGCCCGCCAGCCACGCCGGACCCTCATGCCACCAGTGACCGAACAGCTCGGTGTCGAAGGCCGCCACCACCAGCGGCGGCCGTGCGGTGTCGGCGGCGTCGCGATGCTCCCGCAACCGGGTGACGACCGCGTCCACGAAGTCCGCGACGTGCTCCGCCACCGCCGCCGCCGCGACGTCGGGCAAGTAGGGCTGCTTGTCCTCGGGCGCGACGGTCCGACCGGTGACCCTCGCGGGCTTGAGCCCTGTCGGATGGTCGTAGGTGTGGAAGTCCCGATAGGCGGGATGCCCCGGATAGCCGACCTTCGGCGACCACACCCGCTCGGCGATCTCGCCGTCCCGGCCGAAGCAGACGACCTCGGAGTCCCACACCGGTCGTGCCGCCGAGGTCCGGCCCGCGAGCGCGGGGGAGTCGACGAGGAAGTGCGTCACCCCGGCGTCGGCGTAGCCGAGCTCCATCCCGGGGTCGAAGCCGCACTCCGGCGCCCAGATCCCCGTGCCGCGGCTTCCCCGCCGCAGCTCCCCGTCCGCCAGCCCGACCCGCAGGGCCTCCGCGCGCAGACGCGGGTGCAGCAGCGGTTGGAACGGATGCGTCGCCGGGCCGCCCAGCAGCTCGATCACTCCGGAGTCCACCAGCGGCCGCAGCAGCGGTGACGCCCCGTGGCGCCAGCGGGTCTCGAACAGTCCCAGGGCGTCGACAGCCCGACGATGTTCGGCTGCGGCCAGGGCACGCAGCTCGGGCCTGCCCTGCTGCCAGCGGACGGCGGCGTGGCGGGTGCGCAGCACTCGATCGCCGAGCCAGTCGTGCAGGCCGCGCAGGCTGTAGGGATCGTCCAGTTGAGCGGCGAGAACCGGGGTGACGCCGAGGGCCAGCTGATCACGCAGGCCTTCGGCGGCCAGGTGTTCGAGGAGTTCGATCAGCGGCAGGTAGGAGTCGGCCCAGGCCTGGTAGAGCCACTCCTCGCCGACCGGCCAGCTGCCGTGCCGCGCCAGCCAGGGCAGATGGGTGTGCAGGACGAGACAGAACTCGCCGAGCGGCTCGGCGGATCGGCCGCCGATCACGGCCGCCGTCCCACGGCCAGCAGATCCAGACTGGACGTCTGCTCGGTGTCGGCGATGACGAAGTCCTCGGCGCGCACGGCCGAGACCTCGTCGATCAGGTCGGCGGGCCAGTCCCGCTGCTCGACCGCCAGCCGGATCTGCTCGTCGATCAGCGAGCCGCCCCGGCGTCGTTCCCGCTCGCGCAGTGCCGGACCGTGGTGCAGCCCGGCGAGCCGATCCACGACGAGGCCTGCGTCGGTCAGCAGCTCCGCCAGCTCGGTCGGGTCCAGCTCGCGGGTGTGAAAGGGGTTCGTGGTGCCGTTCGGCGAGAAGGTCAGCCGGTTGGGCGTGGTGAGCAGCAGCAGCCCGCCCGGCCGCAGCACTCGCCGACACTCCGCCAGGAAGGCCTGCTGATCCCACAGATGCTCGATGACCTGGAGATTCGCCACGACGTCCACACTCGACGTCGCGACGGGCAGCCTGGTCAGCTCCGCCTGGACGACGCCGACCGCCGGATAGGACCGGCCGACGTGCGCGGCGGTCGGCGCGTCGAGGTCCGCCGCGACGACCAGCTCCGCCACCGAGGCCAACAGGGCGGCCCCGTAGCCCTCCCCGCAGCCCGCGTCCAAGACCCGCGCCCCGCGGCAGTGCGGCAGCAGCGCCCGATACGCCGCCTCGTGGCGGCGGAACCAGTAGTTCTCTCTGGCGATGCCCGGCAGCGTGCGCTCCCCGGTGAGCGGCAGCGGATCGAGGACGTGATCGGCGGACATCGCCGCACCCTATCGGGCCGCGCCGCGGGGGAACGCGACCAGCTCCACCGTCTTCGCGCATCGGCCCTTCGTCCCGCCGGTAGCGGTGGCCGCCCGAGCGGCCGGGGCCTGTCGGCGCTGGACGCCGTCTCCGTCCGGGTGCCGCGCCCGCGCCGAGCCTCGGCGAAGCGGACCGGCGGACGCGGACGGTCGGTGTGGGGGGCAGGCCGTGCGGGGCGGGCGAACGCCGACGCGGTGGTCCGCGGGTGGCGCGCCCTGCCCCGCCGCACCGGACGACCGCCCTCCCTTGTGCGTCAGAGTCGACCGAGGATCCTGTTCGGCGTCACGCGCACGGCCGTCACCTCGCCCGCGTACGCCGCTTCCGGCGTTCGTGCGATGTGTTCCGCGTGCGAGATCCCGACGTACTTCGCCGTCAGCTCGTCGCGGAGGGCCAGGGCGCGATCCGGTTCGAAGGTCGCCGTGCCCTGGATGACGGCGTAGGTGTAGGGGGCGTCGACGGGGTTCACCAGCACGCTCACTCGCGGGTCGCGACGCAGGTTCTTCTCCTTGCGGCTCCCCGCGGCGAGGTAGAACAGCACGTCGTCGCCGTCTCGGCCGATCCAGACCACGGACTGCTGCGGGGTGCCGTCGGGCTGGATCGTCGCGACGATGCCGAAGACGGGCGTGTCGAGGAGTCGTCGCAGGTTCCGGGGCGTCACGGGCCGCATGACGGGGTCTCCTTGCTGAGAGAGCGTGGTCGATCGTCGCGGGCGACGCCGTGTTCGTCGTCGCGGGGCGAGACCGTGGTCGAGGTCGTTCGGGCGTGGTGGCCGCCACGGCTTGACCGCGGTGACGGCGGGCTCGCCGCAGACGCGCTTCGTCGGCAGACAGGCGGTGAGGTCGGTTCGTCGCCGCCCGAGACGATTCATCGTCGGAGCAGGCGCAGCGTCGCCGTGTGGAGTCGTCGTGCGTCCTCGACGTCGAAGGCGGGCCCGTCGACGCTGATCGGCGTGCCTGTCATGAAGGCGCTGAGCGGCGCGGTGGGCGGCTCGTCCAGCACGGCGAGGAGCGGGTGCACCGCCTGTTCGACGGGGACGGCGGTCTGACGCAGCGCGGCGATGCGGGCCGCGTCCGCCGCGTCGTACTCGCCTGCGAATCCGCTGTCGACGACGCCGGGGTGGAACAGCACGTAGCGCACCGTCGTCGACGGCCGGTGCAGCGTGAATCCGACGCCGAGGAGATCGTTGAGCGGGCCTGCCTGTCGCATCGCCGTCCCGCCGTCGTAATCGTGTTCGAGGCCCGGATCGGCCCAGCGGATCGCGGGCGGGGCGGCGCCCGTGGGCCCGGCCACGTTGAGGATCACCGGTGCTGGAGCCGCTTCGAGCAGATCGGACATCTCGTGACACGCCACGAAACGGCTCAGATAGGACAACGCGAACGTGCTCTCGAAGCCCTCCGCGGTGACCGTCCTGGCCGAGCTGAAGTGCCGGGCGCACAGCACGAGGGCGTCGACCTCGGTGACCAGCGATCGGACTTCCTCGATCGCTTCTCTCGTCTCGCCGACGAGGCTCAGGTCGGCGGTGATGAAGTGCGCGCGGCCCGTCCCGAGTCGTGCCGCCTCCGCGAGCAGCGCGGCGCCCTTCGCCGGATCGCGACCGATGATCAGCACCGTGGCGTCCGCGGCGAGACGGTGTCGGACGACGGCTCGGCCCAGGCCGTCGGTGCCGCCGGTGACGACGATCGTCTCGGCGGTCGCCCTGGCGTACTCATTGGTGTATGGAATTGAACTCACCGGTTCAGTTTAGCTTGGGTGTATTAGTCGGTCCAGTGCGATGAACCGATGGGTTCATCGACGCTGCCTTCGGTCGATAGGCTGGCGACCATGACCGGAGCGACGCCCCCTGCCGACCCGAGTCGGCTCGTCTCGCGCGGGCGCATCGACAAGCGGCGCGCGATCCTGGCCGCGGCCTTCACGGTGTTCGCCCGGGAGGGATACGCCCAGGCAGGCGTGAGTGTGATCGCCGCCGAGGCCGGGGTGGCGAAGCCGACGGTCTACCACCACTTCGGTGACAAGGAGAACCTGTTCCGCGCGGCGATCGCGGCCGATGCCGATCGGGCGATGGCTGAGAACCTCGCCGTGGTCGAGCGGCTGTCGGCCGACGGAACGGACGTCCGGGTGCTGCTGGAAGACGTCGGCGAGCACTTGGTCCGCTGCTACTGCGATGACCGCTCGTGGGCGCTGCGCAGGCTGCTCTACGCCGAACTCGCCCGGTTCCCCGACCTGATCGACATCGTGCGAGGTCGCGCCACCGACCGAGTGACCGAGGCCCTCGCCGACCGCCTGGCCAGGCTCTCGCTGGCGGGCAGGCTTCGTCGATGCGATCCCGTCGAGGCGGCCGAGCAGCTCAGCGCCCTGCTCACCGGGCCGCTGGAGGGGCGGGCTCGGCTCGGAACCCGGCGCGTTCCCGAGACGGAGCTGTCGGCTGTGACCAGAACGGCGGTCCGCACCTTCCTGTGCGCCTACGGTCCCGAGGTCGCCGAGGTGGTCTGATCGGCGGGGGCGTGGGAACCGACGTCGAACGAGCCGAGGACGAGCGAGCCAGGCGGCGGCAGGCGGGCACGGGGTCGCCTGGTCTCGCGCAGGCGCATCCGCCCCCGGGGCAAGGCGACGTCGCTGTCGAGACACGGGCGGCAGGGGTCGGTCCTCGACGTCGACCGCTCCGGTGCGCCGACGCGACGGCGTCTCGTCGGCGTACACCGACGACGATCCCCGCAGATGTCGCTCGTGCGTACCCGGCTTGTGCGTGGACGGCTCCTCCGTTGACGCGGACGGCGCGGAGACCTCGTCGAAACCGGCCGCGCCGTGGGTGACGGCGGTGATCGACGGCGGAACACCACGAGCCGAACACGCCGATGAAGGACCGACGAACAGATATGGCGGTCGTGCGGCGGCACCGGGAAAGGGCCGCCGTATTCCGAGGCCGCGATTCGACGAAGGCAGCGGAGGTCGCCGTCGTCGTCGAATCCGCCGTCGAGTGGACCGGGTCGGCGATCACCTCGGATCGACGTGGGCGGACCACCGGTTCCCGCGTCACTCGTCCATTCGGCTTGTTAGCCTGCTCACAGATCGGGGGGATGGTGGCCACGATGTTCGATGGGCTTCGACGATGGCTCGGCCGGTCGGGCGAGACCGTGGAATGGCAGCGCCGGGCTCGCCCGCGCCAGACCGAGTATCCGTTGTGGTGGGTGCGCGCACATGACCAGCCCGTGCAACACGGGATCAAGACCTCGCAGATCGGCCAGCCCGCGCACCCGGCGGGTTATGTCCCGGTCTGCGGCCGAGTGATGGTTCCGGCGGCCAGCGATCTCGATCCGATCGTGGCGCGCTGCGGTCGCTGTGCCCAGTGGGCCAGGGATCACGTCTACGAGATCCCGCCGCAGGCGCCGTGGAACGGCGATGAGGGCGACGCCGACTTCTATTGAGATCAGTTGCTACCGGTTCCCTGGCAGAACGGGCATTCGACCGGCCGCCTTTCCCTGTCGATCACGGTCCCGGTTCCATTGCAGGTGGCGCACACAAGCATGTGATCGACTGCCTTTCCGCTGGCTGGGGACGAGCTGGGAGTCGGGCACGATCGACACTAGGAGAGAGCGCCGTTCTCGGCTACTCAGCGTCGGCAAGCGGTTGCCTCGCGTCGCCGGAAGGCGATGATCGTTCCGCTTCGCGGGTGCGCCGCGCGGCAGGCGTTCGCGGTAGGCGATCCTCTCGGGCAGGTCCTTCCCGTCGCGGGTCGCTCGCGGGCCGACTGGTGACCACGGTCACCTGCCGGTTGTCGTCCACCTGCGGGCCGGGAGAGGCTACTCGCAAGTAACATTGGTGTCGGTTGTGGCTGACACCACCGTGCCGCTGGGGCATGGACCTGGCATGGTCATGGCGATGATCCGCCGGGCGAACCCCGATTCCGCAGGAGGTCGACGAGGACCCATGAACATTGTCGTGCTGGTAAAGCAGGTGCCTGACACCTACTCCGAGCGCAAGCTCAACGACGCCGACCACACGCTGGACCGTGACTCGGCGGACGCGGTGATCGACGAGATCAACGAACGCGCCGTCGAGGAGGCGCTGCTCCTTCAGGAGGCCCACGGCGGCGAGGTCACCGTCCTGTCCATGGGGCCGGACCGCGCCACCGAGGCACTGCGCAAGGGCCTGGCGATGGGCGCGCACAAGGCCGTGCACGTCTCCGACGCCGCCCTCCACGGGACGGACATGATCCGGACCGCGACGGTGCTGGCCAAGGCGATCGGCACCGTGGCCGACGTCGACCTGGTCGTGGCGGGCAACGAGGCCACCGACGGCCGGGGTGGCGCCGTGCCCGCGATGCTGGCCGAGCTGCTCGGCATGCCGCAGCTCACCCACGCCCGCAAGGTCGAGATCGACGGCCGGACCGTCAAGGTGGAGCGGGAGACCGACGAGGGCATCACGCACCTGGAGGCCGAGCTGCCCGCGGTGGTGAGCGTCGGCGAGAAGATCAACGAGCCTCGCTACCCCTCCTTCAAGGGGATCATGGCGGCGAAGAAGAAGCCGACCACCACCCTGACGCTGGCCGACCTCGGTGTCGAACCGGCCGAGGTGGGGCTGGGCGGCTCCTGGACCGCGGTCGTGGAGTCCGCGCCCAAGCCGCCGCGCGGCGCGGGCGAGCGGGTGGAGGACCAGGGACGGGGCGGCACGCAGATCGCCGAGTACCTGGTCGGCCAGAAGCTCATCTGACGGCTGACGACGAGAGGAAGGCAACGTCATGTCCGAGGTCCTGGTCCTCGTCGACCACGCCGACGGCGAGGTCAAGAAGAACACCTTCGAACTGCTGACCCTGGCTCGCGGGCTCGGTGAGCCCTCGGCCGTCGTGGTCGGCGCACCCGGCGTCGCGGCCAAGGCCCGTGAGGCGCTCGCGGGTCACGGCGCGGAGAAGGTCTACGCCGCCGAGTCCGACACCGCGGACAGCCGGCTCATCACCCCGTCGGTCGATGCGCTCGCACTGCTCGTCGAGCGCGCCGCGCCCGCCGCGGTGCTCGTCGGCGCGACGATCACCGGCAAGGAGGTCGCGGGCAGGCTCGCCGTGCGCACCGGCTCCGGCGTGCTGGTGGAGGTCGACGGCGTCGACGCGGACGGCACCGCCACCCAGGCGGTGTTCGGCGGCGCCTACGTGGTGAAGTCCAAGGTCACCACCGGCGTCCCCGTGCTCAGCGTCCGCCCGGGCGCCGTGGAGGCCGAGGCCGTCGCGGGTGCGGGCGTCGAGGAGTCCGTGGAGGTCCCGGAGCGGGACGCCAGGCTCGTCACCCGCATCACCGGCAGCGAGCCGATCGTGGGGGGCGACCGTCCTGAGCTGACCGACGCCTCGGTGGTCGTCGCGGGCGGTCGTGGCGTCGGGAGCGCCGAGAGCTTCTCCGTGGTCGAACAGCTCGCCGACGCGTTCGGCGCCGCGGTGGGCGCCTCGCGCGCCGCCGTGGACTCCGGGTACTACCCCGGTCAGTTCCAGGTCGGCCAGACCGGCAAGTCGGTGTCTCCGCAGCTCTACATCGCGCTGGGCATCTCCGGTGCCATCCAGCACCGGGCCGGGATGCAGACGTCGAAGACGATCGTGGCGGTCAACAAGGACGCCGAGGCGCCGATCTTCGAGATCGCCGACTTCGGCGTGGTGGGCGACCTCTTCTCGGTCGCACCGCAGCTGACCGAGGAGGTCACCCGGCGCAAGTCCTGACCGGGCCGGACGCCTGGGGACGACGGCCCGACGAACGATGTGGGCGTCGGGTCGGGTTCGGGGCGGGACGGTTCGGCCGAGATGCGGCCGGGCCGTCCGCCCACGTCCGTCGCCTGCCTGCGGTGAGACCCCGTTCACAGCGTCGGGCACGGAGGGTCTGGCGGCGACACGCCGTCGCACCCTCGCGGTTACGCTGATGAGACCATGGCTTACCTCGACCACGCGGCCACCACTCCGATGCGGCGGTCGGCCGTTCTCGCGATGACCGAGGCGTTGACCGTGCTGGGCAACGCATCCTCGTTGCATGCGTCCGGCCGGCGGGCCCGCAGGCACGTGGAGGAGTGTCGGGAACGACTCGCCGTCGCCCTCGGCGCCCGCCCTTCGGAGATCATCTTCACCGCAAGCGGCACCGAGAGCGACAACCTTGCCGTCAAGGGCATCTACTGGGCCCGTCGGGATTCCGACGCCCGTCGACGCCGCATCCTCGCCTCGCCCACCGAGCATCACGCGGTACTGGACGCCGTGCAGTGGCTTGCCGACCACGAGGGCGCCGAGGTCGACTGGCTGCCCGTGGATCGGACGGGCCGTGTCGAGCCCGCCGCCCTGCGCGCCGCGATCGCCTCGGCACCGGAGACGGTCGCCCTCGTCACGGTGATGTGGGCGAACAACGAGGTCGGCACGATCAACCCGATCGATCAGCTCGCCGGGGTCGCCGCCGAGTACGACGTTCCGCTGCACACCGATGCCGTGCAGGCGGCCGGAATGCTGCCGATCGACTTCGGCGCCTGCGGTGCGGCCGCGTTGACGCTCACCGGGCACAAGCTGGGCGGTCCGGTCGGCGTCGGGGCGCTCCTGCTGCGCCGCGACGTCGCCTGCACACCGCTGCTCCACGGCGGCGGTCAGGAACGGGACGTCCGGTCCGGGACGCTGGACGTGCCCGCCGTGATCGCGCTGAGCGCGGCGGTGGAGGAGTCGGCGGCGCAGCGGAAGGAGTCGGCGGCTCGCATCGCCGCACTGCGTGACGAACTGATCGCCGGCGTCTTGGCGGCCGTTCCCGACGCGGTGGTCAACGGCGCGGCAGGCGTCCGAACCGCCGATGCCTCGCCACCGGACGCGCTGCCGGGCATCGCGCACTTCACCTTCCCCGGCTGCGAGGGCGACGGCCTGCTGATGCTGTTGGACGCCAGAGGCATCGAGTGCTCGACGGGATCGGCCTGCACGGCGGGCGTCGCCGAGGCGAGTCATGTGCTGCTCGCCATGGGCGCGGACCGGGCGGCGGCCAGGGGCTCGCTGCGGTTCTCCCTGGGGCACGACTCCACGCTCGATGACGTCCTGGAGCTGGGCGCGGTGATCGGTTCGGTGGTCGATCGGGCCAGGAACAGCGGTGTTCTCCGGCGGCGCCGGAGCGAGACGACGTCGAGTTCGCGGGCCGGCTCCTCGGCAGACGACGGCTCGCGAGGCGGCACGCCGCCGGAAACCGCGCGCCAGGCAGACGGGGGCAGGTCGACCGAGGGCGGCCCTTCGTACGCGGCGACCGGTGAGGGCTCGGACTATTCGGCACGTACCGTGTCGGCGGAGGTGTGAGGTGGCGCGGATACTCGCGGCGATGAGCGGCGGCGTCGACTCCGCCGTGGCGGCGGCCAGGGCGGTCGAGGCGGGCCACGACGTCGTCGGCGTCCATCTGGCGTTGTCGGCGAAGCCGGGGACGCTGCGGACGGGCTCCCGGGGCTGCTGCACCGTCGAGGACGCGCACGACGCGCGTCGGGCGGCCGATCTGCTGGGCATCCCCTTCTACGTCTGGGACTTCGCCGAGCGGTTCACCGAGGACGTCATCGAGGACTTCGTCGCCGAGTACGCGGCCGGGCGCACGCCGAACCCGTGCATGCGCTGCAACGAGCGCATCAAGTTCGAGGCATTGCTGGAGAAGGCTCTCGGTCTCGGCTTCGACGCGGTGTGCACGGGGCACTACGCGCGGCTGGCCGTCGACGCCGACGGTCGGGTGGAACTGCGGCGCGCGGTGGACGCGGACAAGGATCAGTCCTATGTGCTCGCGTCGCTGACCGGCGACCAGCTGCGACACTCGATGTTCCCGGTGGGTGACACACCCAAGTCGGAGATCCGAGCCGAGGCCCAGCGACGTGGTCTGACGGTGGCCGAGAAGCCCGACAGCCATGACATCTGCTTCATTCCCGACGGCGACACCCGTCGGTTCCTGGACTCGCGGATCGGGCCGACCGGCGGTGCGCTCGTCGACGACGAGACGGGCGAGGTGCTCGGCACCCACGGCGGGGTGCACGGCTTCACCGTCGGCCAGCGCAAAGGCCTCGGCCTGCGCACGCCCGCCGCCGACGGCCGCGCCCGCTATGTGCTCTCGGTGGAGCCGGTCTCGCGCACCGTGCGGGTCGGCGCCGCGGAGCGGCTGGAGGTCCGGGAGATCATCACCGACGCGCCGGTCTGGCCGGGCGGACGTCCCGAGGGCGGACCCGCCGAGTGCGTGGTGCAGATCCGGGCGCATGGCGGCACCGCTCCGGCGGTCGTCGACGAGCAGGGCGACGCGCTCCGGCTGCGGCTCGCGGAGGGGGTTCGCGGGGTGGCGCCGGGTCAGGTCGCCGTCCTCTATCGACCGGACGCCGCCGCGGGTGATCTGGTGCTCGGCGCGGCGCGCATCAACTCGACACGCTGAACCGGGTCCGGGGCTCGGTCGAGTTCGGTCCCGGACCGGCCCGGGACCGACCGAGCCCGGATTCGATCTGGGCTCGGATTCGAGCCGAGGCCGCCGGCGGCAGTCCTCGGTGATCTCGTCGAGGCGGCCGACCCGCGCCTGACGTGCCGGCCGGCGAGGCGGTGCGGGCGGATTGCTCGACGCGTCGGCATCGCGCGTGGCGGCCCGGCTCCCCGCAGCCCGCCCGATGGAGTGATAACGCTGCCCGGCGGGGAAACCCGGCGATCGCTCACGATCTGCTCGTCGGGTGGTGTTTCCTGGAAAAGACGCGGACTCGTCGCCGTGTGTACTTGTATTGCCCCCTTATCGAGTGAACGGATGCCTGAGTGGGCAGGGGTAAGCCGTCTGCCTCGGAAAGGCGAATCGGTTCGGTGAATAATCACCGAGGGTGTGATGTGCCCGGCGGGGAACTTATTTTGGACACCTTCAGGTAATACGGCCATTCGGGTGGCAAACTCGCTGTTACAGTTCTGACTGTGATCGATGTCGAACACGATCGGCCGAAGACGTTGTCGGATCTGGCCGATCTGCTCACTCCTTGGGCAATTCGAGTGGCCGCGACCCTGCGGCTTCCCGAACTCGTCGACGAGGGCGTCACCACCGTGAGCGAGTTGGCCGCGCGAGTCTCGGCGGACGAGGTGGCGCTGACCCGGTTGCTTCGCCTGCTCGTGTGTCGCGGCGTGTTCGTGGAATCGTCCACAGGCATTCTCGCGCTCACCGACGTCTCCCGCGAGATGATGGGCGGGGCGGCCAGAAGGTGGCTCGACCTCGACGGTGCGGGCGGACGGATGGAGACGGCCTACTCCGGCCTGCTGGAGTCGATCCGCACCGGCGAGGCGGCCTATCCGAAGGCCTTCGGCTGTTCGGTGTGGCGCGACTTCGAATCGAGCCCCCGCCTGTCGGAGTCGTTCGGTGCCTATCTCGCCGAGCTGGCGGGCGAATGGGGTCCCGAACTGGCCGAAAGACGAGACTGGTCCGGCGTGTCGAAGGTCGTGGACGTCGGGGGCGGTGACGGGACGCTGATCAGCACGCTGCTGCGCGGCCATCCCACGATGTGCGGAGTGCTCGTCGATCTGCCCGCCACCGCGCTCGCGGCCCGGCAACGGCTCGCCGAGACCGGGGTCGCCGACCGCGCCACGGTGGTGGAGGGCAGCTTCTTCGAACGGCTGCCGGAGGGCGGTGACCTGTACATCCTCGCGCAGGTGCTGCACGACTGGCCGGACACCGAGGCCACCGCCATCCTGCGGCGCTGCGCCGAGGCGGCCGGGCCGGGCGGCAGGCTTCTCGTGATCGAGCGGGTCCGGGCCGACGAGTCGCCGGACGATGTGGTCGATGCCGCGCTTGCCGCGATGGACCTCCGGATGCTGCTCCTCTTCGGCAGCATGGAGCGGTCCGCGGACGAGTTCGCGCGGCTCGCCGCCGACGCGGGACTGAGCCTGCGGACCCGAGACCGCGTCGGCGAACTCGGCCTACTCGAGTTCGTGGTCGAGCCGGTCGCCGTCGAGTGCGGCCGAGAAAGTCGGCTTTCGGCTGCGACCGCCGCGAACTGACCCCCTGGGAGCAGCCGTACCCGCAACCGTGCAGGCGACGCTCTGATCGTCGGCTCGGCTGTGCCGCTGAACCGACGGCAGTCGAGAGAAAGGGATTCGACTGCCGGACCCATTCCATTCGACGATTGAGGTCGGATCGACTTCGCTGCCGATCGGAATTCGGCATGACGATTATTCAAGACTCGATCGGAACGGTCGGGTCACCCGTGGCGAGATCGGATGATCGTGACGAAAGAGGACAGACCGGCGGACTGGGAGGCCCTGTCCACCTGGATCGCCGAGCTGATCGACGGCGCGGCCGACGACGTGGTGTGGATACACGATGCCGGGAACGTGACTCGCGGCGATCTGATCGCCAGGGTCGAGGAGTTCGCGGACCTTCTGCAACGGGACGGAATCGGTCCGGGCTGCACGGTGGCACTGCGCATCGGACCCAGCTGCACTCTGTTCTACGTACTGTTCGGGCTCTGGCGCTGTGGCGCTCAGGTCCTCCTGGTCGACTCACGAGCCAAGCCCGCGGAGGTCGACCGTCTGTTCCGCCGGTACGAGCCGCAGTTCGAGGTGCACTCGGACACCATCGGCGACGTCCGGGCGGTGTTCCAGGCCGACCGCGAGGTGCGGACCAGGTCGACCGGCGGCGGAACGCGGGCAGCGGGACCGCACTGTCTGGTGCAGAGCAGCTCCGGGGCGACCGGGCGGCCCAAGATCATCGGCAGGACGGCGGACTCGGTGCAGCGCGAGTTGGAGCGCATCGCCGCGCTGCCCGGCGCGCCTGCCGAGGGCGAACGGGTCCTGCTGCTCGGCTCGATGCTGCACTCCTTCGGACTGATCGTCGGAGTGCTGCACTCGCTGCGGGCGAAGGCCAGGCTCGTGCTGACGTTCAGCGTCCGACCGCGCGAGCTGCTGGATCTCGCCGCGCGACAGGACGTCACCATGATCCTCGGCGTTCCCACGCACTTCGAACTGCTCGCCTCGGTGTTCGACCCGCCGCCGCTGCCGAGCCTGCGGGGAGCGGTGTGCGCGGGCGACGTACTGGATCGCGGCGTCTTCGACCTGGTCGAACGCAGGCTGGGCATCCGGCTGGGCCAGGTCTACGGAATGACGGAGGTCGGGGTCGTCGCCGCCGACCTGACCGGACGGCTCGGCCCGCACTCGGTCGGCGTGCCGCTCCCGGGGATCGCGGTGCGCTGCTCGGACGGAGAGCTGTTCGTCGCCGTCGAGGAGAGCCCCTACCTGCGGTCGGACGGCATCGCGCGGGTCGTCGACGGCTGGTTGCGGACGTTCGACCGTGCCGATCAGAACCCCGACACCGGGGCGTTGCGCATCCTGGGTCGGACCGACTCGGTGATCGCGATCGGCGGACTCAAGGTCGACCTGACCGAGATCGAGGCCGTGCTGCATGAGCACGAACAGGTTCACGAGGCCGTGGTGACCTATCACGAGGTGATCGAGGCCCACGTCGGCGTGTCCGGGGTGGTGAGCACCGCCGACCTCCTGTCCTGGTGCCGGGAGCGGCTGAGCCACGTGAAGGTGCCCAAACGGGTCCATCTCGGACCAGCGCTGCCGCGCACCGCCACCGGGAAGCTCATACGCGATCGTGACCGCCTGCACGCCGCCCGATCCAGGATCGTCGACTGAACCGAGAGGACAAGCGAGTGAAGACAGAGGTACGTGACTTCGTCATCGGGGTGCTGCGTGACGTGCTGCATCTGGAACTCGGGGAGGACGTCACCGACGAGACCCCGCTGGAGCTGGAGTCCTTGTTCCTGGTCGAGCTGATCGTGCAGGCGGAGGCGCGGTTCGGCATCGGACTGGACGACGAGGAGGTCTACCAGGACCCGCCCGCCACGGTCGGTGGGCTCGTCCAGCTGATCGTGGAGCGGCGCATGGCGGCGCAGCCGTCCGGGGTCGTCACGTGATCGGCATGGCGGTTCTGCGTGCCCTGCTGGCGGAGGCGGGTGTGCTCGCCGCGACCGAGGACGTCGACGTCGATGCCCACGAACTGGTGCTCGACTCCTTCTCTCTGGTCTGGTTCCTGTACGTGCTGGAGGAACGGCACGGCGTCTGGATCGATCCACGCGACGAGGAACTGACCGAGTGCACGTCGATCCGCGGGCTGCACGAGTACCTCGGTCGGGCCGGGCGGTCGGTCTCGGAGGCACGCAGTGTCTGGTGAGAAGGTCGTGGTGACCGGCTTAGGCGTCTTCACCGCGTTCGGTTTCGGTCTCGACGCGCTGCTGGACGGCGTCTTCGCCGGACGGGCGGCGTTCGGGCCGGTTCGACGGTTCGACATCGGCGGCTTCCGGGCTCGCAACGCCGCGATCTACCCGGCCGACGGACCGGACGCCGCGAGGCTCACGGGCCGGGCGGGCGGCAGGCCGCAACAACGTGCCGTGCTGCTCGCCTGCGCCCAGGATGCCCTGACGGAGGCCGGGCTGCGGGGCCCGACGGACGCCGCGCTGCTGCTGGGCACCGCGGGCGACGACTCGGCGCACACGGACTTCTGGCTCGACCTGGCCAGACGGGACGCCGACCCCGGGCCCTCGTCCCGGGCGGACGAGACGGCCGCGGATCTCGCCGACTGCGTGCCCGCCCACCTGGCCGAGGAGCTGGCCGCGAGCCTGGAGTTGACCGGACCCGTCCAGGCGTTCGTCAACGCCTGCGTCGCGTCGACCACGGCGATCATCCAGGGCGCGCAGCTGATTCGGGCGGGCCGGGCGCACACCGTCGTCTGCGGGGGCGCGTCGCTGGTCGGTCCGCATGCCTTTCGCAATTTCGACGCGGCCAAGGCGTTGACCAGATCGCCGCGGATGCAGCCCTTCTCCGCGCAACGCGCGGGCCTGCTGCTGGGCGACGGCGCCGCGATGCTCGTGCTGGAGTCGGAGAGCAGGGCCCGGCGGCGGGGCGCCGACCTGCTCGGACGACTGGAAGGCTGGGGGATGTCCGCCGACGCGCATCACCTGGTCCGCCCCGATCCGGCGGGCATCGGGATCGCCGCATCGGCGGCCTCGGCACTACGGGTCGGGCGCGTCGGTCCCGAACAGATCGACTACGTCAACGCCCACGGCACCGCGACCCGGTCCAACGACACCGCGGAGACGGCCGCCCTGCACCGGGTGCTGGGCGCGCACGCTCCACTGGTCCCGGTCAGCTCCACGAAGGGCAGCACGGGGCACCTGTTGGAGGCCACCGGCGCCGTCGAACTGGTCATCGCGTTGCTGGCGTTGCGCGAGGGTCTGGTGCCGCCGACCGTGGGCTACGGCGATCCCGATCCGGCGTGCGACCTGGACTACGTGCCGGGGCGGGGCAGACGGATCGCGTTACGTCGAGTGCTCACGCTGAACTCGGCGGTCGGCGGGTTGAACGCCGCGATCCTGGCAGGCAGGCCGTGATCGCCGAGGGAGACGCCGACGTGGCGGCGTCGTCGACCGGCTGGTCGGGCAGCCTGGAGGTCGTCGGAGCGTCCTGCCTGCTGCCCTGGGGCGAGGCCGCCGCCGGGCTGCCCGGCGCGGCCGGGCGCGCGCTGCCCGCGTTGCCCGGCTTCGCGATGTCGAGGTTCTCGCCGCTGGTCGTGGCGACCGCCCGGCTCCTGCTCACGGCGGAGTCGGGAGCGTCGATCGGCGGTGGCACGACCGGGATCGTGCTCGCCACGTTGTTCGGGGACTCGACCACGGTCGACCAGCACACCCGCAGGCAGCTTCGGGGGCTCCCGCACAACCCGTTGTTCTTCTACGAGTCGGTGCACAGCGCCTGCGTCGGCATGATCAGCATCGAGTACGGCATCAGCGGCCCGATCTCCTGCCTGTCGTTGCGCCGCGAGTTCACCGTCGAGGCGCTGGCGGCCGCCGATCTGCTGCTGGAGGACGACGCGGTCGAGCGGGTGGTGCTGATCGGGGCCGAGCTGGCACCGACCGAGCGCACCAGCGCCGTCCATCGGCGGTGGGCGGCGGAGGGGCACCGGGAGCCGTTGCCCGTGGACGACGTCGGGGTCGCGCTGCTGGTGCGGCGTCCGGCCGCCGACGGGTCCACCGCCTCGGCGTCGTCCACCAGGTCGGACGAGGGGAGCCCGGGAAGCCGGGCGAGCCGCGGCGCCCCGGAACGTCCCGCGACGGCCGATCCGGGGCTGCCCGTGCCCACCGACTCGCAGCGTGACCGGCTGGGACACCTCGCCGGTCTCGCCGCGATCCACTCGGCCCTGGACCGAGTCCACACCGCTGACCCCACCGGCCCGCTGCTGGTGCGGTCCACATCTGAGTCCCGTCGTCACCCGTGATCAGCAGGGAGTACCACCGTGTCCGCAGCAACGGGCAGCGACCCGATGACTCCACCGCGGCGAGCCGCGGAGACGCTTGAGAGGCGAGCCGCGGGCACCGGGGCCGTGGAGACCTCGCCACGGCCCGCCGCGGAACCGACACCGACCCGTCCGGTGGACGATGCCGTCGACGGATGGATCGCGGCCTTCGAACCCGCGGTCACCCGGCGGATACTGGAGCATCGCGGCTCGACGACGGCACTGCTGGGCGAACTGTCGGGCGCGCCGGTCTCCCTGCGGCTGCTGGAACAGCGGATCGTCGGCAGGCTCCTGGTGCCCGACGCCGTCAGCTCGGCACTGCACACGACGTCCGAGCACGCCGAGATGATCCTGCGCAGGTCCGCCCTGCTCGACGCCGGGGCTCGGCTGCTCTCGCTGAACCGCACCGTCGCGCCTGCCGGACTGCCCGCGGCCGTGGCGGCGGCGCTGACTAGTGCGCAGGTACCGATCGGAATCGGACTGAGCGCGTTGGGACGCGTGGAACGACGTGACTTCCTCGCGCGGGGACGCACCCGGTGGCCGGGGCGGGCCGAGGGTCGCTGCGCCTTTCGCGAGTATGTGATCCGGTTGGACGGACTGCCCGTGCTGTTCGTGCACGAGGCCTTCAATCCAGCCGTGTTCCCGGTCGGCGAAGTACCGGTCGGGCCGACGCCCGCCTTCACCACGCAATCCGATTCCGCGAGCCTGGTGCTCGGCGCGGTGGACGGTCGATCGGTATGACGGACGTGATCGACCCGCGGCCGCCGGTCGGCGCCGCCGGGATGGGGGCCTCCTCCGCCGTCGCCACGAACCCCGCCGCTGCGGTGCATTCCTTCTCGGCGGAGGAGACAGGTCCGCCGCCACCGGCCGGCCCGGAATCGGCCGACCCGGGTGCCACTCAGGCACCGGCGTTGCCGCTCACCGCCGCCCAGCACGAGGTCTGGCTGGCGCAGCGGCTCCGGCAGGCCGATCCGACGTACAACACCGGCGGCTGCCTGGAGATCCCCGGATCGCTGCGGCGGGCGGCGTTCGTGGCGGCGTTGCGAACGGCGGTGCGGGAGACGGAGTCACTGCGACTTCGGTTCACCGAGTCGAACGGCGAGGTCCGACAGACGGTCGGTGACGCGGCCGAGCTGGACCGGGCGGTGGGCGAGTGGCTGATCGTGCGGGATCTGCGTGGCGACCCCGCTCCGGCGGCCTCGGCGGTGCGCTGGATGCACGAGGACCTCGCCGTGCCACGTGATCCGCTGCGTGACCGGCTGTTCGGGTTCGCGGTGTTCGTCCTGCCCGACGATCGGACGCTCTGGTATCAGCGCGTTCATCATCTGCTGCTCGACGGGTACAGCAGCGCACTGTTGCTGCGTCGGGTCGCCGCGCTGTACTCGGCGGCGGCCTCCGGAGCGACGCCGCCCGCGACGCCGTTCGGGCCGCTGGCCGTCCTGCTCGCCGAGGAGGCCGCCTACCGGGAGTCTCCGGCGGCGGTGCGGGACCGTCGCTTCTGGGCGGATCGACTCGCCGAGGCAGCCGAGTCGGGCGGTGCGTCCGCCGTCGCCTCGCAGTGTCTCGGCGGCGACTCGACCACCGGCGGCGCCGCCGAGACGCCGTCCGGCGGCCGGGCTTCGGGGGCGCTCGCCGCCGAGTCGACGGGTGCCCGACTCCTGCCGTCGGCGGTGGTCTCGGAACCCGCCGCGACAGAACCCGCCGCGGCCGCGACCACCGTGGTGGACACCGCCGCAGCGGCCGACTCTCCGCCACCTGACGCCGTGCCGTCCGACGCGGGGCCGTCCGACGCGGGACCGATCACCGACGGCCCGACGTTCGCGCCGGTCATCCCGGCGGAGCCCGCCGCTCGCTCCGCGGCGAGCACCGGGCTCGACCGCGTCGGTTCCGAGGCGGCGGCCGACGACGTCGAACCGAACCTTCCGACGGACCGTTCCGGACGTACGTCGCCCGGCCTGCCGACCGCGACCGCGGCGACGTCGGTCTCCTCGGCTCTCGCCGCGCTGCCCGTCTCGGGGACACGAAGCCGATGGCGGCTGAGCTGGTCGGCCGAGGACGCCGCCCGGCTGTCGGCATCCGCTCGTCGCACCGGCACCGGATGGAGCGTGTTCCTGCTCTCCGCCCTCGCGGGCTTCCTGACACCGCCGAACGGGCCGCAGGAGGTGACGCTGGGCCTGGCCGTCAAGGGCCGGGCGGGCGGGCTCGCTCTGAGCGTGCCCGGCATGACCGCCGACATCCTCCCGCTGCGTATACCGGTGTCGCCGTGGCAGACGCAGGCCGAACTCGTCCGTCAGGTGGCCGCCGAGGCCAGGGAAGTGGTGCTTCATCAGCGGCTTCCACAACGCGAACTGCGTGCCATGCGCGATCCCGGCGACCGCGGACCCCTCTACGGCGCGACGGTGAACATCAACCGGGTCGGCAGGCCGCTCCGGTTCGGCGAGCACGTCGCGAGCCTGCATCAGTTCGAGTCCGGGGGGCGCCACGCGGGCCTGAGCATCGACGTCCACGACGGCCCCGACGGCGGGATCGACATCGACCTCCTCGGCGATCGCGGTGTCGGCGCGGAGCTCGGCCTCGACGAGCTGGGCCGCGGACTGGCGGCCTATCTGACCGCGTTCGTCGCGTTGGACTCCGACCGCCCGATCGCGTCGATCCCGCGAGTATCCGAAGACGAACGGGAGCGGTTGCTGCGGTGGGGAACGGGTTGTCCACCGCCGCCGGAACAGACCCTCGCCGAGCTGTTCGCCGCACAGGTCGCCGCCACCCCGGCGGCGCCCGCCCTCGTCTTCGAGGACCGGGAGTGGAGTTACGCGGAGCTGAGCGCGCGGGTCAACCGACTGGCCAGGCTGCTGGTGTCCCAAGGCGTCGGACCGGAACGGGTGGTGGGCATAGCGCTGCCCCGCACGCCCGACTCGGTGGTGGCGACCCTCGCCGTCGCGGTGGCGGGCGGTGCCTTCCTCCCGATCGACGGCGAGCTTCCACCCGACCGCATCCGCACCATGCTGTCTGATGCGCGACCGATGCTGCTGATCACCGATCAGGCGGGCGCCGTCGCGCGGCAGGACGACGTGGACCGCAGCTGGACACCGTTGGATCAGGAATCGGCCGAGGTCCGGGCCGCCCTCGCGGCGATCTCCGCCGAACCGCTCGGCGACGCCGACCGTCTCGCGCCGACCAGCCCGGCCGATGCCGCCTACCTGATCTACACCTCCGGCTCGACGGGCCTGCCCAAGGGCGTCGTCGTCGAGCATCGCGGCCTCGCCGCGCTCGCCACCACCCGGCGCACCGGGTGGACCCTCGCACCGGGCGACCGCCTGCTGCGGTTCGCCTCGCCGGGCTTCGATGCCGCCGTCTGGGAACTGCTCCAGGCCGTCACCCACGGCGCCGCGCTGGTCTGCGCGCCCGCCCACCGGCTGCGACCGGGCCCGGAACTCACGAGGCTGTTCGCCGATCAGCGCATCACCCACGTCGTGCTGTCGCCCTCGACGGTGGCGGCCCTGCCGCCCGACGGCCTCGCCGAGGTCCGCACCCTGGTGGTCGGCGGCGAGGCCTGCCCGCCCGACCTGGTCCGGCAGCGGGCGGGAACCCGAGTGCTGATCAACGCCTACGGGCCGACCGAGGTCACGGTGTGCTCGGCGATGAGCGACCCGCTGGCGACGACGGATCGCCCCGCCGTCGGCCGTCCGGTGTCGGGGATGCGGGTGCTGGTGCTGGACGCCTCGCTGCGGCTGGTCCCGCCCCGCACGGTGGGCGAGGTGTACCTGGCCGGTCCGGGCGTGGCCAGGGGCTATCTGAACCAGCCCGCGTTGACGGCGCTGCGCTTCCTGCCCGACCCGTTCGATCCCACAGGCGCCCGGATGTACCGGACCGGCGATCTGGCCTGGTGGGACGACGAGGGCAGACTGCACGTGACCGGCCGGACGGACGCCCAGGTCAAGGTGCGGGGAGTCCGCGTCGAACTCGGCGAGATCGAGTCGGTGCTCCTCGACCATCCCGAGATCGCCGCCGCCGCCGTCATCCTCCGCACGGACGATCCCGGTGATCCCCGACTGTTCGCGTACGCGCGACCGGTCGAGGGAACGTCGCCCAGTTCGGCGGCGGTGCGTGAGCACTGCGCCAGAACCCTGCCCCGACATCTGGTGCCCTGGCATTGCGAGTTCCTCACGGATCTGCCGCGCACTCCGTCCGGCAAGGTCGACCGGCGTGCGCTGGCAGGCCGCATCCCGCCCGTCGAAGTCGTCTCGGCGCGCTTCGTCCCGCCCCGAGGCGCGGGGGAGGAGCGGATCGCGGCGGTGTGGCGGGACGTGCTCGGGCGCTCGATGGTCGGATCGGGCGACAACTTCTTCGACCTCGGCGGGCACTCGCTGTCGATGACCCGGTTGCACAAGGCGCTCGTCGAACTCACCGGCCGGGACGTCTCGCTCGCCGATCTGTACGCGCATCCGACGGTGGCCGAACAGGCCCGGCTGTTCGCGGACCGGTCGGACTCCGCCTCGGCACGCCCGGCGGCGTGGCAGGAGCCGGGACGAGGCCTGCCGCCCTCGGCGTCGACGCCGATCCGGCCCCAGCCCGGTGCGGGTCCCTCCGCGTCGGGGTCGGGGGCTTCCGGGCCGGGGGCGGGCTTCGCGGGCTTCCTCGCGGTCCGGCCTGGCGAGGACGTGGTCGCGGTCGGGGAGGAAGTGCCCGCCGTCGGCCGGGGCCCCGACGCGAACGCCGGGCCGACCTCGGGGCCGGACGCCCGCCCGGAGTCGGATCTGGCGGCCCGCCCGGAGTCGGATCTGGCGGCCCGCCGCCGTCGGACCATCGCAGCCAGGAACTCGGCTAGGACACGAAGAGGAGCACCGCACGATGGCTGACGGTTCCCCCGGCGTTCGTGACTTCGACATCGCGATCATCGGCATGGCAGGCCGGTTCCCCGGCGCACGGGACGTCGACGAGTTCTGGGCCGGTCTCGTCGCGGGCCGCGAGGCGCTGCGCCCCGTCGGCGACGAGGAGTTCCTCGCCGCCGGGGGCGATCCCGCGCTGCTCGCCGACGAGACCCACGTCCGGGTCGCCCTGTCCATGCCGGACATCGACCTCTTCGACGCGGACTTCTTCGGATTCCTGCCCACCGACGCGGCGATGCTCGATCCGCAGCAGCGCGTCTTCCTGGAGACCTGCCAGCACGCGTTGGAGGACGCGGGCCACGACCCGGACCGCCCGGCCGGTCCCGTCGGCGTCTACGCGGGCTCCAGCCAGAACGAGTACTACCTGTCGCATGTCTACCCGCGTTACGGCGGCGAGTTCTCGATGTCCAGCATGGTGGCCAAGGTCGCGAACCTGCCCGACACCCTGGCCAATCGCGTCTCCTACGCGTTGAACCTGACCGGCCCGGCGTTCGCCGTGCAGACGGCGTGCTCCACCTCCCTCGTCGCGATCCACCTCGCCTGCCAGGACCTGTTGAACCTGCAGTGCGACACGGCTCTGGCGGGCGGAGTCACGGTCATCCCGGACAAGCTGGGCTATCGCTACGTCGAGCAGGGCGCCTATTCGCCGGACGGTCGGTGCAGGCCCTTCGATCGCGAGGCGGCGGGCTTCATCGGCGGCGACGGCGTCGGCGTCGTCGTGCTGCGGCGGCTGGCCGACGCCCTCGCCGACGGCGACCACATCCGGGCCGTGATCAAGGGCTCGGCCGTCAACAACGACGGCGCGGGGAAGGCGAGCTTCACCGCGCCGAGCCGGTCCGGCCAGACGGCCGCGATCCTCGCCGCGCAGGCCAACGCCGAGATCGACGCCGCCGACATCGGTTACGTGGAGGCACACGGCACCGGCACGCTCGTCGGCGACCCCGTCGAGGTCGCCGCGCTGAGCGACGCCTTCCGGCGCACCACCGACCGCCGAGGCTTCTGCACGCTCGGCTCGGTGAAGGCCAACATCGGGCACCTGGACGCCGCGGCGGGAGTGGCGGGCCTGATCAAGACGGTGCTGGCGCTGGAACACGGTCTGATCCCGCCGCATCCGAACTTCACCCGGCCGAATCCGGCGATCGACTTCGAGAGCAGCCCCTTCCGGATCAACACCGAGCCGATCGACTGGACCGGGCCGGGACCTCGGCGGGCGGCCGTCAGCTCCTTCGGCGTCGGGGGAACGAACGCGCACGTCATCCTGGAGCAGGCGCCCGAGATCGCGCGGACCGAGTCGTCCGCGGAGTGGACGGTGCTGCCGCTGTCGGCCCGTACACCCGCCGATCTCGAACGCATGAGCGCCGACCTGGCCGACCACCTCGCCGCTCGACCCGAACTCGACCTCCACGACGTGGGACACACCCTCCGCGTCGGCAGGCGCCTCCTGCCGCACCGGCGGACGGTGGTGTGTCGCGACCGGGACGGCGCTATCGATCGGCTCCGATCGCCCCTGGGCCCCCAGACGGCCGCGGCGGGGCCGCGCCCGGTGGTCCTGCTCTTCGGCGGGGGCGGCGCGCAGTACGACGGGATGGGGCGAGAGCTCTACGCGACGCAGCCGATCTTCCGCGCCGAGCTGGACCGCTGCGCCGAGATCCTGCGGCCCGTGCTCGACGGCGACCTGCGCGCGGTGCTCTACCAGGGCGAACAGGTCGCCGTGCCTGCCGTACTGGCCGGGCTGCTGGCCACCCAGTACGCGATCGCCCGGCTGTTGACGGCTGCGGGCATCACACCGACCGCCCTGCTCGGGCACTCCCTCGGCGAGTACACCGCCGCGTGCCTCAGCGGAGTGATCTCCCTGGAGGACGTCCTGCCGCTCATGGTGGAGCGGGAACGACTGATCAGGCAGGCGGGCGGTGCCACGCTCAGCGTGTTCCTCGGTGCGGAGCAGACGGCCCCGTATCTGACCGATCGACTGTCGCTCGCGGCGATCAACGCACCGCAGGTCTGCTCGGTGTCCGGTCCCGTCGACGACGTCGCCGACCTGCGAAGCAGGCTCGATCTGGCCGGAGTGGGCAACCGTCGGCTCGACGTGGCGGGCGCCGCGCACTCCTGGCTGCTCGACGCGATCCTGCCCGACTACGCGGCGGCCGTGGAACGGGTGACGCTGCGCCCCCCGACCGTGCCCTACGTCTCCAACGTGACCGGTGACTGGGCCACCGAGGAGCAGGCGACCAGCCCGGGCTACTGGCTGGGACACCTGCGGGGGACCGTGCGGTTCGCCGACGGCCTGGCCGCGGTGGCGGGCCGGGACGATCCGATCCTGGTCGAGATCGGCCCTGGCCGCGGGCTGGGCAGGCTCGCCACCGAGTGTCTCGGCCCGGACGCGATCGTCGTCCAGGCAGCCAGGAGCCGGGAGGAGGAGCGCCCGGACTCGGCCGTGCTGCTCGGCGCCCTCGGCCGACTGTGGACCGAGGGCGTGGCGGTCGACTGGTCGAGCGTGCTGCCGCCCGGCAGACGCGTCCCCCTCACCCGCTACCCGTTCGCGAGACGACGCCATTGGCTGGACCGGGTCGTCCGTCCTGCGACGGGCACGGTCCTGCCCGGCGATTCGGTGGATGCGCCCCTCGCGGCACCGGATCGCCGGGACGGGGCGAACCGGGCCTCGTCGAGCCGCGGGTGTCGGGCGAGCGGACAGGTCTCGCCGGGCGAACCGACGGGCGAACCGACGGGCGAACCGACGGGCGAACCGACGTCGCGGGCGGACGGCGGGTCGGGGCAGGCCCGCCTCGGCGATCTCGCCGCGCACGACGGCCCGGGACAGGCCGAGCTGGGGCGGATGCTCACCCGTCCCAGCCTCCAGCCGCGTCCGATGCTCACCACCGCGTTCCGCGAGCCGGTCACCGAGCTGGAACGGGCGGTGGTCGAATGCTGGCGGACGGTCCTGGGCATCGATCAGATCGGCGTGGACGACGGCTTCTTCGAGCTCGGCGGCGACTCGCTGCTGCTGCTGCGCATGGTGTCCTCGGTCCGCGAGCGGCTCGGGGTCTCGATGGTGGTGCGGAGGGTCTTCGAGACGCCGACGGTGGGCGGCGTGATCGCCGCCATCGCGGCGGCCGAGGAGCCCGCGCCGAGCCACGACTGAACGGGTTCTGGGACGCGGCAGGCAGACCCCGCGAGACGCCGAACAGGGCTGGGCGCCTACGGGACACGACCGGCGTGGGCGCCGGTGGCCGTCGGAGCCTGGGGCAGGCGGGGAGCGGCGTGTGAACGAGAGGAGTGCCACGATGACCGACTTCTTCGCCGATCCGGCATCGCGGGTCCGGGTGCTGGTGGACGACGCGGGCAGACACGCGCTGTGGCCCGCGCGTGCCCCGGTTCCGCCCGGCTGGCTGATCGGCATGGCCGAGGGCACCCCGGCCGAGTGCCGCGATCACGTGGTCGCACACTGGTCGGGCCCGGTGGTCGGCGGCGAACCGGCCTGCCCCGTCGAGGGCGCTGCCCGGTGAGAGCACCCGGCTGCCCCGGCCGGGAGCGGGGCGGGCCGGTGACTCCCCGACCGCTCTAGCGTCGGGTCGCCCGACCTGTCGAGGAGAGGTGTCGGGTGATGTCGCTCGTCAGCTCCGCCTCCTGATCGACGAGGTAGAAGTGTCCACCGCGGAAGGTGCGGTGCGCGAACATCGCGGTGGTGACCTCTGCCCAGTCCACCACCCGATCGATCGGTGCCAGCGTGTCCTCCGCGGCGGCGTAGGCGACGACCGGAGTGGACAGCGGGCGGCCTCGAGTGGGGCGATAGGTGGTGAGCACCTTCCAGTCGGCGCGCAGCGCGGGCAGCATCAACTCCAGTAGCGCCGGGTCCAGGTCGGCCAGCTGCGGTCCGCCGATGGATCGGATCTCGGCGAGCATCGTCGAGTCGTCCTGCGGCGCGAACGCCCGGACGTCGTGATGCAGGGGGGCCGGATAGCCGGACACGAACAGCACCGCCGCGGGCGTGCCGAGCTGTTCCAGCCGCACGGCGACCTCGTAGGCGACCGCGGCCCCCATGCTGTGGCCGAAGAGGGCGATCGGCTCCGTTCGGAACGGCTCCAGGGCGGCGACGATCGGTTCCACGAGATCGCCCATCCGCTCGGCCCCGGCTTCGCCGAGTCGGTCCTGTCTGCCGGGATAACGGACGGCGAGCATCTCGACATCCGGGGAAAGGCCCTTCGGCCAGCTGCGGAATGCGCTCGCGGCGCCGCCCGCGTGCGCGAAACAGAAAAGCCGGACGCGGGGCGCGGTGATCGGCAGGAAACGGCGGAACCACAATACCTCTGCGGGCACGACGGGAATGGTCACGAGAAAACCCCTGGTCTCGGCTGATTGACTGCCGGACTATAGCGACCATACGACGCAGGTTCGGTCAGACGGCATTTTTCTACTCGAAAGTGCGATGCACGGCGATCGTGATGTCAGCCGAGCCGGACGGCTTGGCGTCGTGGCGGCGAACGAACGACGGCGATCGCGCCGCGAATCGGTGCCCGTGCCCGCCTCCTGTCGTGCGTACGCTCGCCGCCGGAGCGCCGTCCACGGGACACGCGGCGTCCGGGGTTCCGCCGTCCGTCGCGCGGTGCGCCGAAACCCGGCGAACCGCCCGCCGCAGGGCACCCGCCCGTCTCCGGAGTCGGCCGCCCGATCTCGGAGCCGCCCGCCGACGGACCCGCCGTCGACCGCACGCCTCGACCCATCCGATCGGCGCCGATTCGGAACGGGGTTCGCCGCGCCGTGCCGCCGACATCACGCGGGCCGACCGGGTCGTCACGCCGGCGCGCCGAGCCGTCCCGGTTCAGTGCCCGGTCATCCCTGCGGGGACACGCCCCAGCAGCCGGTTGACCTCCCGCACCGCGAACCGGCCCGCGCGGGTGGCGCCCACGGTGGAGGCGGAGGGCCCGTATCCCACCAGCTGAACGCGCGGCTCGGCCGGGACACGGGTGTCCTCCACGACGATGCCGCCGCCCGGCTCGCGCAGCCGCAGCGGACGCAGATGGTCCAGGGCGGCCCGGAAGCCGGTCGCGTAGAGGATCGCGTCGGCGGCCTCGAACCGTCCGTCGTGCCACACCGCCCCGTCGGCCGTCAGCTCGTCGAACATCGGCAGTCGGTCCAGCAGGCCCTCCGCCCGCATCCGCCGAACCTCCGGTGTGAGCAGGAGGCCCGTCACGCTGACCACGCTCTCCGGCGGACGTCCCGCCCGCACCGCCTCGTCCACCCGCGCGACGGCCGCCCGGCCGTGCTCGTGCGTGAACGGGCCCTCGTGGAAGACCGGCGGGCGCCGCGTCACCCAGGTCGTCTCGGCGACGGTCGCGATCTCGGCGAGAAGCTGGACGCCCGAGGCGCCGCCGCCGACGACGATCACCTTCCGCCCGGCGAACTCGTCGGGGCCCTGATAGTCCACGGTGTGCAGCTGTCTGCCCCGGAAGACGGCCTGCCCGGGCACCCTCGGCCAGAACGGGCGCGTCCAGGTGCCCGTCGCGTTGATCAGCGCCCGTGTCGAGAAGTCGCCGCGGTCGGTCGCGACGCGCAGCCTCCCCATCGGGTCGTCGTCCTCGGGCCACACCGATCGCACCCGCACCGGACGGTGCACCGGCAACGCGAAGTGCTGCTCGTAGGCCGCGAAGTACGCGGGCACCGCCGTCGCGGCCGGCTCGTCCTCGTCCACCGGACCCATGGGCAGTCCGGGGAGGTCGTGAACGCCGTGCACGGTGGCCATCCGCAGCGTCGGCCAGCGGAACCGCCACGCCCCGCCGGGTGCGGACGGCGCGTCGAGCAGCACGAAGCCGGCCTCGGGTCGATGACCGGTCCGTCGCAGGTGGTAGCCCGTCGACAACCCGGCCTGGCCGGCGCCGATCACCACCACGTCGACGGCGGTGGGTTCTGCCTCGATCCTCACCTCCGGTGCAACCAGCGGTGGGCATCGTGTCTTCCCGAGGCACGTCCGGGACACGCCGCGGGTCGGCGACGGCGTGCCGAGACCCGCGCCCGCGCAGCCGGTAACCGGCCTCGGCGCGGAACGCGGGCGTCGATGAGCGACCTCCGATCACCTCGCGCGGCGAGGTCGATCGCGTGTCGATACTCGGGCAACCTCCGATCAGTGAACACCGTGGGGATCGAGAGACCACGGTAGGACGGAGCCGTGTTCCGTGGTTGCCCGCCGCTGCGGATCGCGAATGAGAACGGTCCGGCGTCCGTGCTCAGATCACGCATTCGCCGTTCTTGTACGACCCGTTGGCCTGGTAATCGACGCTGGTGACGAACGGCGACTCCTGTTTGATCCGAGCGGCCAGCTCCTTTCCCCTCTCGACCCAGGCGGCTCTCGCCTCGGGGGACGGAAATCGTGAGTCAGGAGGGTAGTCGTCGTCGTAGGTCGCCTGATACTCGTCGTCCCATGCCGCGAGGTCGGCAACGAGTTCTGTGCTGAGGCGAAGGTCTTCGCCTGCCTGTGTCGGCGAGTGATTCATCCAATCGCCGTCCTCGTCGAAGTGGAACAGTGGTCCCTCGAAGAACCCGGCCAGCATGGAGATGTCACCCTGCATCGAAGGCCTGCTTTCCCGTGTCATGTGACCGTGAGATGCTGATCTTTCCTTTCCAAGGGTGCGCGGTGACTATGTACCCATTGCTTGCTACGACGATTCACACCAGGCGAGTTCCCCGAGTCGTGCTCACTTCGTAGATCGATCCATCACGTCCGCTGTAACCGACGGGGTCCCCTTCTTCAAGTCGGCTGAAGATCATAGAGATGACGTCGGAGGGGGCGACCCCTGCTGACATGAATTGCAGACGACGATCCGGGCGGAGTATATGTGCCCGCCCTGACGAATCCTCGCGGCTCTCTTCCAGCCAGACGATTCGTCCACCTCGATGGCGTCCCATCCGGACGATGCGCTCCGGACTGATCTTCGTCCCCCTGCGCGCCGGAGTTCGGCGATCCACTCGGCATGGCGGGTGGCCGGATCGGCGAGCGTCGCCTCGGGTGGGCGCGGTGTGATCTCGTCCGGGACGAGGCGTCCGTCGTTCCTCGCCAGCGCGGTGGTTGTGACCTCGTGCTCCGCTATGCCATGTCCGGTGAGGTCATGACAGTAGGTATCGATGAGGTCCTGGGTCTGGATGAAGAGGATGTGGGCGGCCCGGACCTCAGCTCCGGAGGCAGCGGCGAGACGGTGGATTCTCTCGACCTCTGGTCGGCCGGAGCCGGTGGTGGCGGCGGCGAAGATCGTCGCACCGTCGGCGATGGCGGTGCAGGCCAGGGCGGCAGCTCGGCATTCGTCGGTGAGACGGGCATGCGTGTGACGAAGGCGGGCGACGATCTCGGTGACGGACACGGCTCGACTCCTCACGGCGTGTGTTCAGCCATGGCGCCGTAGCGGAGAAACGGTGCGTCCAGCGCCTCCCGCTCGCCCGAGCGACCCATTTCCCGGAGGCGCAGGCGGAAAAGCGGGAGAGGGACGGGACGGGCGGCCCGCCGAGCGCTCGTACCGCCCGCCCCCTCGGGTCAGCCCACCAGCCTGCCCGCCTGCATCGTGACGATCCGGCCGGTGAAGCGGGAGCGCAGCATTCGATCGTGCGAGACGATCACCACCGCGCCCGCGTACTCGGCCAGCGCCTCCTCCAGCTGCTCCACCAGCGCGGGGGAGAGGTGGTTGGTCGGCTCGTCGAGCAGCAGGACGTCCACCTCGCGGCGGAACAGCCGAGCCAGCAGCAGTCGCCTGCGCTGCCCGATCGAGAGACGCCCCACCGGTGTGTCGAGTTCGCCCGCGCGGAAGAGGCCCGAGGCCGTCAGCCCGCCCCGATGCTCGGTCGACGGTCCCGGCAGGCCCGCCGCGAAGGCCTCCGCGAGCGTGCGGTCCGGGTCGCCGATCGGAACGTCCTGCGGCAGCCACCCGAGCCGTCTCGGCCTGCGCACCCGACCCTGATCGGGTTGGAGGTCGCCCGCGAGCACCCGGAGCAGCGTGCTCTTGCCCGCGCCGTTCGGCCCGGTGATCAGGACGCGCTCCCCGCCGCCCACCGCGAAGGACGCGACGTCGAGACGATCGCCCACGGACACCTGGTCGGCGTGCAGCAGCGCCGATCGTGAGCCGTCGGCCTCGCCGCCCCGCAGTGTCGCGCGGAACCGCAACGGCTGAGGCGGACGCTCCACGGGCGACTCGTGCAGCCGCCGCAGCCGTTCCCTCGCCTGCCGCACACGGGCGGAGATCTGCTTCTCGACCGAGCGCTGGTGGCGCTGCGGCGACTTCTCGGCATCACGGCGCGGCCCCGCCGCCAGGACGTTCGCCGCCGACGACGCCAGCGTCGTCTGTCGGCTGATCTCCGCCAGCCAGTCGCGATGCGCCTGTTCCCAGCGGTCGCGCTCGGCCTGCTTGTCCCGCAGATAGCCCTGATATCCGCCGCCGTGCCGCTCCACGACACGCCGATCGGCGTCCACGGCGAGCAGGACCGTGGTCACCCGTTCGAGGAACACCCGATCATGCGACACGACGACCACGGTGCCCCGGTGCGTACGCAGCCGATCCTCCAACCACGTCAGCGCGCCGACGTCGAGATGGTTGGTCGGCTCGTCGAGCAGCAGCAGCTCCGGCGACGCCGCCAGCAGACAGGCGAGACCCAGCCGGGACTGCTCGCCGCCGGAGAGGGAGCCGAGCAGTCGATCGCGGTCGATGTGGACGAGCCCCAGCCCGTCCATCGCGGCGTCCACCCTGGCGTCGGCGGCATAGCCGTCCCGCAGCTCGAAGGCCTCGACGAGGTTCCCGTAGTCGACGAGCCGCTCGGGCAGCTCCTCCGGCGGTGCGTCGGTGAGGTCCTGTTCGGCCGTCCGCATCCGGTGTTCCAGTTCGCGGAGATCGGCCAGGGCATGGTCGATCGCGTCTTGCACGGTGTCGGAGGGCGGCAGGTCCGGGACCTGACCGAGATAGCCGACGCCGCCGGGCGCGGTGACGGTCACCTCCCCGCCGTCCGGTCGGTCGAGCCCCGCGATCAGCCGCAACAGCGTGGACTTGCCCGAGCCGTTCTCGCCGATCACGCCGGCTCGCTCGCCTGCGGCGACGGACACGGTGACGCCGTCGAGCAGCGTCCGTCCGCCCGGCGCCCGCACGGCGTCGCGCAGGGCGAGCTGGAAGACACGCCCCGTGCGGGCGGCGGGGGTCATGGGGATCTCCCCGGCTGCCGCCTCGGCGGTCTCTCGGGGGTCGGCGCTGGTCAGCACAGTGGTTCTCGGTCGGTTGGTGCGCATGGTGAATCCACCTTCGGTGTGAGGAGAGACGAGATCACCGAGGGGAGCTGCGGGCGGCACGACGAATCCGGCCGCGCGGCACCGTGATCGGCGCGGGGCGCGGCGTGGAGGGTTCGCTCGGCGCCGGACGGCCCGCCGGACGCAGCCTTGAGCGGCTGCGCATCAGCGGAGAACGGTCCGGCGAGAGAGCAGCCCGGCGGGCAGGGCTCAGCGGGGAGCGGCCTGCGGGGTGTGCCGTCGTGCCGACTCGGGTCGGCTGCACCGAGGAGGTCGCCGGGCGCGGCGTCGGGGCCGGCGAGGCCCAGGACGCGGCGGCTGATCAGGCGACGTCACAGCTCCGAGGAGGAGCTTCAGTGGAAGTACAAGCGCAGGATGCGGGCGCCGGAGCATGTCATGCGGTCCACCCTACCGATGATGTCCAGTGCTTTCCTCCCGCGCGGCAGGTGAGTGGTCGCGCGGCACGCCGAGCCTGGAGCGTGGCCCGGCCGTGACCTGCGAAGAGACCGGCGGCCCGCGGCCCGATCGTGCCGACGCCCTCGACGCGTGATCCGGTGCGGTCGTCACGTCGAGGCCGCCGGAGACGACTCGACGGCCCGGTCGGTCGCGGTGCGCAGCTCGCGCCGCAGCCGAGTGAAGCCTCGGCCCCGGTTCATCGCGACGACGCCGGTGAGCCTGCCCCGCCTGCGATAGACGGCGACGAAGTCGCGGTCGACGAAGGAGCCCTCGACCACCTCCAGATCGTCTGCGGCGTCGGGGCACCCGGCGAGCTGGACACGGGTCGAGTACTGGTCGGACCAGAAGTACGGCACGCGGTTGGGCACCGGGTCGGTGCCGCCCTCGCCGTGCGACCGACCGGTCAGCAGTGTCCGCACCGCGACGGGCGCCTGTTCCACGGCCGCCGTCCAGTGTTCGTGCCGCCGCGAGCCGCCCCTGGGGTCGGCGTAGCGCGCGACGTCGCCGAGCGCGACGACCCCGGGGAGCGCGGTGGCCCCCACGGCGTCGCAGCCGACGCCGTCGGTGATGTCGAGCCCGGAGCCCGCCAGCCATTCCACCTCCGGCCGTGAGCCGATCCCCACCACGACGACGTCGGCGGCCAGTTCCCGTCCGTCGCGACCCAGGACGGCCGTGACGCGGGACGCGCCCTCGGTACGCGGGGCCTTCCAGCGGGTCCCGTCCCCGGCGCCGTCGCGGCGGTACGGCGCGGTCCGCAGTCCGGCGACGCCGAAGCCGCAGTGCATCGTCACGCCGTGGTCCCGATGCAGCTCGCCGCAGATCGCGCCCACCGTCGGACCGAGAACTCGCGCCAACGGCACCTCGGCGGCCTCCACCACCGTGACCGGCAGACCGAGAGCATGGCAGGTGGCCGCCACCTCGGCGCCGATGAAGCCCGCGCCGATCACCACGGTCCTCGGCGTGCCCTCGGTCAAGGCCGCACGCAACGCCCGTGCATCGGCCAGCGTGCGCAGGGTGTGCACTCCGGCGACCCCGGTCAGGCCGGGCAGCGTCGTGGCCCGAGCACCGGTCGCGATCACCACCCCGTCGGAACGGATCGCCGTGCCGTCGTCCAGTTCGACCGTCCTGGTACGTCGATCGAGGCGTGTCGCGTGGCGACCGGTGATCCAGTGCGCGTCGACCTCGGTCAGTTCCGCCTCGTCGGACAGGGCCAGTCGTGCCTCGTCGACCTCCCCGCGGAGGAACCGCTTGGACAGCGGCGGCCGGTCATAGGGCAGCCGCGGCTCCGCGCCGATCACCGTGATCGTGTCGTCGAAGCCCTGCGCGCGTAGTTCGCGGGCGGCGTGCCAGCCCGCCAGTCCCGCACCGACGATCGTCACGGCTCTCACGGAACCGGCTCCCGTACCGACGTGTCGACGTGGATCACGTCGTCGACGAGGACCACGGGATAGGTGCGGACCGGCCGTCGGGCGGGTGGCCCGGTCGGCATCCCGGTGCGCAGGTCGAACATCGCGGCGTGGAGTGGACACTCGACGAGGCAGCCCTCCAGCCAGCCCTCGGAGAGCGAGGCGTCCTGATGCGAGCAGGTGTCGTCGATCGCGTAGAGCTCCCCGTCGGCGTTGAAGACCGCGACGGGGCGGGGCGCGAGGATACGGACGGATTCGCCGGGCGGGAGTTCGGCCAGGGTGCAGACGGGGATCATGGCGGCCTCCAGTTGCGCAGAGCGAAACAAGGTGTGGAGTACGCAACACTCTGCGGCGTGGCTTCCGCCGCCGTCAATACGCCGCTCGGGTTGTCCGACGGGGCTTCTCCCGGCGGCTACGGTTGGCGCCATGGGCGATGACACGGTGGTGAACGGGCGGGACAGGGCATCGGCCAAGACCGGCGGAAACCTGGTGCAGTCGGTGGACCGGGCGATCAGCGTCCTCGAGCTGCTCGCGAAGAACGGCGAGTCCGGGATCACCGAGATCGCCGCCGAACTCGGCGTGCACAAGTCGACGGCCTCCCGGCTGCTCACCGTTCTGGAGCAGCGCGGCCTGGTCGAACAGCTCGGGCAGCGCGGCAAGTACGTCATCGGCTTCGGCATCGTCCGCCTGGCGGGCGCGGCCACCGGACGGATGGACCTCGCCCAGCTGGCGCAGACGGTGTGCCAGTCGCTGGCCGAACAGCTCGGCGAGACGGTGAACGTCGCCGTGCCGGACAGCGGGGTCGCCATCAACATCAGTCAGGTTCGCGGCGCCGCATCGGTGACCACGCACAACTGGGTCGGTCAGCGCACCCCGCTGCACGCCACGTCCAGCGGGAAGGTGCTCCTCGCCCACCTGCCCGACCGGCAGCGTGAGGAACTGCTGAGCGAGGAACTGGAGAGCTACACCCCCAGGACCGTCACCGACATCGCCGACCTGCGGGCCGAACTCGACCAGGTGTTGCGCGACGGTTACACCGCCTGCTTCGAGGAGCTGGAGCTGGGACTCAACGCGCTGGCCGCGCCGGTCCGAGGGCCCGACGGCGGCGTGCTCGCCGCGATCAGCGCCTCCGGGCCCTCCTACCGACTGTCGCGCAGGCGGATTCGACAGGTCGCGCCGCAACTCATCGCGGCAGCGGGCGAGCTTTCCCAGCGGCTCGGCTACCTCGGCGACTGATCCGCACCGCGTCATTCGTTCGGAACCCCCACCCGGACTGCCCCGACGGTCATGGCTCGGGCGACACCCGCCGCGACCTGCGTCGTCAGCCGCCCACCCCGCGCGATGGTCCGTGCGGCGTCGACGCCAGGCACCAGATCCGGGCCGCCCATGCCGTACGGGGACGCCGAAACGGCCTATTGACACTGCCCGGCGGGGCGAGGATTTTGTTGCGTATTGAGCGACACACTTCGTGCTGTGCAACACCTTGGGGCGGTCGCGTCGTGGAAGGACGGGGTCGGATGAACGATGCCTCACCCGGTCCGGACCTCCACGTCGGCCGCTCGGTCCGCCGCGCAACGGCGGCGACCCGTCTCGTCCGGCCGGTCCGGACTCTCCCGTCGCACTGATCCACGTCTCGGCGACCCCGTCGGGGTCTCGTCCTCCGCCTGACTCCACACGGAGATCGCAGGCGTCTCGTTGTCGAATCCGTAGGAGGTTCCGAGGTGGCCGCATCCCCGAGGGTGGTCGTCATCGGCGCGGGAATCGTCGGCTGCGCGCTCGCCGACGAACTCACCGAACGCGGCTGGACCGACGTCACCGTGGTGGAACAGGGACCGCTGTTCGAGACCGGCGGTTCGTCCTCACACGCTCCCGGTCTGGTGTTCCAGACCACCGGAGATCAGACCATGACGCGGTTCGCCCGCTACACCGTCGAGAAGTACCGCGGACTGGCGGACCGGACGTCGACGGTCGGCGCGCGCTGCTTCCGGTCGGTCGGCGGCCTGGAGGTGGCCCGTACTCCCGGGCGATGGGCCGACCTGCGACGTCGGCACGGGTGGGCGACGTCCTGGGGCGTGCCCTCGATGCTCGTCGACGCCGAAGAGGCCGCCCGCCTGCATCCGCTGCTCGACCCGGATCGCATCCTCGGCGCACTGCACATTCCCTCCGACGGCCTCGCCGCGCCGGTCGCGGCGGCCCGCGCCCAGGCTGAGCGGGCCGCGAGCCGAGGCGCCCGGCTCCTCGCTGGTCGGCGAGTGATCGGCGTCGACCGCGCGGGCGGCCGAGTCAGCGCGGTGCGGACCGAGGACGAACGCTTCCGCGCCGACGTCGTGGTGTGCTGCGCGGGCATGTGGGGACCCCGCGTCGGCGCGTTGCTCGATCTGCGGATCCCGCTCACCCCGATGGCCCACCAGTACGCCAGGACCACGGCGCTTCCCGTGCTGGGCGAGGCGGCGGGCCGACCGGACTCGGGAGCGGGGCTGCCGATCCTGCGGCATCAGGAGGCCGGACTCTACTTCCGACCCCACGGCGACCGACTCGGCATCGGTGCCTACGGACACCGCCCCATGCCGATCTCGGCATGGGAGATCGCCGACGAGCGGTACCCCGTGCGCGGCGACCTCGCCGCCGAGGACCGGCCGCTCACGCGGCTGCCGTCGGTGCTGGAGTTCACCGCCGAGGACTTCGAGTCGTCGTGGTCGGCAGCGCAGGATCTGCTCCCGGTGTTGGGCGATGCCAAGGTGGACGAGGGGATCAACGGCCTCTTCTCCTTCACCGCCGACGGGATGCCGCTGCTCGGCGAGCATCCCGACCTGGAGGGATGCTGGTTCGCCGAGGCGGTGTGGATCACGCATTCGGCGGGCGTCGCGCGGGCCGTGGCGGAATGGCTGGTGGACGGGCAGCCCTCCCTGGACCTGCACGGCTGCGACCTCAATCGGTTCGAGCGGGTGCAGACCACGCCGGACTACGTCCGGGTACGCAGTGCGCGCAGCTTCGCCGAGGTCTACGACGTCGTCCACCCGCACCGGCCGATCGAGGCCCCGCGGGCCCTGCGCACCAGCCCGTTCTACGAACGCCAGCAGCGGCTCGGCGCCCGCTTCGCCGAGGTGCGGGGCTGGGAAAGGCCGCAGTGGTATGCCGAGAACGAGAACCTTCCCGAGCTGGCCGAGGTCGCCGCGCCCGGCGAGTGGGCGGCGCGGCACTGGTCGCGGACCGTCGGTGCCGAGGCCCTGCACGCCCGACGCCGGGCGGCGCTGTTCGACATGACGCCGCTGACGCGCCTGGAGGTCACCGGGCCCGGCGCCGCCGACTTCCTTCAGGCCATGACCAGTAACGACGTCGTCCGTCGCCTCGGCTCGGTCACCTACACGCTGCTGCTCGGCGAGGACGGCGGCATCCGCAGCGACCTCACCGTGGCCCGGCTGGGGGAGGAGCGTTTCCAGCTCGGCGCCAACGGCCCGCTCGACGTGGACTGGCTGCGGCGACACCTGCCCGGCGACGGTTCGGCGCAGGTCCGCGACATCACCGCGGGCACCTGCTGTCTCGGCCTGTGGGGTCCGCACGCCCGCGAGGTGCTGAGCGGACTGACCGACGACGACGTGTCCCATCGGGGCCTGCGGTACTACCGGGCGCGCGACATCCACGTCGGCGGCGTCCCCGTGACGGCGATGCGGCTCTCCTATGTGGGCGAACTCGGCTGGGAGCTGTACACCACCGCCGACCTCGGCAGGCTGCTGTGGGACACGCTCTGGGACGCGGGACGGCCACACGGTCTCATCGCGGCGGGCCGCGGCGCCTTCGACAGCATGCGGCTGGAGAAGGGCTATCGGTCCTGGGGTCTGGACATGACCACCGAGCACGCCCCGGACGAGGCAGGCGTCGACTTCGCGGTGCGCCTGGACAAGGGCTACTTCGTCGGCCGCGACGCCATCGAGGCGCGGCGGGCGACCTCGCCGACTCGCAGGCTGTGTGCCCTGGTCTCGCCGGAACCGGCCGCCACCGTCGTCGGCGCCGAGCCGGTGTTCGTCGCCGGTCGACCCCTCGGTTACGTCACCAGCGCGGGGTTCGGCCACACCCTGCGCCTGGCCGTCGCCTACGCCTGGCTGCCCGCCGAGCACGCGGTGCCGGGTGTGCCGGTCGAGATCGAGTACTTCGGGGAGCGACTGCCCTACACGGTCGCGGCCGAACCGCTCTTCGACCCGGAGGGCAGCCGAATGCGCCGATGACCGCCCGAGGACGAACAGGCCGCGGCGCCCGCCCGTGCCCGCGAGACCGGTCTCCGGGTCCTCGGCAGGGCACGGGCGAGAGACAGGCACCTCGCGCGCGGCGGGGCGATCCGCCGCGCGGCATCCGACTCCGTCGGGCCCGCGGGACGTGACGGCGGGCCCCGCACCGTGCGCCCACTCCGGCGCGGCGTGCACACCAGGACAGCAGCCCCTGTACGAGGGCCGATTCGCCGCGGGCGGCATCCCGCCGCGGGCCGGACCGACCTCGTCCGGCGATCGCGTCTCGACTCGGCATCCGAGAGGTGAGTGATCATGACGACCACCGACGACCCCACCGGACTCGTCGCCACCCTGCCCGGCCGCTACTACACCGATCCGGCCGTCTTCGAGCGGGAGCGGCAGCGGATCTTCGAGGCCGAGTGGATCTGCGCCGCCCGTACCGCCGATCTCCGCGACCCCGGGGACTTTCGCACGGTGCGGGTCGGTCGCGAGAGCGTGCTCATGGTGCTGGGGCGGGACGGCGTGGCGCGCGCCTTCCTCAACGTCTGCCGCCACCGGGGCGCCCGGCTGTGTCTCGCGGAGTCGGGAACGGCGCGGCGCAGCCTCCAGTGTCCCTACCACGCCTGGACCTACGGGTTCGACGGCCGACTCACGGCCGCGCCGAACCTGAGTTCCCTCGGTGCGGTCGACCGCACCGAGTACGGCCTGATCCCGGTGGCGCTGCGGCACTGGCTCGGCTATCTGTGGGTGTGCCTGGCGTCGGAGCCGCCCTCCTTCGAGGACACGGTGATCGAGGCGGTGACCGAGCGACTCGGCGATCCGGCCGCCGTGCGGCGCTACGAGGTGGAGGGCCTCGCGCTGGGCAGACGGATCTCCTACGACGTCCGGGCGAACTGGAAGCTCATCGTCGAGAACTTCATGGAGTGCTACCACTGCGCGACGATCCATCCCGAGCTGACCGACGTGCTGCCCGAGTTCGCGGAGGGGTACGCGGCGCAGTACTACGTGGGGCACGGTGCCGCGTTCGCCGAGGAGGCCGAGGGGTTCACCGTCGACGGTCGATCGGGTTTCGGCAGGCTGCCGGGGATCACGGCCGACCAGGACCGCCGGTACTACGCCGCGACGGTGCGGCCGCAGGTGTTCCTCAATCTGGTTCCGGACCATGTGATCCTGCACCGGATGTATCCCCTCGCCGTGGATCGCACGCTGGTGGAGTGCGACTGGCTCTACGCCCCGGAGGTGGTGGACTCGGGAGCGGATCTCTCGGCGTCGGTCGAGCTGTTCGATCGGGTCAATCGGCAGGACTTCGAGGCATGCGAACGCTGTCAGCCCGCGATGAGCTCGAGGGCTTATGCCCGAGGCGGCGTGCTCGTCCCGGTCGAGCACCACATCGGCCGCTTCCATGAGTGGGTTCTCGATCGACTCGGGTGAGGTCGGGCGAGCGACGGCGGCGGGCGTGGTGCGGCGGCGTGCGCCGGTCGACACGGACGCGGGTGCGGCGATCTCGGCCTCCGCACCGTGCCCGTGCGGGCGGTGGTCTGAGCCGGGCGGCGTGCCGAGGCGGGGACGGGTGAGGCGGGGACGGGCGAGGCGGACGACCGACCGCGTGGGCGGCGGCATCGTGGACGGGTCGCCGAGCCGCGCGACGCCGCGTCCCACCACAGGGAGTCGGCAGGTGTCGAAGGGGCGGCGGGCTCGGAGTGGTCCCTTCTCGGCGTCGTCTGTTCTCGGATGCTGTTAGCCTCCGGCGACGCGCGGGCACCGTGCCGGGCGTCTCGCAGGGCCCGGTGCAGCCGGGCCGCCGGGTTCGGGCCGCCGGGCCCGGGGGAGATCACGGTCCTCGGGGACCGCGCCTCCCGGGCGTGCTACGTCGGAGGACGGGATCATGACGGCAGGTCGGACGGCGACGGAATCCGCGGTCCGACCGCCCATGGTCGGTGTGGTGGCCGCCGCCGCGGGCGGCCTGTCAGGGCTGCGCATCGGCCTCGTGGAACCCGTTCTGGCCAGGGGATGGCGGGTCGGCGTCACGCTCACCCCGACGGCCGCGCGGTGGTTGACCGCGATCGGCGAGGTCGAGGCGCTGGCCGCGGCCACCGGCTTTCCGGTGCGCTCGGAGTCCCGGCTGCCGGAAGAGCCCCGACCGCACCCGCCCGTCGACTGTTACGTGCTCGCCCCCGCGTCGGCCAACACCGTGGCCAAGCTCGCGCTGGGCATCGGCGACAACCAGGCGCTGACTCAGGTCGGGGAGGCTCTGGGTGATGTTCGGGTGCCGGTGGTGGTGTCTCCTCGGGTCAACGCCGCGCAGGCACGGCATCCGGCCTGGTCCGGTCACCTGGCCGCCCTGCGGCTGGCGGGGGCCCGTCTGGTCGACGGGGCCGGGGAGTTCCCGCTGACCGAGCCTGCGGACGAGCCGGAACGCGGCCTTCCGTGGTCGTCCGTCCTGGCCGCGGTGGTCGAGGCGGTCGACGCGAGGAAGTGACCGCTCCTGTGGCTCGACGGCCCTTGCCGCGCCGGTCGACGGGGAGGTTCCGCGCGAGGACGGAATGGGCCCCAGGTCGCGTCCAAACTATGGGAGCGTTCCCAAGGCGGACCGCGAATCGTCCGGTGCCGCTCGTACTCCGTGTAGGGCGCCCGGTGGTCGTCGGTGGTGCTCCGTAGCGTGGCGAATCGCTTCGATCGACGCGAGAGAGCCTGGTCGTCTCTGGATTTAGGCGCGCACATCGTCGAATTCGCCGCGTCGAATTCGACGCCCTTTCTCTCGAATGTCGAAGCGCCGGAATGTAGCCTCGGGGTCGAGAAGTCGATCGTGCACAGCGCGAGACATGCGCTGCGGAGTCGAGTATAACCCCAGTTCAGAAGCACTTCATCGGGCGTGAGGGGTGTCGGCGTCCGCTGGTGTCGATGGGGTCGGTCGGGTGTCGTCGGTCGGACTCCTTCGTGTCAACCGCAGCGTTTTCGCGATCACGGATCTCGTGGAGGAGAATTATTCGCCGCCGCCCGAGCGGCCTCCGCTGCCCGTACCTGGTGTTTTCTGTCCGGTCCGACGTCAAGGTAGATCAGCTTTGATGATCGACGAGACAATTTTCGCGTTACGCCCTCTTTTCAGCCTGTTACCGCATTGGTACAGTCCGTTCTGGGAGCGCTCCCAATGGTCTACGGCGTAGCGCTACCCGCCTCGGACAAGGGTGTCGTGAGGTAACAAGCAAGGAGCCGAAATGAGATATGACTCCCCAAGCAAGGCGAGGGAATCAGGTCGCCGTCGCGGCACCGCCGCAGCATCGGCCGTGGTTCTCGCCGCCGGACTCCTCCTCGCCGTCGGACAGACGGCCAGCGGTGCCGAGAATGATCCGGCACCCGCACAGCAGCGGGTCGACAACCCGTACGACGGTGCTCAGGTCTATGTGAACCCGGTCTGGGCGGCCAATGCCGCCGCCGAGCCCGGCGGATCGGCCATCGCCGACCAGCCGACCTACGTGTGGCTGGATCGGATCGGCGCCATCGAGGGCAACGACAGCCCGACGACGGGCGACTACGGATTGCGCGACCACCTGGACGAGGCCGTCTCCCAGGGCGCGGACCTGTTCCAGGTCGTCATCTACAACCTGCCCGGTCGGGACTGCGCCGCGCTCGCCTCCAACGGTGAACTGGGCCCGGACGAGCTCGACAGGTACGAGTCGGAGTACATCGACCCGATCGCGGAGATCCTCGCCGACCCGGCGTACGCCGGCCTGCGCATCGCGACGATCATCGAGATCGACTCGCTGCCCAACCTGATCACCAACGTCGGCAGCCGTGAGACCGCGACGCCCCAGTGCGACGAGATGCTGGCCAACGGCAACTACGTCAACGGCGTCGGCTACGCGCTGGCGCAGCTGGGCGCGATCCCGAACGTCTACAACTACGTCGACGCGGGTCACCACGGCTGGATCGGCTGGGATAACAACTTCGGGGCCTCGGCCGACCTGTTCTTCGAGGCGGCCAACGCCAACGGAGCGTCTCCCGACGACGTGCACGGCTTCATCGCCAACACCGCCAACTACTCGGCCTTGAAGGAAGATCACTTCGCGGTCGGCGACATCGTCAACGGCCAGCCGATCCGCGGCGAGGCGAGCTGGATCGACTGGAACAACTACGTCGACGAGCTGTCCTTCGCCCAGGCCTTCCGTGAGGAGGCGATCTCGGCGGGCTTCAACTCCGACATCGGCATGCTGATCGACACCTCTCGCAACGGCTGGGGCGGCAGCGAACGGCCGAGCGGCCCCGGCCCGCAGACCAGCGCCGACGAGTACGTCGACGGCGGACGCTACGACCGCCGCATCCACCTCGGGAACTGGTGCAACCAGGCCGGTGCGGGCCTCGGCGAGCGGCCGACCGCCTCCCCCGAACCCGGCATCGACGCCTACGTCTGGGCGAAGCCGCCGGGAGAGTCGGACGGATCCAGCGAGGAGATCCCGAACGACGAGGGCAAGGGCTTCGACCGGATGTGCGACCCCACCTACGAGGGCAACCCGCGCAACCAGTACAACATGTCCGGCGCGCTGGACCACGCGCCGCTCTCCGGTCACTGGTTCTCCGCGCAGTTCCAGGAGCTCCTCGCCAACGCCCACCCGCCGCTGGGCTCCGAGCCCGGCGAGCCCGGCGAGCCCGGTGAGCCCGGTGAGCCTGGCGAGCCCGGCCCCGTCACCGGCTGCAGCGTGGACTACAGCCTGCAGTCGCAGTGGAACGCGGGCTACGTCGTCGAGGTGACGGTGACCAACACCAGCAGCACCGCGCTGCCCAGCTGGTCGCTCGTCTGGACGAACCCGAACGGTCAGCAGGTGACCAGCGCCTGGAACGCCTCGGTCACCCAGCAGGGCACCCAGGTCACCGCCAGCGGCAGCGGATGGAACGGAAGCATCCCGGCGGGCGGCTCGGTGAGCTTCGGCTTCCAGGGCACGTCGAACGGGGCGCACGTCGCACCGGCCGCGTTCAGCCTGAACGACTCCGTGTGCAGCTGACGCTCGACGTCCCATCGCACCACCACGGGTGGGGAGAGCCTGACCAGGCTCTCCCCACCCGGTCTGTTCCGATCGGTCCTACTACCAGGGCGGGCGATTCTCACCCGACCGGACGTCACTGGAAAGCATGGTCGCGCTGTCCAGACCCCGCCGACCCGGCGGACCGGATCGCGATCGAGCTCGTGGGGAGGTCGTGGCTACCCCGCCCACCTTGGCCGGTGCTCCGACAGGCACGGTGCGTCCGTCGTCGCCGGGCGAGGCAGCGAACCTCCCCACGGAGAAGACGACTCGATCACCGTGTGACCGGCTGCCGGCTCGACCACGTCCACCGGCCGGCCAGGGCCGCGAAGTCCGCCTACTCCACAGGGAAGGAGATCCGGGCGGAGACGGCGCGATGGGGTTTCGATCACTGCCGCCTCCCGCAGGTCGCGCGGGGCCTCCCCGTGCCGCTCGGCGACACGCAGGCGTACCTGGCGGCCGGCGAGCACCTGGTCATCCTGGCGTTCCGAGGCACCGAGGTCACTCCGCTCAAGGACTGGGCTGACCGATGCGACCTCCCCCCGTCGCTCCGGAGTCCGTCGCCAAGGGCCTGGTCCATCTGGCTTCGACCGCGCCTGCGACGGTGCCTCCTCTGGTGCGGCAGGGCATCGAGGAACCGCGCACCACGGCCGGAGCGTCTGGCTGACCGGCCACAGCCTCGGCGGCGCGCAGGCAGTGCAGGCGGCGAACCGCACCTCGCGGAGCCGAATCCGGCTACCGACGGCGTCTACGCCTTCGGGCAGCCGCGTGTCTGTGATCCGCTGCCCGCGCCTACGCCGAGGCATTGAAGGACCGGAGCCTCCGGTTCGTCGACAGCAACGACATCGTGCCTCAGCTCCCGCCCGAGTCGGTGTTCCGGCGGGTGAAGGTCCCTCGATGCTTCGACCGCTCCGGGACGCTGCCCGAGCCGCCGTCGCTGTGGGGCGGCGTGGTCGACAAGGTGGCAGGCCATGCGGACGAGCTGCTGTCGCCGGGCAGCGACGCACTCCGGGATCACCCGATGGATCGATACTGGCGAGCATCGAGAAGAACCTGTAGCGACGGGCCGAGGGACGACGGTCGCGAGCTCAGAACGCGACCGCCACGGCGACCAGGAAGACGGCCCCGTAGAACAGCCAGGGCCAGGCCACCCAGCCGGGTACCGGTAGGCCCGCGCGGATCGCCCGTTCGCCGCCGATCCCGCCCGCGATCACGCCGATCAACAATGTCGCCGTCGGCCCGAAGGCCACGAAGTACACCCGCGCCATCGGGCAGGTCGCCGCGTCCACGCAGGAGAACGCGACGGCCGCCACGAGCAGGTAGTTCACCCAGGCCAGCACCAGCCCGATCGCCAGGAGACCGCCCAGCCCGAGCCAGAGGACCAGTCGGGGACGCCTCGCCGAGAGCGCTGCCCTGGCCTCCGACGGTGACATGGGACGACTGTAGGCGATGGGGGCGCCACGCGACCGGCGAAGAGCCGTCGTCGCCGCCCTGCCCGGTGTCGCAGAATCGTCCGCGTGATCCGACTGCATGACATCGTCGTGGACTGTGCTCGACCCGCCGCACTCGCCCGATTCTGGGCGGCGGCGTTGGACGACTACGAGATCGCCCCGTATGACGAGGAGGAACTGGCACGGCTGCGTGCCGAGGGCATCGACGGTCCCGAGGACGATCCACTCGTCTTGGTCGAGCCCGCCGCCGACGGCGCCCCCAGGCTGTTCTTCCAGCTCGTACCCGAATCCAAGGCCGGCAAGAATCGGCTGCACCTGGATCTGCGGTGTGACGACCTGGCCGTCGGAATCGACCGGTTGACCGAGCTGGGCGCTCGAGTGCTGAGCAGGACCGACGACTGGATCGTCCTGGCTGATCCCGAGGGCAACGAGTTCTGTCTCAGCGCCGAGACGGTCTCGTCAGGGAGCTGACCGGCCGAGGCGCGCCGCAGCCCGCCTGACCGCCTCCCGGCGGGCGTCGTCCACGCGGCTGACCGTCGACGCCACCAGTTCCGGGTCCGCCTTCGCGGGTGACCCCGCGTCGAACGGCGGCGCGGGATCGTACTCGAGTCGTAGCTGGACCTGCTTCGCCACGTCCTCGCCGAAGAGCCGCGCCGCGAGCACGAACGCGAAGTCGATCCCGGAGGTCACCCCGGCCCCGGTGATCCGGTTCCCGTCGATCACCACTCGTTCGCTCGTCGGGATCGCCCCTAGTTCGGCCAGCATGGGCAGCGCGGACCAGTGGCTGGTCGCGCGGCGACCCGTGAGCAGCCCGGCCGCCGCCAACGTGAACGAGCCGGTGCACACCGACGTGACCCACGAGGCACCGCCGGCCTGCCTGCGCAGGAAGTCCAGCGCGACGGCGTCGTCGAAGAGATCGAACGCACCCTGGCCGCCCGGGACGAACAACACGTCGGCCTGTGGACAGTCGGCCAGCGTCGTCGTCGGCACGATCGACCACCCGCTGTCGGTGGCCACCGGCCGGGTGTCGTGCCAGGCGACGTGTACCTCGGCGCCCGGCAGCCTGGAGAAGACCTGCGCGGGGCCGGTGAAGTCGAGCTGGGTGACGTTCGGGAACAACAACGCGACGATCCGCAGCGGCGAAGGGCTCACGGAGGTGAGCCTAGGCAGCTCCGATCGGCGCCGAAAGCCCGTGCCCGACGTGGGTTTCCCGAGCCGGTCCACGATTGACCGCGCAGCGTGATCGTTGCTAACTTCGCCCGCATGTCGGCTCCGGTGGACTCTGCGGCGCGGGAATCGCTCGGCGGCTGGCTGATCGTCGTCGGCGGCCTGTCCGCAGCCCTCGCCGTCGTCCTGCTCGTCGTCTCCTTCCCGCTGGCACCGCTCCCGGGCGTGGCGGCGATCGTGCTCGGAGTCCTGGGGCTGCGCCGCGGGGCGCGCCGCCATCGCGGCCTGTATCAGACGATCCTGGCCGTCGGAGTCTTCGGCGTGGTGCTCGGGGTCCTGGCGATGCTCTTCCTGCTCAGCGCGGGAACGGGAACCATCGAGGTCACGGTCGTCGAACGGATCGAGTAGCGCCGGGCGGAGTCGGCGACGCTCTCACCACGAGGGTCGATGCCCTCGGACCCGGGGCTCGACGAGACGGCCCGCGAGTACGCCGGGACTCCACGCCGAGAGGCCGCTCACAGAGTCGATCTCATGTACGCAGGCTCCGGGTGCGACACGCGGGACATCGTAGGTCGGATCGGTACGGCCAAGCGGGACGTCGCCCGTCAGGGCCGGTCAGTACGGCGAGGTCCGGTGAGGTCACCGCGGTCATGACCACAGGCGATCACGATCTGTCGGACACGACGGCCATGATGCCCGTACGAGCCGGCGAGGGGGCATCGTGCTGGTGCACGCGATCACGACGACGGTCTTCATTGATTTTCATATCTTCCGACTGGTCGGCGAGGACGGATTCGACGACGTCGTCCCCGGCGGGAAAGAACGACCTCCGGTGTACGGTGTTCTTCCCCGAGGAGTCCTCCTGCATAGCGCGGTGAACGCGCATGAACCGACGGTCCACCTTCAGATCTGGGATGCCCCGCCGGAGCAGGACCCGAGCGAATGGGATGCCGTCGCCGATGGGGAGTTCTCCACCAGGGGCAACACGCTGATACTCGCGTGCACGACCGGGGCGCCGAACGACTCCGCCGTCGACCTGCCGTGGTGTGGAGCCGTACGCTTCCGGGCGCATTATCGGAATCCACTGGGCCTCGACGAGACCAGCGTGACCAGAGAGACCCAGCACACCGAGGAGCACCTCATCCAGCTCTGGCCCGGAGGCGCTCGTGCCGAGGATCGCGTCGCCCCGCCGGTCGCTGGTCATCCCGACCCCGTTTGAGCGGCCCCCGGCATCCGCACCGCCGTCAGCTCGGCAGCCTCGCCCCACTCCCACGGATCATGCGGCATAGACGGGGAGGATCGGGGCGCTACCTCGGCGCGCACGCGGTGCCAGCGTCGGCCGCAACGAGAGCCGCCGCTGATCCGGACGTTCCGCCGAGGGGACACCCAACCCGAGGCTGTTTCGGGCCGCCCGGTGCGAGCCTCCTTCCCAGGTGGTCGTGCAGGGCCTTCCCGCCTGCGAGCGGCCGGGGACGGTGCGCCGGACGGAATCGCGACCGCGCGCTACGGGGGCTCAGGTGTAGAAGGGCTCGCGGCGGTCCTCGAACCCGTGTCGGATGCGGAGTCGGATCGAGGGGTGGATGCTCAGCCTGTCCAGATCCGCGTGCGCGACCCAGAGCACTTCTGTGCTTTCGCTGCTGGTGTGAAGTTCGCCGCCGGCGGGTCGGGCGCGGAAGCAGATCGAGAACTCCTGTCGTACCTCGCCGTCGTCGTAGGCGATGAGGTGGGCGGGGTTGGAGTACAGGCCGATGACGCCGGTCGGCTCGACGGCGATCCCGGTCTCCTCGTCGACTTCCCGGACGACCGTCCGCGCGAGGGTCTCGCCGAGTTCGAGTTGTCCGCCGGGGATGGCGTAGAGGCCGTTGTCGCTGCGGCGGATCATCAGCAGCTCGCCCGTCTCGTTGAGTACGAAGGCACTGACGGCGATGGCGATGCCGTTCGGCGGGGGCGCGTCGGGATCGTGGAAGTAGTCGGTGCGTGCCATGGGGCGGCTCCTCGTCGGAGAGCGGCTGCCGTCGACGCGATCCACAGCACTGCGGAGTACGCCCGAAGTACGTCAGCTGTGGAGCGTCCACGCAGGAGGAACGGCGTGCGGGAGGATCGCGCCTGCGGGGGAGGTCGCCGACGAGCGTAGTGAAGGGTGCCGCGTCGTGAGAAGCAGGAGATCGCCGCGCAGGGCGGCACTCGAACCCGGTCTCGACGTTGATCGAGCGTCGCCGTGGTGTCCGGTCCCAGGTGGTCCCGAGGCGGTTCGGTATCCCGATCGCCCTGCCTCGCCGCCGGCCCCGGCAGAACGGGCGACCATGATCAGCGTTCCGGTGCCCGGGGCATAGCCGGTGAGGTCCTTGACGCGCTTCGTTCTGGCCATGGACGCACGCTAGCGCCGATCTATGGGACACCGTGTAGGACAGATGCCCGGCAGACCGGCGCTGGTGTGATCTTGGTTTGTGACATACGCACTGGCCAACGGAATCTTGACCTTGGTGCGGCATCAGGGACTTGAACCCCGAACCCGCTGATTCATGATCTCTCTTCATCGTCGTTCGGCGTCGGTGCTCGACATGGCCCCTCACCTGCTTGGACGCGGTAGCCGGGTCCACTGTCGAGCATCGGCGCCCTTCGTCGTTCAGCGTTGTTCTCTGGGGGTATTCCGGGGTCGTGATCTTGAGATGAGCCGGTCATCCGGTGGCAAGGCGGCGAAGCCGTCGCGGCAGTCGAGCGCCATGACCAGCGTTGCCAGGATGCCCCGCTCGGCGCTCTGTCGGACCGGAGTCGCGGCCTAGCCCTGCTCAGCCTTCTCGCGCGTCGTCTGCGGTGGCGCATCCCGGAACCCGGCGGCTGGGCGTCGGCCAGGCCGAGGACGCGCGTCAGCGCGCCCGCAGGACTGAGCCGCGCGCCCGGCCTACCCGAGGTGACCCGGCAGCGCGCCGCCTACGGCGGCGCGCCTTGATCCCCTAGAGCCAGATTCGGCAACGAAAAGTACAGTTAATCAGGAAGAAATTTTCTCGCAGCGACAGTAGTGGCGTGCCTAATGAAAATCGTGCTAAAGTCGAGTAAAAGAATGGAGAATCGAATGGGTAAAAACAAGTCCCGAAAGAAGACGGTTTCCTTCTTCGAGGTGCGCGGCAAGGATGGGGAAGCTATCGAGGAGCCGATCGACTGGAAGCACATTCTTAGCCGGTTGGCGAATCGCGGACACATGGAAAGGCTTCGCGAAATAGGCGGGACCTCCTATTGGTACAATGTGCAGACTCATGATGGCGAAGACGTGTTTGTATTTCTGCGCCACCGCGACGAAGGTGTCTCGTCCTACAATCTAATAGCCGACAAGGTTATCGAAAATGATCCAGTCGATGTCGATAGGCCCTACGTGGAGTACTCGGTTGTTAAGTTTATTTCCGGAACCAACAAGTTTGGCTTCGTCTTGGGTTCCAATGCGTCCGCGCGCACGGCATCTCTTCAGTCTTACTTGAACAAAGCTGATATATTCAGCGAGGAGATAACTATTGGCCCAGACTGGGGGGCGGACGCTAAGGAAAGAATTCTTGCGGCCGAGGAGGCGGTCTCGTTTGAAGTTGTCCTTGAACCAGATCATTTGTCTGCAATTCAGTCGTCCTCAGGAGTTTTTGCTACTTCTGATATCATTAAGTCTGCACCGTCTAGCTTGAGCCTGCGTCTCGAATTCAAATCGAAAGGGCGTATAGTTAAGGCCGACGCGGAAAAACGCAGAGAAATTGCAGAGATAGCGAAGGCTTATGTAAACTTGCCGGCAATGAGGGCTGCCGTGTACTTGCCGAAGCCGCTGAAAAATGGGAAGTTTGATAGGGAAAAGATTGACTTCTACGAAAATCAGCTTACGACCAAAATATCGGTCGTGTTTCGTGGGGACGATCCCGAATCGAGCAAAATAAGAATGTACATCGAGGCTATTGACGCTGCTACCGAGCAGCTCCACGATCAGCTATTCCGACCGGACGTTCTGTCGGTAGGTTGGGATAGTATCGTGTCGGAGGTGGTTGAGGGCCATGGACGGCAGATATGTCGATAAAGTGCAAGAAAAAAGTATCCTCAAAAGGAGTGGCTTAAAGATTCGCGAATGGTGGCTTCGGCATCCAAATCTCGATCTGGCAATTTCTATTATGTTGGTACTTGCAGCGCATGTGGCTTCGAGTCTGGCGAAAAAGGAGCTTGGATCATGGATGGATAGTGGACAAAGAACCGACGCCTACGCGGCGGGGGCGGGGGTGATGTCGCTTCTTGGTGGCTTCGTAAGTGTTAGCGTATCTCAGTATTTGTCCACAGGGGGAGCGACTTTCGAAGCTGTGCGCCAGCGGCATGGAAGCGTGCTGAATAAGAATTATATGAGCATAATAAAGTGGCTTTTCGGCGGTGCCCTACTTTGCTTGCTTGCCATGCTTTTAGACACCGATAGATTCTACAGTGCATCCTTTTCAATCTTTTTAACAAGCCTGGTGTTGTCTGTCGCAAAATTTACCAGACTCGCGGTGGTTTTTGCTATTTTTCTAGGTACCATTGTGATTGATGGCAGACCTAAGGCTCTCAGGAAAAGATCTATCGGGGTGAAGATCTGAATGAATCATTTCGTGTAGATCGCGTCCCAGTGGTATGATTCTCCTCATCCGATCTTCAGCTGGTGGTGTCTGATTAGCCACCCTGGTGACGTCGCGTGGAGACTTCAGATACAGTAACTGAATGAGATTGCAGCGGCAGGCTCGCCAGCTCGCGTTTGACCAATTGGCGGTGATAATGCCTCGCCGGTGGCGCCACGTTCAGGGTGTCGCGGATCGCGCAGCTAAAACTTCTGCACTAGTCGTTGGCAACGGGTCCGAGATAGTTTCCGCAGCGTTTTTGCACGACGTGGGCTATTCTCCTGGACTGGTAGTTACAGGCTTTCATCCATTGGATGGTGCTCGATGGCTTCGCGGTGCCGGTGTCTCACAGCGAGTAGTGAACCTCGTAGCTCACCACTCTTGTGCGCGGCTGGAGGCTCGGCTGCGCGGCTTGTCGGCCGAACTCGACGAGTTTCCCGATGAGGGGCCGACTCCAGTGCGGGATGCCTTGTGGTGGGCGGACATGACGACGTCTCCGGATGGTGTTCCGGTGACCTTCGATGAGCGCATATCGGAGATTCAGCGCCGGTACGGCCCTGAAGACCTTGTGTCCCGCTTCATCCGAGAGGCTGAGCCTGAGCTACGGGCCGCTGTTGAGAGAACGGAGAGACGCTTGCTCGCTGCGGGGAATCATGAGAAGTAGGGTTCCCCGCTGCGCTCGATGCCGTGTGTGATGCGGAGTCGGATCGATGGGTGGATGTTGAGGGCGTCGAGGTCATCAGGTTCGACCCATAGCACTTCTTTGCTTTCGTTGCTGGTGCGGAGTTCTCCGCCGGTGGGGATGGCTCGAAAGCAGATGGAGAACTCTTGTCGTACTTCTCCGTCGGTGTATGCGATGACGTGTTCGGGATCGGTGTAGATGCCGGTGATTTTCTGGACTTCGACGTCGATGCCGGTCTCTTCCTTCACTTCGCGTACGACGGTGTGGGAGATGGTCTCGCCGATGTCTTGGGCTCCGCCGGGGATGGCGTAGAGGTCGTTGTCGGTGCGACGGATCATGAGGAGTCGGCCGGTCTCGTCCTGGATGACGGCGGTCACGGCGACGACGATGCTGTTGGCCTGGGGTGCGGTGGGGTCTTGGTAGTAGTCGGTGCGTGCCATGGTGTTACTCCTTTGCCCACTTGGGTTCTTTGGCGGACTTCCAGACGGATTCCAGGCTCTCGGAGTAGTTCTCGAAGAGGTCGCCTGCGGAGAGCCGTCGGAGGTGCAGGGCTGGTGCGTGTGCGGCTTGGAAGCCGTAGAGGTGGGTGTTGACCACCATCTCGTCGTCGAAGCGGTAGATGGAGTTGTAAAGCGTTGTGCCGTGGCAGCGGATCTCGATGTTGGGTTCATCGCGGAGCGGGCGGAAGAACGCGAGTGCGTTACGGACCTTGGCGGCGAGCGTGGTCTTACCGATGCCCTCGTCTTCGCTGCGGCGGGTGACTTCGCGGCTGACGGGGTCGCCGAAGAGCAGTCGGATACGGGTTCCGCCTTGTGCCTTCTCGCGGAACTGGTGAATGAGCTTCGGATACTCGGTGAGGAACATGCCTGCGTAGACGAGGATCTCGATGTCCTCATGTGCGTTGTCGATCAGCCGCGACCAGAGCTCGCGCGGGACGGCGTGTCGGTGGGGGTAGACCTTGATGACCTCCGACACCGCGACCTCGGCCTTGCGCTCGGTGGGAAGCGCGTCGGGCCAGAGGTAGTTCTCTGATTCGCGGACCATGGCGGCGATGGTGTGGCGATGTTTCGGGTACGGGATGCGGTTCTTGGTGATCCACCGCTCCACGGTCTTCGGGTCCACTTTGGCCGCACGGGCGACGTGATCGAGGTTCAGGCCTTGGCGGAGCAAGGCGTCACGGAGTCGTTCGTTGGGCATGACCACCCTCTTGGGGACACGTAGGGACGTCTTCGACGGTAGCAGGGACGTCCCGAGAAGTCCCACGGTGTGGTGTGTACGTCCCGCTGGAACGCCGATGGTGGTGGTCAGAGTCGCCGTACTAGCTCGGCGACGTGACGCCTGGAGGCTGGTTATGCCTGTGCCCAACGGTTATCGGTTCGCGGTGCCCTTCGACGACGTGTTCCCGGACGGGGCGTTCGTCTTGGGGGTGGAACAGGGGATGGATTTCGACAACGGCCAGCGGCGTCCGGCCAAGGACAAGGTGACGGGTCGTCTGGTGTGGAATGTGCAGGTCACCGACCCGGCTGCGAACGGGCGGAACACCGGTGTGGTGGTCAAGATCGCCGCTGACGTGCAGCCGGTTCCGCCGGAGGCATTGCCGGGGACGCCGTTTCGTCCGGTGTTCTTCGAGGGGCTGACGGCGACGGCGTATGAGCAGAACGGGCGGGTCGCGTTCAGCCTGCGGGCGGCGTCGATGCGCGCTCCCGGCGCTGGTACCGGCGTGGGTAGGGCCTCGTCGGGGAAGTCGTCCGCGTCGTCGACGCAGGAAGCGGCGTGAGGGCGTGGCACCGATGCGGGACATGGTGACCGTCCACATCACCCACGATCTCCCGATCCGGGTCATGGCCTTGCCGTATGCGGCGCGGGTGGAGATCCGGTTCGGGAAGGCGTTCCCGGTGGCCCTGGTCGTCGACCGCGACGCACTACACCGGCTGGGCGGGGCAGTGGCCGAGGGAATCGACGCGCTTGCGTCGGCCGATGAGCACACGCGGGGGCCACGATGAACGCGCAGCGGCCGATTCCTCGACTGGTGGCCATCCCGGAACCGGCCTCGACGGCGGTGTTCTTCGCGAACCTGCCCGGCCACGGCCCCATCTTCCTGATGGACCTGGGTTCGGTGCATGTAGAGGTTCCCGTGCTCACCGATCCCGCCGGCCGCGTCATCGTCGCGGATCTGCTGCGGGCGGTGGCGTTCTCGGCTTCGCGGGCGGTGGAGTGGCTGGAACAGACGGCGGGACTGGCAGCCGGACCACTGATCCACACGGACCAACGGCCGCCCTCGGGCGGGTTGACCTCGGGATACCGGGAGGTCCGAGGCCAGTGGAACGAGGACGGGTCGCCGCCGAATCCGGGTGTGCTGCCGCAGGGCCGTCATGCCTGGCCGGAGGAGTCAGATCATCCGCCCTCACCGCAGGATTCGAACGAACGGGCCGAGCGGGGGTGGTGGTCATGAGACGGCTATTCGCCTGGTGGCGGCGCAACATCGGCCGGTTCTGTGCTCGTTCGGGATGCCGCGCGTGGGTGCAGGCTCCGCGCTGGCTATGTGAAGACTGCCGCGCCACAACGCCACGCATGGGGGTGTCGCCGGGGGCGTTTCGCAACTGTCACTCGGGTGACTGAGAAGACCACCCGCTGAACACCAACGCGGGTGTGGAAAGGAAAGGCGCAGAGGCGGTTATAGGCCTGGAAACCGGCCGCCTCTGCGCTGTCCACTTCAACCATTTCTAACCGGAGTGAACAACGATGAGCTTAGAGCAACCACAGAACGTGTCAAGTCCTCACGGACAGTCAGTTCCGCGCAGGTGTCCTGCCTGCCACAAGTTCGGCAAGTTCGCCCCCGGCCACGCGCGCTGTCTGCGGTGTCTTGGGTGGCTGCCGTTGGACTTCGGCCCGGCCGTGAACACCCTGGGGCGGGGTGGTCGGGATGCCTGAGCGCTCCAGGTGGATCGATCCCGCCCCGTTGGAGGTCTCCCGGCCTCGGTTGCCGTGGTGGACCCATTCGCCCCGGTGGGCGCTGGTCCTGGCGGTGCCGTTCCTCGCTGTCGGCCTGGTGGTGTGGTTATCGGTGGTGGTGCTGCGCAAGGCCTCCCGGTATCCGGTCGTCGCGTTCGTGGTCCTGGTGCTCGTCGTGATCGGCCCGCTCTGGGGTTGGACCGTCGCCCTGATCCTTGGTGCGGTCTTGGCTCTGGTGCTGGTCGGCTGGTGGTGGCGGTTTCGGCCGTCGTTCCTGCGCCTGGTGCTCGGCGAGGTGCGGTCGGAGTGGCGGCGGCTCGTGGTCTACGCGCCGGTGTGGCATCGGACGATGCTGTTCTGCCATCTCGACCGGAAGGTTGACCGCAAGACCCACGTTCCGGTGTTCGTGCGGGTCCGTGCCGACGGGTGGCGAGACCGGGTCACGGTCGCGTTGTTGCATGGTCAAGCACCCGGTGAGTTCGAGGCACGAGCTGAGGCGTTGGCGCACTCCTTCGGCGCTCGGTCCTGCCGAGTCCGGGTACTCAGTCCTCGGCGGATCGTCCTGGATCTGCTGCACGGTGACCCGCTGACACGGCCGGTGCTGCCTCCTCCGCTGCCCGACACTGCCGACGACGTCACCGGCTTCACTGCGAAAGACCTGGAGCGGGTCCCGGTCGGGGTGACGGAGGCGGGTCGGCCGTGGCTGCTTCGACTCCTCGGCTCCCACATCCTCGCCGTCGGAGCGACCGGCGCTGGCAAGGCCTCGGTGGTCTGGTCGCTGCTCTGGTCCCTCGCCCCGCTCCTGCGCTCGGGGCTGGTCCGGGTCTACGGGATCGACCCCAAAGGTGGAATGGAACTCGGCAAGGCACCCGGCCTGTTCCACCGGCTGGTGTTCGACAACGGACTTGAGGCTGTCGAGCTGTTGGAAGAGGTTGCGGCCGAGGTGAAGCAGCGGGCCGCAGCGTTCCGGGGGCAGCGGCGAGGGTGGTCGGTCGACTGCGGTCAACCGTTCCTCCTGCTCATCGTGGACGAGTTGGCCGATGTCGTGGCCTACCCGACCGACCGCAAGCTCAAGGAACGCGCGAACTCGGCCTTACAGACCATCACCAGCCAAGGGCGCGCACCCGGCGTCTGCGTCATCGGCGAACTCCAAGACCCCCGCAAGGAAGTCCTGTCCTTCCGGCACCTATTCCCGACCCGCGTAGCGCTGCGGGTGGATGAACCGGGCCAGGTGGACATGGTCCTGGGCGACGGCGTCCGGGAACGCGGTGCGGCGGCACACGAGATTTCAGAGACGACTCCGGGCGTGGCGTGGGTGAAGTACACCGACCGACGCGAACCCCTCCGAGTCCGAGCGTTCCACGTCACCGATACCGACCTAGACCGACTCGTCGACTACGTCACCGAACCCGCCTCGGCCGAACAGTCGGCGATCGTGCACGCCTTCCCGACCCTGCCGGAGATTCCGGGTCCGGACTCGGCCGTGCGGGGTGAGGCCGCGTGAGTGCCGATCTGACGACCGTTCCCGGTGACGTGCAGGGCTTCACCCGTGCCGAGCGGATGCGCCAACCCCTGGCGGGGAAGGTCTTGGAGGCGACTGCGGATCACCACGGGGTGTGTATCCGGCCGTTCATGATGGAGACCGTCGACTACGACACCGGGGAGATGCGCTACGTCGGCGTCCCCTGCGGCTCCACCGTGGAAACCCAGTGCGGGCCGTGCGCTCGGAAGGCACGTGCCCTGCGGCAGACCCAGTGCCGCGAAGGATGGCACCTCGACGACGAACCCGACTTCACCCCCGAACCCCCCACCGACCAACAGAAACTCCTCGTCGCCTACCGCGCGGACCTGGTCGCCGAATACCGAAAGGCCCTCGCCGAGGGTGCCGAGACCGACGCCGAAGAACTCCGCGAAGCCATCCACACCGCCGACGCCGACCTCCGCAACCTCGGCGTGCGGGGGAAGCTGCCCAACCCGGACGCCCCGGCCACTGCGGTGCGTAAGCGGTCCACTCGGCGGCGGCAGGACGCGCCGAACCTCCCTCGACGGCGAGTGGAGAAACGCACCCTCGGCCGCGAGTACGCCGGAAAGTTCCGGCCCTCGATGTTCCTCACGTTGACCCTGGACACCTACGGGCGGGTCCGACGCGATGGAACACCCGTCGACTTCGCCACCTACGACTACCGACGCGCCGCACGCGACGTCGTCCACTTCGCCGCACTGGTCGACCGCTGGTGGCAGAACCTCCGCCGCTGCGTCGGCTGGGACGTCCAATACTTCGCGACGGTAGAACCGCAGAAACGCGGTGCTCCGCATCTGCACGCCGCACTCCGGGGCTCTATCCCCCACTCGGTGATCAAAGACGTGACGGCGGCGACGTATCACCAGGTGTGGTGGCCGAACCATGATCGGCTGCTCTACGAGACAGATCGGCTGCCGGTCTGGGATCACGAACGACGCAGCTTCGTCGACCCTGGCACCCGACAGGCCCTACCGACCTGGGACGAGGCTGTCGCCAACCTGGATGCACCCGCGCATGTCTCGACGTTCGGCGAGCAGGTCCACTCCAAGGGCATCCTCGGCGGCACCCCCGAAGCCGGACGCCACATCGGCTACCTCACCAAATACCTCACCAAATCCGTCTCCGAGGTCGTCGAACAAGACACCACCCGGCAACGGGAACACGCCGACCGACTCCACACCGAGCTGGCCGTCACCCCCTGCTCACCCCGGTGCCCGATCTGGCTGCGCTATGGCGTTCAGCCTCTCGGGGCTCGGTCTCAGACGGCCTCGGCGCACTGCAAGGGCAAAGCACACCGACGCACCACCCTCGGCCTCCCCGGCCGCCGAGTGCTCGTGTCACGGAAGTGGTCGGGCAAGTCGCTGGCCGACCACCGGGCCGACCGCAAGCGCTTCGTCGCCGAAACCCTCGCAGCCGCCGGAATCGAGAAACCACCACAGAACACCTCCCGACTCGGCTGGCAGAAAGTCCGACCCGGCGACCCCGGCGTACCACCACGCGCACACGTCCTGCTGCACGCCATCTCCGAACGCCTCACCTGGAAAGCCGAATACGACCGGGCCTTACTCGCCGCACAACCACCACCAGGCGGCGACACAGAACTTTCGGCAACTCCGCTCGCAGCCTGATGACCTGGGGGAACAACGACATGACCGCGACCCGACTCGAACCACTTTGGACCGTCGACGACGTCTCCACCTACCTCGGCATCCCGGTGCACACGCTCTACGGCTGGCGAGCCAAGAACTACGGCCCACCCGCCCGCCGCATCGGCAAGTACCTCCGATACCGACCCGACGACGTCCGCCAGTGGGTGGATGCCCTCGACACCGAGGCGGCCTGATGCCGCGACCACCGCTCCCGCTGGGCACCCACGGCAAGATCAAGACTTATCACGTCGGCCCGAAGAGATACCGGGCTCGCTGCCGCTACCGCGACGTCAACGGACGAACCTACGAAGTCGAACGGTACGACTCGACACGAGCAAAGGCCGAGACACGACTCAAAGAGGCCGTCCGCGACTGGGTCCCGCCGCTGGCTTCCGCCGAGATCACCGGAAATACTCGGCTTGCGGTGGTCGGCGCGGCCTGGCTGGCCGAGCTGGAAGCGGACGCCGAACGTGGGCATCTGTCCTGGGGAACGGTGGACACCTATCGAAGTCGGCTCAATGGAACGGTCGTTCCTGCACTGGGCGAACTGCGGATGCGGGAGTCCTCGCCCCAGGTGCTGGACGCTCTGTGCCGTCGTATCCGTGATCAGTCCAGCGCCAGTTCGGCCAGAACCGTGCGGGCCGTGCTCGCTGGCATCTGCGCCTACGCCGTACGTGTAGGCGCGTTGGAGACCAACCCCGTGCGTGACATCGGCAAACTGGAGTCACGGAAAGCCCGGCACAAGCCCTCGGTCTCTCGTGCCCTGACCGCTGAGCAGGTGGTCGATCTCCTCGGCAAGCTGGACGCGGACTCGGCGGCGGTGGATGCGGATCTTCCCGACCTCATCCGCTTCTTCCTCGCGACCGGGGAGCGCACCGGGGAGGCCCTGGGGGCGTACTGGTCCGACTTCGACGAGAAAGCAAAGCTGATCACCATGACCGGCAACGTCATCCGGGCCACGGGACGGGGCAAGATCCGCAACGACGGCAAGACCGAGAACTCCGGCCGTCCGATCCCATTACCCGACTGGTGCGTGCGGATGCTCGTCGAGCGGCGGGCCACTGCTCGCACGCTGGAAGGGCCGATCTTCCCGAGCACGACCGGCACCGTTCGCGAGGCATCCAACGTCCGAAATCGGGCGTGGAAGCCGTTCACCGTGCGATCCGGCTACGACTGGGTCACCTTCCGCACCTTCCGTAAGACCGTGGCGACCCTGCTCGACGACGCAGGCTTGACCGCTCGACAGATCGCGGACATCCTCGGGCACGCACGCCCCTCGATGACCCAGGACGTCTACATGGGCCGCCGGTCGGTGTCCCGCCTCGGGGCCGATGCCCTCGGCGGGCTCGACGGGACAGCCCGCGAAAAGGCGGGGTAAACGCGGGGTTTGATCTCCAATGCAAAAACCCCAGGCCTTTGACCTGGGGTTTGGTGCGGCATCAGGGACTTGAACCCCGAACCCGCTGATTAAGAGTCAGCTGCTCTGCCAATTGAGCTAATGCCGCATGTTCACTTCTCTCGCTCCGCCGGAGGCCCTCCGTGCGGTGCGGCAGAACAGTAACACAGGCATCGTCGGACCCTGAAATCCGGCCCCCCTCTCCATCGGACCGGTGCCGGGAAGGGCGGGCGACGGCCGGCGCGGCGGTCGGGCGGGAGCCGCCGCGGCCTGCGGTGACTGGGAAGTGGATCGAGACTGACGGGCTCCCCCATTAGGCTGATCGAAGAACCTCGGCGTCGATTGACCCGGGGATGCAACCAGGTGCGGTGTTGCGGCGTCTATCTGGGCAAAGAGGTTTCGGGAGTCACCGGTCAGGCCCGGGGCAGGCGTGACGCATGCCTCCGTTCAGGCTAGGTATCGAGCCGCTCGATAGCGGCATGGGGGAAACAGTGAGTAGATCGCTTCGTGTCGGTGACCACGGCGGGCCGCGCGCGGTGCGCCGGACCGCGTCGGCTGTCGCCACCGGGCTTGTGGCGCTGTTGGTCGCGGCCTGCAGCTCGGCGGGCGGGGCCGGCGCGAGCGCGGGGGGCGGGGGCGGCCCCGAGACGTCGAGCGCGCCGCCCGCGCCGCCGGTGACGCTTGCGTTACCCGCCGACGCGGCCACGGACGTCGCACCGGGGGACCCGATCGAGGTCACCGCCGAGGACGGCGTGCTCACCGAGGTCGTGATGATCAATCCCGACGGCGAGGAGGTCGCGGGGGAACTGGCCGAGGACGGCTCGAGCTGGTCGCTGGCCGAGCCGCTCGGGTACGGCCGTACCTACACGCTCACCGCCACGGGGGAGAACGCGGACGGCGAGCCGGTCACCGAGACCTCGGAGTTCACCACCGCCACGCCGGTCCAACAGGCCTACGTCGGCTTCTCACCGCTGCCGGGCGCGACCGTCGGGGTCGGGCAGCCGTTGGCCTTCTACTTCGACGGCACGCCGATCCAGGACAAGGCCGCGGTGGAGGAGGCCATCTCCATCACCACGGAACCCGCGGTCGAAGGCTCCTTCTACTGGTTCGAGGACACTCGAGCGCACTGGCGCCCCGAGGAGTACTGGGAGCCGGGCACGGTGATCACGATCGACGCCGACATCTACGGCAAGCACTTCGGCGACGGCGTCTACGGCAAGGAGAGCAGGCAGTCGACCCTGACCGTGGGCGACTCCTTCATCGCGCGTGCCGACGGCGCCGCCCATCAGCTGACCGTGGAGATCAACGGCGAGGTGGTCCGCACGATGCCGACCTCGCTGGGCAAGGCCGACTTCCAGTCCTGGAACGGCGTGCACGTGGTCACGGAGAAGCACGCGCAGTACACGATGGACTCCTCGACCTACGGCCTCGACGTCGCCTCGGGCGGCTATGTCACCGACGTCCAGTGGGCGACGCGGATCGCCAACAACGGCGAGTTCGTGCACGCGGCGCCGTGGAACGGGCTGCTAGGCCAGGCCAACGACAGCCACGGCTGCATCAACCTCTCCCTGGAGGATGCCAAGTGGTTCTACGACAACGTCAAGAGCGGTGACGTGGTGATCATCGAGAACGCGGGCGGCCGAGAGCTGCCCGGTGACGGTGGACGCGGTGGCTACAACGACTGGCAGATCTCCTGGGACGAGTGGAGCACCGGCGGCCGACGCTGACCCGGACGGCTCCTCGTCGCACCGATTCCCTCGTCGCACCGATTCGATGACGCCGTTCCCGGGGGCGACCGGCCCGCCCACATGGTCAGGACGACGCCGGGCCGGCGTCCTGCGGCGGGAGCACGTCGGGACGTCGGCGATCGACCGAGCCGACGCGCAGTCGGCATCGCACTCGTAGCCTGCCGGTCCCGAACGGGAGCGACCGGATCGCGGCGCCTCCCGATCCGCCGCGCCGCTGTGCGTGACCGGACGGCGCGGCATGCCGCGGTGGAGCGTGGCCGTCTTCATCAGGCCTGCCGCGCCACACGGCGCGAGTCGCCGAGTCGGCCGGTCCGAAGTGGTGCCGAGGCGGCTCGGTGCGGCCGGCCTGAAGCGGCGATCGAGGGACGTGCCTCTCCACGCCTCCGAGTCGGATCTCGATGAACGACGCCGACGCCTACTCCGGTCATGGTCGAGGGCGGTGCCTGCGAACCCGCCACCACGGCGGACACGAGAAAGGGCCCGGATCTCCAGGCCACGGCACTGCCGTGGGAGATCCGGGCCCTTTCCGATGGGGTGAGTGACGGGACTTGAACCCGCGGCCTCCGGGACCACAACCCGGCGCTCTACCAGCTGAGCTACACCCACCACGACTCGACGGTGTCGAAGCCGCCGTGACGTGACATAGCTTAGCGCGTCCCTGTGCGGCGCTCGAAACGGGTTCCCCTTTCAGCGGGTCGCCCCGTCGCGAAGCCTCCGATCAGGCCGTACCGTTCGTCCGTTCCTGCGCCAGCGCGGTGCCGCCCACCTCGGTGGTCTCACCGAGCAGCCTCTTCGCCACGGCCTGGACCTGCTCCGTCGTCGGCCCCGGCTGGGCGACGAACGCCGTCTGCCGGTAGTACCGCAGCTCGCGGATCGACTCCTTGATGTCGGCGAGCGCGCGATGCGCCAGTCCCTTCTCCGGCTGCGCGTAGTAGATGCGCGGGTACCAGCGCCTGCACAACTCCTTGACGGAGGAGACGTCCACCATCCGGTAGTGCAGATGGGCGTCGAGCTCCGGCATGTCGCGGGCGATGAAGCCGCGGTCGGTGGCGATCGAGTTCCCTGCCAGCGGCGCGGTGCGGGCGTCCGGGACGTACTCGCGGATGAACTCCAGCACCCGGCGTTCCGCCTCGGCCGTCGTCACCGAGGAGCGCCGGACCTCCTCGGTGAGCCCGGAGCGGGAGTGCATCTCACGGACCACCTCCGGCATCCCGTCCAGTGCGGACTCCTCCGTCCTGATCACGATGTCCACGCCCTCGCCGAGCACGTTGAGATCGGCGTCGGTGACGAGCGCGGCGATCTCTATCAGTGCGTCGGACTTCAGATCGAGGCCGGTCATCTCGCAGTCGATCCATACCAACCGGTCATTCACGAGGAGGAGTTTAGGTGCTCGACCTGCCCCGTCCCGACGGGCGGCTGGTGTGTCGCGGTGCCGTCGCCGGTCGACTCCGCGCCGATCAGGAACGGTTGCAGCAGGTCGGGGACCGCCTCGTCGGCGATGCCCAGGGCCGCCTGCTCGCCGACGTCGATCACGGAGTAGGCGTTGCCGCCCGCCGCGGTGGTGGCGGTGAGGGTGACGAGGCCGGCCGAGCGTTGGAACACCGAACGACTGATGTTCCAGCCGATGATGCCCTCGCGTTCCAGCGCGACCGTGTTGCGGCTCAGCGAGCCGTGGCGGGTGACGAGGTACCGCGAGTCCAGCGAGTGCCCGAGACTGCGGTAGCGGTCGACACCGAGGAGCACTGCCGCAGGAATCAACGCCGACGCGACCCAGGCGGGCCAGGACGGCCAGGTGCCCAGCAGAGCGAGCGCCCACAGCCCGCCCGCGAGCAGCAGCGTGGGGACCACGGCGCGGACCAGCCGACGGGAGAGCGCGGCGGCCGGATGCCGGCTCAGGTCGGTCTGGGTGGGGGATCGCTCCTGGCGAGACACACCGGCGGCGACGCGATGCGCCTCGTCCACCGGCGCGGGCGGAAGCAGCTGGCTGCTGTCGGGCGAGACGGCGCTGATGCCGACGGCGACCGCGTTGACCTGACCGGCCCGCGCCCCCCGGAGCAGCAGCGGCTCCTGCAACTCCACGCCGCGTAGCCGCTTCTCCTCCAGGGAGACCGCGCGGGTGGTCAACAGGCCGCGCCGTACGCGAATGGTGCCGTCCGTCTCGCGCGTGAGCACGTAGTTCCAGTACCGGATGGCGTAGACGACCAGCGAGAGGATGGTGCTGACGAGCAGCAGCGCGAGGATGACGCCGCCGACGAGCACCCCGACGGGCAGCGCGTCGAGCCAGCTCAACCCGTCCTGGATCAGCCCGACCTCGTCCAGCGACAGCTCTTGGATCCACTGCATGCTCAGCCCGGCCAGCACACCGACGGCGGTGAGGCCCGCCAGGGTGAGCGGGGCGAAGCGCAGCCAGCGGGGATCGAGCCGGGACAGCACGGTACCGGTCTGCTCGACGTCGGTCCGTCCGGCGGCGTCCGCCTCGGGACCGTCCCCGGCCGCGACGCCCTCGGCGTCCGCGCCGGGCCGCGAGGCGGTGGCGGCGGTCGCGGCGGCGCGATGCAGCAGGACCTGCCGCAGCCGTTCGGCCTCGGCCCGCGACACCGAGTCGAGGGTCATCTCATCGCTCAGCCCCGCGCCCTTCCGGCCGCCGGTACCGATCTTCACCGTGGTGAGGCCGAAGACGCGGTGCATCAGCCTCGCGGTGAGGTCGACGGTGCGGATGCGTTCGCGCGGGACGGCACGTCGGGTACGGAACAGCCAGCCGGTGCGCAGCACCACCTGGTCCTCGGTGATGCGATATCGCGTGGTCAGCCAGCGCATCAGGCCGTTGACCAACAACAGGCCCGCGACGACCGCGGCGAGGCGGAACTGCCACTGATCGGCCCCCTGTACCACGAGCGCCAGGATCAGCACGGGGAGCAGACCCAAGGCCTCGTTGAGGGGCTTGACGGCGATCATCCGCGCGTCGAGCCGCTGATCGGACTGCTCTGCCGCGATCAGCTCAGCCTCGGGCGGCGGTGGCGCGGACCCGCCGGGATGCCCGGTGAATCCGCCCCCTGCCGGTTGTGGGCCCGCGGGGTACGCCGGGGCTGCGGGATACGGCGGCCCTGCGGAGTACCGCGGTGCGGCGGGATACCACGGGCCGGTCGGGTACGGCCGGGCGGGCGGGGGCGCCTGTTCCCACGGGTCGGCCGTGGAACCCGCCGTCGGGGACGCGGGCGAGCCGTCGGCGGACGGCCCGACTGATCGGATGCCGTAGGCCGGGGTCGCCTGATCGTCGCGCACCGCATCGGGGTTCACCGCGGCGGCCGGGTCCGGAGACGGACCGGAGAGATCGGACCGCTCGCCGTCCCCCGGAGTCGGGCCCGGTCGAGCGTGCCGGACGCCGTTCTCCCCCGATTCGGGCCTACGGCTCGTTCCCGCGGCATGGCTCTCGGCATCACCGCTGGTCACGTGGCGTCTCCCGGATTGGCCTCCGTGGTCGCGGTCAGCTCTTCGACGATGCGGATGCCCGTGTCCCGGTCCAGCCCCGTGATCTGGAGCGGCCCGGCCGCCGAGGCGGTGGTCACGGTGACGGTCGACAGGCCGAGCAGCTGTTGGAGCGGGCCGCGTTCGGTGTCGACGGTCTGGATCCGCGACGCCGGGGCGACCCGCCACTCCTGATTCAGCCACCCGCTCTGCGTGTAGACGGCGTGCTCGCTGAGTTCCCAACGATGCACCCGGTACCGCCAGGTCGGCATGACGGCGACGTGCAGCACGGCGATCCCGCCCGCGATCGCCGCGGCCGTGCCGAGCGGGATCGGCGGGTCGGGCCACAGCCAACGGCCTGCCAGCAGCGGCGCGATCACGATGACCCAGCCGAAGGCGCAGCGCAGCGTCCACCAGACGATCGCCTTGCCGCTGACACGGTGCTCGGGCGGGCGCAGCCGCGGGCCGTGCGGCGACCCGGCGCCGGTCTCTGTCGAAGTCACGGCCTCAGCCTGCCTCATCGCCGTGTGCCTCACTCCTGGTCGGTGGAACGGGGCTCCGACGCGCTGCCGTCCACGAACAGCAGACCGGTCGCGTCGAGATGCCCGAGGTCGCCGGTGAACGCCCGGCCCGCCGGGCCGAAGGACTGCGCGACGGTGTCCTGTTCCCGTTGCAGCTCCCAGCCCGCGCCCTCGACGAAGATCCGGCCGGTCTCGCCGGGTGGCAGCAGCGTGCCCTGGTCGTCGCGGATCGTCACCCGGATGTCGCGCGGCGGCCGTCCGACGGTGCCCGGGGCGCGACGCAGGTCGGCCGGGGTCGCGATGCTGACCCAGGACAGCTCCGTCGTGCCGTAGAGGTTGTGCAGCACCGGGCCGAACTCGTCGTGGAAGCGGGCCGCGATCTCGCCGGGCAGCTGAGCGCCGGTGGACACCACGGCCCGCAGGGCGGGCAGCCCCTCCGGCGGCGGCCCCGCCTCCACGAGGCCGCGCAGCATCGTGGGCCTGGTGAACATCGACGTGCAGCGATAGCGGCGCAGAGCCGACAGCATCGAGGCCGAGTCGGGTTCGCGCAGCAGGATCAGCGTCGCGCCGAGGACGACCGTCAGATGCAGCGCCGACATCCCCCAGGTGTGGGAGAGCGGCGCCGCCATCAGCGTCCGTTCGCCCGCCTCCAGTGGGATGCGGCCGAACACGGTCGCGGCGGGTGTGATGCGCGAGGGCGTCCGGCTGGGGACGGCGGTGGCCAGCCCGTGGCTGGTGGAGGTGAGGACGACGACGTCCTCCGGATTCTGGCGGCGGGCTCGCGGCGTGGACTCCGAGTCGATGATCAACTGCTCGATGGTGATCGATGAGACCGGCGTCTCCGACCAGGCGGTGATCGTCGTCAGTGCCCGGTCGACGGCACGCAGCCTCGGGCGGAACTCGTGGTCGATGACGACGGTGTCCACCTGATGGTCTTCGAGGAACCGCGCGACCTGGGCGGGGGACAGGGCGTCGGTGAGCAGGAGGATCCTGGCGCCGAGTTTGCTGCCTGCCACCAGCGTCTCGACGAGCGCGCGGTGATTGCCGCACAGCACGCCCAGCCAGGAGCCCTCTTGGACGCCCTGGCCTGCCAGCCCGTTGGCCAGCCGGGCGGTGCGCTCGTTGAGCTCGGCGTAGCTGACCGCGCCGTGCTCGTCGATCACCGCGGGTCGATCCGGATGGCGGACCGCGCCCGTCGCGTATCCGAGGGGAAGGCTGGTGTTCCACCGCCACATGGCGGCGAGCATCCGGATCAGTCGGTCGGGACGCATCGGGCGGAGCACGCCGTTGTCGATCAGCGTCCGGATACCGCGCAGCCCGGTTCGGGCGCTGTTCAGCGCCGACCGGCTCATCGCGGGCGCCCGCCGCCCGTCGGACGGCTGCTCATCGCCGGTCCAGCCGCTGCTCGAGGATCTGACCGGGCCAGCCGTCGTGATCGAAGGTCTCGACCGGCTCGAAGCCTCGGCTCTGGTAGTACCTGACGAGGCGACCCTCGCCGCCGCCCCAGCAGTCCAGGCGCAGCCGGTCGACACCCTGTCCGACGGCGAGCCGTCCGGCCAGCTCCAGCAGCGTGCCGCCGACGCCCCTGGCAGCCGGGTCGCGGCCGGACACCAGCGCGATCACGTACAGCTCGGGCATCGTGGTCGGTGGGATGTAGTCGGGCGCGGGGCCGAGCGCGATGGCGCCGAGCAGCCGATGGTCCTGTTCGGCGACGCGGACGTAGCCGGCGCGCACCCAGCTGGTGACGCGGTCCACCGCCTGCTCGCGCGCGGAGAACGGCGTCGAACCCCACTGCCCTTCGGAACCGTTCTCGCACAGCCACTTCACGGCATCGTCCAGCAGCGCGAGGACGCCCGCGATGTCCGAGGTGTCGGCGATCCTGATGGACCGGGCGAGCCGGTCGTCGGTGTCGGTTCCGCTCATTCCCTAGAGGCTACGGACGCGGTGACCACCGCGTCACGCAACGCGGCGCGAAGCCTGCCGACCTCTAACGGGGCGAGTACGGCGGTCTCGCCTGGAGGCGCCACGATGACGATCTGACCTTCGTTGACGTAGACGGTCAGATCCCGCTTTCTGCCCGCCACATCCCGGCAGTTCACCGACCATTGGTTGCGGACCACTACGACCCCACATTCCGCCGTCCCCGGCTTGTCTTCGCTGTTGTGCCTTCGCAGGCCCTCCCGAGGGAGACTCCACGAGCCCGGTCCTGTGACGACGGTTGCTCGGGGCGATGTCGACCTTCTCATTGAGTCGACGCACCGAACAGCGACGCCAGGCGTCGGTTGTGATGTATGACTCACTCGTTTTCGGGTAATCCCTGGCGTTGCCGGTCGGAAAGTTTGCTCTGTGTGAGATTTTTCGCCCCGAACGGGGCGGTGGGGCAGGCGTCGGTGCTGCCGGTCCGCGCGCCCCGCCGAGCCTCGGCGCCCGGCGCCGCGGCACGCCTGCGACGTCCGTGTCACGCCCCGCCGTCGCTGGTCGAGGCGGTCGCCGACAGGTGCGATGGTCCGAGCCGACGACGTCGGACCGGTCCGTGACGCCGCGCCACCCGGCCGTCGCCGTCGATCCTCGGCATGTCGACTCCGAGCAGAGCTCGCCGAGGTCGCCCGCCCGTCCCGGCCGCGCGCACGAGACGCCGGGAGCGGAGTCGGCGAGAATCACCCGGCCGGGCGATACGCCATCGTCGCTCCGACCCTCGGTCCGCGCCCGGCGGCTTCGTCGCGCTCGGCCTCGGATCGAGACTCGTGGCGGCCGACCCCACGTCGCCCGCCCCACGCCCCACGGCCGCCGCAGGCACTCCCGCCACGCCGCGCGGAGGATTACCGTCACGCCGTGGGCGAACTGACGAACGGGACACCGCCGGGACCCTCGGGCGGTTCGCCTCCCCCGGCAGGCGGCAGGCCCGCCGCCCTGCTGATGGTGATGTCCAGCGGCTTCTCCGTCCAGTTCGGTGCGGCGGTGGCCGTCTCGCTCTTCGTCGTCCTCGGCCCGGTGGGCACGGTGGCGCTCCGGCTGGGGCTGGCCGCCGTGGTGCTGCTGGCGATCGCCCGGCCGAGGCTGCGCGGCCGGACCCGAGGCGACGTGCTCGCGGTGCTCGGGCTGGGGCTGGCGCTCGCCGCGATGAACATCGGCATCTACGAGGCGATGGCGCGGATGCCCCTCGGACCCGCCGTCACCCTCGAATTCCTCGGCCCGCTCGGACTGGCGGTCCTGCTCTCCCGGCGGCTGCGCGACGTGGCCTGGGTGCTCCTGGCGGGCGCGGGCGTCCTCCTGCTCAGCAGCGGCGGCTTCGACCGACTCGACCCGGTCGGCGTCCTGTTCTCTCTCGGGGCGGGGGCGGGTTGGGCCTGCTACATCCTGCTGAGCGCCCAGACGGGTCGGCGATTCCCCGGCGTGCAGGGCCTGGCGTTGGCCATGTGCGTCGCGGCGTTGATCGTCCTGCCGTCGGGCATCGCGTCGGCGGGCGCCGCGCTGTTCACCCCGGCGAACGCGGCCGTCGGCCTCGCCGTCGCGCTGCTGTCCTCCGTGCTCCCGTACTCCGTGGAGATGCACGCGCTCCGCAGGATCCCGGCGCGCGTCTTCGGGGTGTTGATGAGCCTCGGGCCCGCGATGGCCGCGCTCGCGGGGCTTCTCGTGCTCGGGCAGACGCTCTCCCCGGCGGAGGTGGCGGCCATCGGACTGGTCATCGTGGCCAGCGGCGGCGCGACCCTCTTCTCCCGACCGCAGGCGGAGCCGCCGCCCGTCTGAGGGCTGCCGTGCGGGCGGCCGGACCCGGCGGCCGGACCCGGCGGACCGGGGGGCGGCGGCCACGCATGGAGTGGATCGGAACCGCTGAGCTTGTGGGCTTCGGACCTGGTGGGCGACGATCAAGAAGACGGCCCGCGTTCCGGCGGGCGGGCGGGACGACCGCCACGTCGGATCGCACGGACGCGGGATCGGTGGTGCACGGGTGAACGAGGAACTGGCGGCCCTGGCTGAGGAGCACGGCGTGGCCACCTGGTACGAGGACTGGCGACACCAGCGGGTCGACGTCGACCCGACGGTGGTCGTCGCGGTCCTCGGCAGGCTCGGCGTGGACGCGAGCACGCCGGTCGCGGTGCGCGCGGCGCTCGCGGCGGCGGCCGAGCGACGTTCCCGGATGCCCGCCACCATCGTGCTGCGTCAGGGTGAGTCGTCGGGACTCACCGGACCCGCCGTGATCGAGCTGGAGGACGGCCGAGTCAGGGCCGTCGTCGACCGGCTGCCCACCGATCTGCCGCTCGGCTGGCATCGACTGCGCACCGGGGACGAGTTCACCACGCTGGTCGTCGCGCCACGCGCCGTGCCGCGGGTGCCGCGTGCCTGGGGGTGGATGGTGCAGCTGTACGCCCTGCACTCCACCGGGTCCTGGGGCATCGGCGACTACGGCGACCTGCGTGAACTGCTGGGCCGCTCCGCGACGGAACTGGGCGCCGACGTGGTGCTCCTCAACCCGCTGCACGCACCGGCGTTGACCGAGCCGGTGCAGCCCTCGCCCTATTCGCCGTCGAGCCGACGGTTCGCCAATCCGCTTTATCTGCGCATCGCCGAACTCGCCGAATACCAGGCCGCCCCGGCATCGGTTCGCGAGCGGATCGACGCCCTCGCGATCCCGGCGGCCGCCGACCGCATCGACTACGACGCCGTCTGGCAGGCCAAGCAGGCCGCGTTGGAACTGCTGTGGCCTTCGGCGGGACCGCTCGACCTCACCGACCAGCCCGCGCTGCGGGACTTCGCCACCTTCGCGGCGCTGGCGGAACGACACGGCGCCGACTGGCGCGACTGGCCCGCCGACCTGCGCGATCCCCGTTCACCCGCCGTCGACGCCGCACGAGCGGAGCTGGCCGACCGGGTGGGCTTCCATGCCTGGTCGCAGCGGTGCTGCGTCGAGCAGCTCGACGCGGCGCACCGGGCGGGTCGGGACGCGGGGATGCGGGTGGGGGTGATCGCGGACCTCGCGGTGGGCGTCACCCCCGACGGCGCGGACTCCTGGGCATTGCAGGACGTCCTCGCCACCGAGGTCTCGGTCGGCGCCCCGCCCGACGACTTCAACCAGCAGGGACAACGGTGGGGGCTGCCGCCGTGGCGACCGGATCGGCTCGCGGAACTCGGCTACGCCCCCTACCGCGACATGCTGCGTGCCGTGCTGAGCCGGGCCGACGGCATCCGGATCGACCATGTCCTGGGACTCTGGCGGCTGTGGTGGGTGCCGCCGGGCGAGACCGCCGATCGGGGCACCTACGTCCGCTACGACGCGGACGCGATGCTGGGCATCCTCGCGTTGGAGGCCGTCCGCGCGGGGGCGGTGGTGATCGGCGAGGACCTCGGCACCGTCCCCGACGGCGTCACCGAGGCCCTGCACGAGCGGGAGATCCTGTCGTCCTCGGTGCTGTGGTTCCAGCGTGCCGAGGAGGACGATCCCGAACTGCCCGCCGGAACGCTGCTGCCGCCGAGCCGCTGGCGCGAGTTCGCCGCGGCCAGCGTCTCCACCCACGACCTTCCGACGGCGGCGGGCTTCCTCCGCGGCGAGCACGTCCGGGTCCGGGCCGAACTGGGGGTCCTCACGGCCGACATCGAGACGGAGCGCGCCAGAGCCGACGCCGAACGCGCCGAGTTCGTGGCCTACCTGAGCGACGAGGGCGTGCTGCCCGTGCGCGGCTCGACGAACCCGGGCGCGGTCGCGGAGCGCACCGCCGAGCCGAGCGAGGAGGAGATCATCCTGGCCATGCACGCCCTGCTCGCCAGGACGCCCGCCCGCCTCCTGTTCGCCTCGCCGTACGACCTCGTCGGCGAGCCCCGACAACCGAACCTGCCGGGCACGGTGGACGAGTACCCGAACTGGCGGCTGCCGCTGCCGGTGACGCTCGACGAGCTGCTGACCGATCCCAGGGTCCGCGCCGCCGCCGCGTTGCTGCGTCGCGCCCGGCCGAGGTGAGTACGGGCGTCCGCCCGCCCGACGAGGCCGGTCCCTACAGCGTCTCCCGATGTCCCGACCGGGCGTTTCCGTCGCAGTGTGCCTGCGGTCGCGAGTGCGGGTCGACGGCGCGATGCACGCGCTCACCGAGCCGCCCAGACCGACGAGGCAGGAGAAGCACGACATCGAGGCGGTGATCGACCGGCTCGCCGTGACGGCCCCGGCGGGTCGACTGCCCGACGGACTCGATCGAGACGGCGCCGCGACGGCCCGGGTCACCGGCGCGTGTCGGCGAAGACACAGGTGACAGCGGCTTTTCCGGTGGAATTCCCGCCGCCGGGAAAGCAGGCTGGGTGCCATGCCGATGCGTGACCGGGGACTTGCCTTGATCGTGGCCCTGCTGTGGGGGCTCAACTTCCTCGCCATTCGCTACGGCCTTGATCACTTCCCGCCGCTGTTCTTCGGCGGGCTGCGCTTCGCGGTGCTGGCGGTGCCCACGATGCTGTTCGTCCGCAGACCCGGGGTCCGCTGGTACTGGCTGGTCGGGTACGGGCTCGGCTTCGGCACCGTGCAGTTCGCCTTCCTGTTCATCGGCATGGACGTCGGGATGCCGACGGGACTGGCGTCCCTGGTGCTTCAGGCGTCGGCCCCGTTCACCGTCCTGCTCGGCGGCCTGCTGCTGCGGGAGCGGATCACCGCCCGCCAGGTCGGCGGCATCCTGCTCGCCGTCGCCGGGATGGCGTTGATCGGCTGGCAGCGGGCGCAGTTCGCCGCCCTGCTGCCCGTGCTGCTGACCCTCTGCGGCGCGCTGGGCTGGGCGTTCGGCAATCTGTGCAGCAGGCAGGCCCGCCCGGAGAGCCCGCTGCGGTTGACCCTGTGGATGTCGGTGGTGCCGCCGATCCCGATGTTCACGCTGTCGCTGCTGTTCGAGGGCCCGACCGCGGGCTGGGACGCCCTGCGCACCGTCGGCGAGCCCGGCGGGCTGCTCGCGCTGGCGGGCCTGGCGTACGTCGTCGGACTGGCGACGGTGGTGGGCACCGGGATCTGGACGACCCTGATGAGCAGACATCCCGCCGGGGTGGTCGCGCCCTTCTCGCTGCTGGTGCCGGTGGTGGGGATCGCCACGGCCTGGCTGGTCCTGCGGGAGGTCCCCACGGCGGTGGAGCTGATCGCCGGCGTGGTCGTGGTGGTCGGCGTGCTGCTCGGCATACCGCCCGCACCGCGGGCCGCCGGGGGAGCGGAGGCCGGGGACCCGGCATCGGCGGGAGTCGGCGCGGGAACGGCCGCCGGGCGGAGGGTTCGGCCGGTCGCGCCGGCGCCGGCAGCGGTCCTCGCCCCTACGCCTGCGCAGGTCGCCGGCGCGCCGGTGGCGGAGGTTGCGCCGGTGACGGAGGTTGCGCCGGTGGTGGAGTCGGCCGAGTCCGCCACCTCGGCGGAGCTGCCGAGTCCGCCCGCCTCGTCGAGCTGAGCGTCGTTCCACCGCGCCGCATCGGCTGGGCAGGGCGTGTCCTGCCCGCGGCCGTCGTCCGAGTCCGGCCGTAGCCAGGTCTCGACCGGGTCGGCATCGGCATCGAGGACGGCAACGAAGCTTCAGTTCCGAGGAACGGGATCGGCTGCCCCGCCGTGGCCGATCGGGCGGCGGCCACGACGGGCGGTCCGCAGCGGCCCGCATCCCCGCCCCGCCCACGACGACGGCCTGCCGATGAGCGGTGCCGAGGACGGAGCGGCGTCGGGGCGGCCTGTCGGGCTGCCGCTCGACCAGCGGGTGACCGCGGCAGCCGAGTGACCGGCTCGGTCGGCTGTCGACCTCGCCGGGGCGAGCGCGGCCGCTCCTGCCACCGGTGCGGCCCCGCCGCGTCAGCGCAGGTCGTGAACCATGACCACCCTCGGGGCCACCGTGATCCCCGCCTCGATCTCCAACAGCCGTTGGGCGGCGAGTTCGGGGCCGTGGTCGCGCTCGGCGAGCACGCGGAAGCCGCGATGCGCGTACCAGGGCGCGTTGAACGGCAGGTCGGCGAAGGTGGTGAGGCTGACCCGGCCGAAGCCGCGCCGTCGAGCGCGGTCGATCGTGGCCCGGAGCAGCGAGCCGCCGATCCCGCGTCGGCCGTAGGCGGGGTGCACGGCCAGCTCCGCGAGATGACAGTCACCGTCGAGCACGGTCGTCGCGGCGAAGCCGACCGGCCCGGCCGACGGCAGGTCGGCCACGAGGACGTCGTCGGCCTCGGCGATGGTCGCAGCCGGATCGTCCTCGGGCAGGAGGATGCCGTGTTCGGCGAACAGTCGACCCGCTGCCGTGCTGGCCGCGACCAGCATGGGCACGTCGCTCGCCAGCAGCGGTCGCACGATCTCGTCGCTCACCGCGCGGCTCCGTCCGGTGTGATTCCGACGGAGGCGATGTCGTGCCGGGGGCGGTCCCGACGTCGTCGTGACCGAGGGGAGACGGGAGCGAGGTCCGGACAGGCGGCCCGTCGCGGGCTGAGGATCACGCGGTGAGTGTGGGAGCACCGACGTGCGACGGCAACCGCTTTTCCGTCGGGACGAGAACGCCTCGTGTCCTGCCGCGTTGCCTGGCGATCATGGTGACGTGGTAATAACGGGGTGTGACCATCGGTGAGGCCCCGCCCCTGGGTATGAGGGGTCAGCGCAGTCAGGGACGGATCGGGCCGACGGGTGGCGAGCGAGATGTCTGAGGTGGACGCGGACGCGACCGTCCGCCGGGCCGCCGCACTCAGCGAGGCGGGCAGGCACGCCGCCGCGATCCGCCTGCTGCGGCCGGTGGTCGACGCGGTGCCCAATCACGCCTCGGCGCTGTGTCAGCTCTCGGTGGCCTGTCTGCACTCGGGCAACCCCGAGGAGGCCGAGCAGTTCGCGCGGCGTGCCTCGGTGGTCGACCCGACTCACCACTGGCCGCACCTGCTCGGCTCCCTCGCCCTGAGTGATCTCGGCAGACACGCCGAGGCCGCCGAGGCCGCACGCAAGGCCGTTCGCCGGGACCCCTCGCAATGGCGCTGTCACGTGGCGTTGGCCGAGGCACTGATCTGGGGAGGCGATCGCGGGCTCTACGAGCAGGCGGTGGCCTCGGCGGGCCGCGCCGTGGAGCTCGCCCCCGAGGAACCGAGGACGCACGAGGTGCTGGGTGACGCGCTGCTGCGCGACGGGGACCGGCCCCGGGCCGCGGCGGCCTACCGGCGTGCCCTCGCGTTCCCACTGGCCGAGGATCAGCAGGCCGACATCGAGGCGAACCTTCGCATCGCCGAGGAACGTCGAGGGCAGGCAGGCCGCGGCGCCAAGCCGGTGGGCAGGCGCCCCGCCCCGGTCAGTGCGAAGACAGACGAGTCCGGCGGCGCGGCGGCACCCCCCGCCACGGGCGTCGCCGCCTGGAAGCGCATGGTCGCGATGTTGCGCGCGGGTCCCCGCGACAGGCCGACGGCCGATGCGTCTCGAGCCGATGGATCTCTGGCCGGTGGGCCCCTCCCTGGAGCGAACGGAGCCGATGCGGACACAGCCGCGTCCGGCAGGACGACCGCCGTCGCTCGGGACGACGCGGCCCGGAACTCGAACGGTCGCACCACGTCGGGGCGGTCTGGCCGGGCCGCGGCGCCGTCCTCGGCCGGCCGGGGTCGGACCGCTCGAACGGCGGGCGTGCCGACCCTGCTGCGGCGGGTCTGGCTGGTCCAGGGGCTCGGCACGCTGGCGCTGATGATTCAGGCCAGTCCCGATTCGAGCCGGTTCGACGGCGGGCTCGGCCTGCTGCTGGCGGGTGCGATCGGCGTCGTGGCCTGGCCGATCGTGCTGGACGGCCGGGCGGCGGCGTCCACATCTCGCGTCAAGGTGCGCGACGCCAGGGTGCTGATCGTGGGGGCGCCGCTGGCGGCGGGCCTGCTGCTGCTCCTCTGGTGGGCGGTGTCGGTGTTGATCAGCCCCGGCACGCTGTCGCCGCTGAGCCTGGCGATGGGCTGCACCGCCCTGGGCGCGATCCTCAGCCTGATCACCGGGGCGGGCAGGCGTCGCTGATCGCGGGTGCCCGAGTCGACTGAGGCGGCCTGCCGAGGCGGGGACCTGGCGATCGGTGACGGCCGAGCCTGCCGCACTGCCCACTGAGCCTGTCCGGCACTCCGAGCTTCGAGATTCGATCAGGATCTAGATGGCCGGACAAGGCTGTTCTCATCCGGACTGGATGTGGCCGACCGCAGAGTGTCTCGGGACCGAGCTGCTCCGATTTCGGCGGGAGCCGGGCATGCGCGGGCCCCGGCAGTCGGACGTAGGATATCCCGATTCCTCAGCTGCGACGAGGCCCTTGCTGCGCCGGTACCCGGCACGGGAGCATCTCTCCTGTGCAGCGGGACAGCCCGGTCTCGCCACGCCTGAAGGTCGGGCGCGCGGCAGTCTCGGGCACGATGACATGCAGCTGACTGATCCTCGTAAGGATGGTTGTGAGCACACTCGGTAGCTTCATCTGGTCGATCGCCGACCAGCTTCGGGGCCCTTACCGCCCCAACCAGTACGGGAACGTGATCCTGCCGCTCACGATCCTGCGCCGGCTCGACTGCATCCTCGAACCCGACCGCGAGACCGTGCGGGAGCTGGCCACCAGATTCCACAACCCCAACCGGCTCAGGGGCGAAGTCACCAAGGTCACTGGTCGGCCGTTCTACAACACCTCGCGCTACTCCTTCGCCAATCTGTTGGCCGATGCCGACGGTCTCGCGGACAACCTCGTCGACTACATCGACCGGTTCTCCGCGGACGTCGACGTGTTCGACTACTTCGACTTCAAGAAGGAGATCCTCGCTCTGGAGAAGGCGGGGCTCCTGCGCGAGGTCGTCAAGGCCTTCGGAGCCGTCGACCTCCATCCCGCCGTGGTGTCCAACTCGGACATGGGGGACGCGTTTGAGTACATCATCCGCAAGTTCAACGAGGCCGCCAACGAGACGTCCGGTGATCACTACACCCCGCGCGACGCGATCCGGCTGCTGGTCGACCTGCTCTTCGCCGAGAAGGAGACCGACCTGAGCGAGGCGGGCATCATCCGGTCGCTCTACGACCCCACGGCGGGGACCGGCGGCATGCTGTCGCTGGCGGAGGAACACCTGCTCGCGTATAATGCGGGCGCCCGGCTTAATCTGTACGGCCAGGAGTACAACCCGCAGTCCTACGCCATCTGCAAGTCCGACCTGCTGGCCAAGGGGCACGACGCGACCAACATCGCCTTCGGCAACACGCTGACCGACGATGCTTTCAAAGGTCGCCAGTTCGACTTCTGCATGTCCAACCCGCCCTACGGTGTGGACTGGAAGCAGTACGCCAAGGCCGTCCAGGCGGAGCGCGACTCCGCAGGTCCTTACGGCCGCTTCACGCCCGGCCTCCCGGCCACCTCCGACGGTCAGATGCTGTTCCTGCTGCACCTGGCCCACAAGATGCGGGCACCAGAAGACGGCGGCGGCCGGGTCGGGATCGTCATGAACGGCTCCCCACTGTTCAACGGCGGCGCCGAGTCCGGCCCGTCGAACATCCGCAAGTGGCTGCTGGAAAACGACCTCGTCGAGGCGATCGTCGCTCTGCCCACCAACATGTTCTTCAACACCGGCATCGCCACCTACATCTGGATCCTCGACAACGCCAAGCACCCCGACCGCAAGGGCAGAGTTCAGCTCATCGACGGCTCGTCGTTCTGGACCAAGATGCGCAAGAACCTCGGCGCCAAGGGCCGCGAGATCAGCGACCGCGACCGCGCCGAGGTCGTCAAACTGTACGCCGACTTCACCGATGCCGACCCTGACTTCTCCAAGGTGCTGCGCACTGACGAGTTCGGCTACTGGACCATCACCGTCGAACGGCCCCTGCTGGACGAGGACGGCACGCCCGTCCGTGACCGCAAGGGCAAGATGAAGGCCGACGCCAAGAAGCGCGACACCGAGAACGTGCCCTTCACCTACGGCGGCTCCACCGCGGGCCCGGCAGGCAAGCTCGACGTCGTTCAGGCCTACTTCGACGCCGAGGTGAAGCCACACGTCCCCGACGCCTGGATCGACTGGGCCAAGGCCAAGACCGGCTACGAGATCCCGTTCACTCGCCACTTCTACAAGTACGTCCCGCCCCGGCCGTTGGCCGAGATCGATGCGGACTTGGAAAAGCAGGTTGCGAAGATTCTTGAGCTGCTGCGGGAGGTGGAAGGATGAGAACGGAACCTCCGTCGTGGCTGCCCTTGATGCCCGAGCATTGGCATTTGACGCGCGGTGGGAAAATTGCCCGCCTAGTCCAGCGTTCCCCGTCCGTGAGAGAGGGCGTTGTGACTGCATTTCGGGATGGTCAAGTGACCCTACGGGTCAATAGGCGCGTGGACGGTTTCACGGAGTCATTGAAGGAGATCGGGTACCAAGGGGTCCGCGCAGGTGAATTGGTAATTCATAGCATGGACGGGTTCGCGGGCGCGATGGGTGTCTCGGATTCGGACGGGAAGATGTCGCCGGTCGTACACATCTACGCAGTTCCTGACGACAATCCGTACTATGTTGCTCATGTGTTGCGTGTCGCTGCGGGTAGCGGCTTCATCCAGTCGTTGGCGAAGGGCATTCGAGAACGGTCAACTTCGTTCGATAAGTCGACTTTTAAGGACATGGCTCTGCCGCGCCCACCCCGCAGCGAACAAGACAAGATCGTCGCATACCTCGACCGCGAGACCGCCCGCATCGACACGCTCATTGAGGAACAGCAGCGCCTCATCGACCTCCTCCGCGAGCGGCGTGCAGCTATCCTTTCATCCTCTTTGGAGTCGACCCATGGATGGGTTCGTTACCGAATCAAGCACATTGGCGAGGCAATCCTAGGAAAGATGCTTGATTCGGGACGTGCTATCCGCGAGGGCGACGAATTTAGGCCGTACGTGCGTGCAGCGGATGTGCGCGCAGGCGGGTCTGTGAACCTCGCTGACCTCAATGAGATGCCCTTCTCGGTCGACGAGATGGCTACCTTCGAACTCCGTGCGGGAGATATTCTACTCGTCGAAGGCGGCGCTACCGGGCGACCCGGATTCCTGTTCGACGCGGCTCCGGGAATCGCGTTCCAGAAGACGGTCAACAGGCTCAGGGTTGGGGAACTTGCGGACGCACGGTTCGTCTACTGGTCAATGCTCCGGCTATACGAATCGGATTACTATGCGAATCACTACGGTTCTGTGTCCTTTGTCCATCTGACTGCTGAGAAGCTCCGCGAGATCGAATTGCTCTTGCCGTCGCTCGACGAGCAGCGACGTATCGCTGCCTATTTGGACGCGCAAACCGCGAAGATCGACGCTCTGATCGCGGAGGCCGAACAGTTCATCGAGCTTTCAAAAGAACGCCGCGCCGCCCTCATCACCGCCGCCGTCACAGGACAGATCGACCTACGAGAGGTGGCGTGATGGCCGACCACAACGAGGTGGTCTTCGAGGCCGAGATCTGCCGACACCTCCACGCCCACGGCTGGCTGTACTCGGACAAGGACACCGGCTACGACCGCGAGCGCGCCCTGTTCCCCGAGGACCTGTTCGCCTGGCTGGCGGCGACCCAGCAGCCGAAGTACGAGAAGGCCCTGAAGGCCGCAGGCTCACCGGCGAAATTCCTCGACGTCCTGGTCGCCGCGCTCGACAAGCCCTTGGAACACGGCGGCGGCACGCTCAACATCCTGCGCAACGGCGTGCAGTACATCGGCGGCGGGCGGCTCAAGCTGGCCCAGTTCCGCCCCGAGACGACGTTGAACGAGACCACCAACGCCGAGTACGCCGCGATGCGGGTGCGGGTGATGCGGCAGGTGCGCTTCTCCACAGCCGACCAGCGCAGCATCGACCTGGTCTTCTTCGTCAACGGCCTCCCGGTGGCCACGGTCGAGTTGAAGACCGACTTCACCCAGTCCCTGGACGCGGCGATCAACCAGTACAAGAAGAACCGCAACGCGCTGACGAACGGCCGCCCCGAGCCGCTGCTGTCCTTCGGCCACCGGGCGCTGGTCCACTTCGCCGTGTCGAACGACCTCGCCGCGATGACCACCCGATTGGAGGGGGAGAAGACCCACTTCCTGCCGTTCAACACCGGCTGCGACGGTGCGGGCAACCCTCCCGGCAAGGACGGGAGGTCCTCGACGGCGTACCTGTGGGAGCGGGTCTGGGAGAAGCACGCCTGGCTGGGCATCATCGGCCGCCTGATGATCGTGCGGACGAAGGAGGAGTGGGACGTCACCACCGGTACCTCGGTGCGCCGCACGAGCATGCTCTTCCCCCGGTTCCACCAGTGGGAGGCAGTGACGAACATCGTGGCCGCGGTGGCCGAGGAGGGCGTGGGCCATCGCTACCTGATCGAGCACTCAGCCGGGTCCGGGAAGACGAACACCATCGCCTGGACGGCCCATCGCCTGGCGCGGCTGCACGTCGAGGACGAGAAGGTCTTCGACTCGGTCATCGTGGTGGTCGACCGCACCGTGCTCGACGGGCAGTTGCAGGACGCGATCCGGCAGATCGACGGCACGGGCAAGATCGTGGCGACGATCAGTCCCGAGGACGTCCGCAAGGCGGGCGCCAAGTCGAAGTCCGGCCTGCTGGCACAGGCATTGACGAACGGTGAGCTGATCATCGCGGTGACGGTGCAGACATTCCCGCACGCTCTCGAGGCCATCCGGGCCCACTCCGGCCTGAAGGGAAAGCGGTTCGCCGTCATCGCCGACGAAGCGCACTCCTCCCAGTCCGGCCAGACCTCCACCAAGCTCAGGGAGGTGCTGACCGCCGACGAACTCGAGGAGATCGAGGACGGCGGCGAAGTCGACGTCGAGTCGGTCCTGGCCTCGGAGATGACCGAGCGCGCCGAGTCGCCGAACATCTCCTACCTGGCCTTCACCGCGACCCCGAAGAACAAGACGCTGGAGCTCTTCGGTCGCAAGGGTCCCGACGGCAAGCCGGTCGGGTTCCACCTCTACTCGATGAAGCAGGCCATCGAGGAGGGCTACATCCTGGACGTGTTGAAGGGCTACCAGTCCTACGACACCGCGTTGAAGATCGCCGCCAAGGCGGACGGTGCTGGTGCTGGGAGCGACGGCTACGAGGTCGAGGAGGCCGCTGCCCGCAAGGGATTGATGCGATGGGTCCAGTTGCACCCGACGAACATCGGCCAGAAGGTCCAGATCATCGTCGAGCACTTCCACGCCAACGTCGCCCACCTGCTGGACGGCAAGGCCAAGGCGATGGTGGTGACCGGCTCGCGCAAGGCGGCGGTGAAGTACAAGAAGGCGATCGACGCCTACATCGCCAAGCGGGCGGCCGCCGACCCCGCCTACGACTACCGGACCCTGGTCGCCTTCTCCGGAGCCGTGACGATGGCCGAGGATGAGGAATGGGTCACGGAGTGGGGTCCGGCACCGACCAAGGACGACGAGTTCAGCGAGCGGAACATGAACCCCGGTGCAGCCACCGATCTGGCCGCCACGTTCCAGGACGAGACCTACAAGATCATGCTGGTCGCCAACAAGTTCCAGACCGGGTTCGACCAGCCGTTACTCTCCGCGATGTACGTCGACAAGAAGCTGTCCGGAGTGACTGCGGTGCAGACGCTCTCCCGACTCAACCGCACACACCGCACCGCAGGCGGGGAGCAGAAACGCAAGACCTTCGTCCTCGACTTCGTGAACAAGCCCGAGGACATCAGGGAGTCGTTCGAGCCGTACTTCACGAACGCCACGCTGGAGACCGAGACCGACCCGTACGTCGTCATCCACCTCGCCGCCAAGCTCGCGCAGGCCGGGATCTACACCGAGGACGACGTCCGCACGGTCGCCGGGCTGTGGGTCACCCGGAAGGGCAACAACGCGGTCTCCTCGGCGATCAGCCCGGCGCAGCACGACTTCCGACGCCGCTACGCCAGAGCCATCGACGAAGACGACAAGGTCACGCTCAGCACCCTAGACATGTTCCGCAAGGACGTCTCCACCTACGTGCGGCTCTACGACTTCATGAGCCAGATCGTCGACTACGGCGACCCGTATCTGGAGATGCTCTCGATCTTCCTGCGTCTGTTGGAGAAGGTCATCGCCGAGTCCGCCTGGGCCGCCGAAGTCGACCTCTCCGACGTGGTCCTGGTCGGGGTGAAGCATGACAAGGCGAGGGCGATGGACATCTCGCTGTCGGGGGACGGCGAGCTGACGGGAATCACCGCGGCGGGGACCGGGACCAGGAAGGAACCCAAGTACGTCGCGATGCAGGTGGTCATCGACAAGCTGAACGACCTCTTCGGGGCCGAGTCGTTCACCCAGTCCCAGGTCCGGGAGTTCGTGCAGGGACTGGTCCAGCGCCTGCTCGACCACCCCGAACTGGTCATGCAGACCAGGGTGAACTCGAAGAAGCAGTTCATGGAGTCGCAGGATTTCCAGACGGCCGTCACCGAGGCGGTGGTGGACAACCAGGACGCCCACAACGCGATGGCCGATTACTTCTTCAGCGACGGGCCCGCGATCAACGGCGTCATCCTGGCGATCGCGGATGCCTTCTACGAGGCGGCGATCGACCGACCCACGGATGGCTGATGGCAGGCGTGCGCTGACCTGGTGACGCTCAGGGGAGCGGCCGAGTACCCCGCGCGAGAAGGCGGATATGCCGGTGGCGAACCCCCACGCCATCGTGCCGGTGTGTGCAGCGCCGTACTCGGCGCGCGAACAGCGCCTCCGTTCGTGATTCGAGGGATCACGCCGTAGCGATCTTCGCGATCCTGGTGGGCGAGCATCGTGCGGCCAGGGTCGACTCCGCCCGAGAAGCCGGCGTGGCACCGACCCGAAGAGTCGATGCCACGCCGCAGGCGGAGACCGTCAGCGCCGGTAGCTCGGCTGGGTCTGCGGGTTGAACTCGTCGTAGCGGACCCGCTTGGCGTCGTTGAGCCTGCGGTCCTTGATCTCCAGCACGTCCAGGCCCATCTGGATGTCGCTGGAGTAGATGTAGCCGTTGTAGTAGTAGGCCGACCAGGAGCCCGCCGTCCGGAGGTTCTCCGGGTCGAAGGCCTCCCGATCGAAGTAGCCGATCTCCTCGGGGTTCTCCGAGTCGGTGAAGTCCCACACGGAGACGCCGCCCTGGTACCAGGCCTGCACCATGTAGTCCCCGTCGCGGGTGGGGATCAGGGAGCCGTTGTGCGCCACGCAGTTCTCGGTGGCGCCCTGGTGGCGGGGGATCTTGTAATAGCTGCGGAACTCCAGGTTCAGATCGGTGCCCGAACCGGTGATGTCGTAGATGCCGTTCGCACCGCGCGTCGGCCCGATCTCGGCGTTGCAGGTGGCGGCGCCGCCACCGCCCAGCTCGTCGGTGAAGACGACCTTGGTGCCCTCGTTGTTGAACGTCGCCGAGTGCCAGAACGCGAAGTTCACGTCGTCGCGGACCTGCTCGATGACCACGGGGGACTCTCGGTCGGAGATGTCGAGCAGGATGCCGTCACCCATGCAGGCGCCGGCCGCGAGATCCTTCTCCGGGTAGGCGGTGATGTCGTGGCAGCCGGTGGTGGCGCGGGCGCCCTCCGGCGGTCCGGGATTCCCGCCGTCCGGGAAGAGCACCGGCTCGGCGACGACCTCGGTGGCCGACGGGTCGGCCAGCGGGACCTTCACGATCGAGATCTTGTCGTGCGGCGGGGCGCAGTTCGGGAAGTTCACCGACGGCGCGTACGAGGAGACGTACAGATAGTCGGCGTCGCCCTCGTGGTCGGGGACCAGCGTGTGGGTGTGCGAACCGCAGTCGGTGGCCACGTCGGCGACGTACTTCGGCCGGGTGGGTTTGCTGATGTCGAAGACGCGGATGCCCTCCCATGCGTTCGGGTCGGCCGCCGTGGTCGCCTCGCTGTCGCAGGTGTTGTTACTGCGGGGATAGTCGACCGAGAGATACAGCAGGTCGCCGCTCACCGACACGTCGCCCTGGCCGCCGGGGCAGTAGACCTGGGCCGCGATCTTGGGCTTGCGGGGGTTGCGGATGTCGTAGACGACGAATCCGTCGTAGTTGCCGACGTAGGCGTATCTGCCCTGGAACCCGATGTCGGTGCCGAAGGCCGCCGTGTTGTCGAAGGGCGGTGCCTTGGGAACCGATGCCAGCCTGCGGATGTTCGCGCTGTGCGAGATGCCGTCGCCCGGCCCCTGCGCGATGTGCTCGGCCACGGCGGGCGTGGGCGGGCCGTCCGGGCCGTCGGCGTCCCCGGTGGACTGTGCGGCGGCCCCCGGAACCGCCAGGACGGACGACGCCAGTAGGGCGATCGCCCCGGCGAAGACGCCTGCTCCGCGGGCATGACGACGGGAGTTTCCTCGTTGGACTCGTCTCACCAGCTGCTCCCTCACTTGTGCTGCGCGTGGCCTGGAGAAAACATGGGTCTTTGCAGTATGGCCGTCACGAGATCGCAGGCAAGGGCTGTTCGGAGTCGGATTCACGCTCTGGGAACCCGCCGGAGATCACGACGGCGGGAAAGTCGGGACCAGTAGGAAGAGGTGAACAGTGCGTCTCTCACACGTCCTGTCGCGACTGTCGGTCGCTGGTCTGCTGGTCGTCGGCCTGGCGGGCTGCACGACGAATCCTCCGGAAGAGGCGGCGTCGACAGGAGACGGTGCGCCGGTGATCATGCCCGGTGCCCCCGGCGACGATCCCCGGGACGCGACCGAGGACGAGCTGTCCTCGGCGGGCGGGCAGCCCGCGGCCAACGCCGCCGACGTGCGCTTCGTGCGGATGATGATCCCGCACCACGAGCAGGCGGGAGAGCTGACCGCCCTCGTGCCCGATCGCACCGATCATGAGCAGCTGCGCGGCCTGGCGAGTCGGATCTCCGATGCTCAGGGCGCGGAGATCGAGGCATTGGCCGGCTGGCTGGACCACCAGGGCGCGGCCGGCGACGGCGAGCACGCCGCCTCGCACGGACACGACGGCCATGAGGGTCACGGCGGGGTCGAGGGCGGCGACGCCGACTCGACGGCCGACGGCGTCGATCCGGCATCGGCGCACGACGGCATGCCGGGGATGGCCACCGAGGAGGAGATCGCGGAGCTGGCCGAGGCGGACGGCACCGACTTCGACCGACTGTTCTTCGAGTTGATGATCACGCATCACGAGGGAGCGATCACGATGGCCGAGGAGGTCCTGACCGAGGGCGCCGACGTGCAGGTGGTCGCGATGGCGCAGGACGTCCTCGTCACCCAGGTCGACGAGATCGAGACGATGCGGCGGCTGCTGGCCGAGTTGTGACCCCCGTCGGCGGCCGGGTGCGGTAGGCGTCGCCCGGCCGCCGGCCGATGCTCGCCGGGTGCCGGGTGCCGGGTGCCGGGTGCCGGGTGCCGGATGCCGGATGCGCGCCGGTCGTGCTGCTGGACGGGTGACCTCCGTGGTCGATCCCGGCAGCCGGGCCGCGCTCCGGATGCGTGTCGCATCCCCGTCGTCCCGGGTGCCTGTCTCGGGGTCGACCACGGGCCGCGGGCCCGGAGGACGCGAACAGATCACGGATCGAATTCGACGATCGACTCAGACCTTGACAGTGCCCCGCCGATGCATGACTGTGAGAGCGCTCTCACCACGGTGGGTGGTCGCACACGTCAAGGAGGACGTCATGGGAGGCATTCGACCGGGTCGGGTCGTGGCGACGGCGCTGACCGCCGCAGCGGCGACCCTGCTCGCGGGCTGCGGCGGAGGCCGGGCAGCAGGCGACGAGAACACGATCGTCGTCGCGACCTTCGGGGACTTCGGCTACGACGCGCTCCAGGCCGACTTCGCCGAGGCGTTCCCCGATCTCACGCTGGAGACGAGGGTGTCCGAGTTCGACGCCCACCACCAGCAGTTGCAGACCCAGCTCGCGGGAGGCCGCGGCGCGGCGGACATCGTCGCCATCGAGGAGGGCTGGATACCCCAGTACCGGGAGTCCCACGAGCTGTTCGTCGAGCTGGGCGCCCTCGGCGCGTCCGACATCAAGGACCGCTGGGCCGAGTGGAAGTGGGAGCAGGGCGTCGCCGACGGCGGCGAGTTCGTCCTGGGCCTCGGCACCGACGCCGGCCCGCTCGCGATGTGCTATCGCACCGACCTGTTCGAGGCGGCGGGCCTGCCGACCGACCGCGACGAGGTCTCCGCGCTGTGGCCGACGTGGGAGGACTTCGCGGCGGTGGCCGACGAGTTCAGCGCCGCGACCCCCGACGTCGCCTTCGCGGACTCGGCGGAGAACGTCTACGGCAGCATGATCAACCAGGCCCCCGAGGGCTACTTCGCCGCGGCCGACGACAGCTTCATCGCCGACGAGAACCCTGTGATCAGTGAGGCGTTCGCGCTGGCGGGCGGGCTGGCCGAGGCCGGACAGACCGCCCAGGTCAAGCCCTTCACCCAGGAGTGGAACGTCGGCCTGGCGCAGGGCGGCTTCGCGACGATGGCCTGCCCGGCCTGGATGCTCGCGCAGATCGAGAGCGCGGCGGGCGAGCAGAACGCCGGGGTGTGGGACATCGCCTCGGTGCCCGGCGGCGGCGGCAACTGGGGCGGCTCGATCCTGACCATTCCCGCACAGGGCGACGACACCGAGACGGCCTACCGGGTCGCCGAGTGGCTGACCGCGCCCGAACAGCAGAAGACGCTGTTCCTGGAGAAGGGCATCCTGCCGAGCCAGCCGGAGGTGTACCGCGATCCGGAGGTGCTCGGCGACGTCAACGAGTACTTCAACGACGCTCCGGTCGGCGAGATCTTCGCGGCCTCGGCCGACAGTCTCGCGCCCAACTACCGGGGCACCCGGGACTTCTCGGTGCGCAGCCGGTTCCAGGAGGCCCTCGGCCGGGTGGAGGAGGGCGTGCAGAGCGCCGACGAGGCCCTCGCCGACGCGCTGGAGCAGGCCGAACGGGACCTGGGCTGAGAGAGGTCGCCTCGGACCCTGATCGGGAGAACTGATGATGGTTGCGTCGACCTCGCCGCCGGAGACGCCGAAGGCGTCGTCTCCGGCGGGCGGCGAGCCCGGCCCGAAGCGTGAATCGTGGCGGGATCGGCTGGCCCGCTGGGATCTCAAGGGCACGCCGTACCTGTTGATCCTGCCCTTCTTCGCGGTGTTCCTGGGCTTCGGGCTGTTCCCGCTGCTCTACACCGGCTGGGTGTCACTGCACGACTGGCACGTCGTCCTGGGTGATCAGGGCTTCGTCGGCCTGGCGAACTTCGCCAGGCTGCTCGGCGACCCGAACTTCTGGAACGCGCTGTTCAACACGCTGAGCATCTTCCTGATCTCCACGGTGCCGCAGCTGCTGGCCGCGCTGGGGCTGGCGGCACTGCTGGATCGACGGCTGCGCGGCCGTACCTTCTGGCGAGCCGGGGTGCTGCTGCCCAACGTCGTGTCGGTGGTCGCGGTCGCGCTGGTCTTCGCCCAGCTCTTCGGGCGCGACTACGGCGTCGTCAATCACGTGCTGGGCTGGGTCGGCATCGACCCGATCAACTGGCGCTCCGGCACCTGGGCCTCTCACCTGGCGATCAGCGTCATGGTCATGTGGCGGTGGACCGGCTACAACGCGTTGATCTACCTCGCCGCGATGCAGTCCGTCCCCCGCGAGCTGTACGAGCAGGCGGAGATCGACGGGGCGTCCCGGTGGCGGACCTTCTGGGCGATCACGGTGCCCAGCATCCGCCCGACGATCATCTTCACGGTGCTGGTGTCCACCATCTACGGGTTGCAGCTCTTCGCCGAGCCGCAGCTCTTCGATCCCAAGGGGACGGCAGGCGTCGGCGGCAACTCCCGCGAGTTCCAGACGGTGACCATGTACCTCTACGAGGAGGGCGTCCGGCTCGGTGACGCGGGCTACGGCTCCGCCATCGCCTGGGCGTTGTTCCTGATCGTGCTGGTCTTCGCCGTGTTCAACTACCGACTGTCTCGACGCATCGCGTCCAAGGATTGAAGGGGCGTGCCGACGAGATGGCGACGATGACCCCCACCCCGCCCGTACGCCGGGCCCGGCCGCGCTCCGAGGACTCCCGGCGCGGCGGCGGCAGGCCCGGCCTGCTCGTCTACGGCGTGCTGTCCGCCGTGGCGGTGGCCTCGATCTTCCCGCTGTACTGGTCGTTCGTCGTGGCGAGCCGGGACAACAGCGCGGTGGCCCAGGCCACGCCGCCGATGCTGCCCGGCGGCAACCTGTTCGAGAACATCAGCCGGGTCTTCGACACGGTGGACTTCTGGCTGGCCATCCAGAACTCGCTGATCGTGGCGACCACGGTCGCGGCCTCCAACGTGTTCCTCTCCGCTCTGGCGGGCTTCGCCTTCGCCCGGCTGAGCTTCCCCGGCAGCCGCTGGCTGTTCGTGCTCGTCGTGGGGACGATGATGGTGCCCACGCAGCTCGGCATCATCCCGCTCTACATGCTGATGAGCGAGCTGGGCTGGTACGGCCGGCTGGAGGCCGTGATCGTCCCCGCGCTGGTCAGCGCGTTCGGCGTGTTCTGGATGCGCCAGGCGTGCGAGGAGACCGTGCCCTACGAGCTGATCGAGGCGGCCAGGGTCGACGGCTGCTCGGTGCTGCGGACCTTCTGGACGGTGGCGCTGCCCGCCGTGCGTCCGCAGGCCGCCGTGCTGGCGATGTTGACGTTCATGACGGCCTGGAACGACTTCTTCTGGCCGCTGGTCGTGCTCGACCCCAACGAGAGCCCGACGGTGCAGATCGTGCTGTCCAACCTGGCCAGCGGGTACTTCACCGACTATTCGCTCATGCTGACCGGGGCGACGCTGGGCGTCCTCCCGGTCGTCGTGCTGTTCATCCTGCTGGCCCGCTACATCGTCGGCGGAGTCATGCAAGGCGCTGTGAAGGGATGAGGAGAACATGGCCGTAACGAATTCGGCGGGCCGAGCCGCGACCTCCGGCGCCGTCGCGACCCCCGGGTCGCTGGTCTTCCCCGCCGACTTCCGGTGGGGGACCGCCACCGCCTCCTACCAGGTCGAGGGCGCGGTGACCGAGGACGGCCGGGGCCCGTCCATCTGGGACGTCTTCGCCGCGGAGCCCGGCCGGGTGCACGCGGGCGACAGCGGCGAGCGGGCCTGCGACCACTACCACCGGTATCCCGAGGACGTGGCGTTGATGCGGGAGCTGGGCATCGACGTCTACCGTTTCTCGGTCGCCTGGCCGAGGGTGCAGCCGGACGGTCGCACGCTGGAGCCGCGGGGACTGGACTTCTACGACCGGCTGGTCGACGAGCTGCTGACAGCGGGCATCGACCCGATGCTCACGCTGTACCACTGGGACCTGCCGCAGGCGTTGCAGGAGACCGGCGGCTGGCGGAACCGCGACACCGCCCACCGCTTCGCCGACTACGCCGGAGAGGTCTTCGCGCGGCTCGGCGACCGTGTCGCTCACTGGACGACGCTGAACGAGCCGTGGTGCTCGGCCTACCTCGGTCACTTCACCGGCCTGCACGCGCCGGGTCTGACCGATGCCAGGGCGGCGCTCACCGCCGCTCACCACCTGCTCCTCGGACACGGCCTGGCGGCGTCGACCCTGCGTGCCTCGATGAGCGAGCGTCATCGACTCTCCATCGTGCTCAACCTCGCCTCGGTGCGGGTGGACGAGGACGACGAGGCGCATCGCGAGGCGGCCCGGCGGGTCGACGGCCTGCAGAACCGGTTCTTCCTGGACCCGCTGCTGCGCGGCGCCTACCCGGCGGACGTGCTGGCGGACGTGAGCTGGCTGGGGGACTGGGACACCGCGGTGCGAGCGGGTGACGAGGAGCTGATCGCCGCGCCGCTGGACCTGCTCGGCATCAACTACTACAGCCCGAGTCGGGTCGCGCCCGCCGATCCGGAGTCCGTGGCGGGCGGGATGCCCGGCCTGCGCGGTGTCCGGCACCTGCCGCCGCGCGGCACGCTCACCGGCTTCGACTGGGAGCAGGAGCCCGCCGGGCTCCGAGACCTGCTGGTGCGGGTGAGCCGGGACTATCCCGAGGTGCCGTTGATGGTCACCGAGAACGGATCCGCGTGGCCGGACCGTGTGGAGGACGACGGCGGCGTGGTCGACCCCGACCGCGAGAACTACCTGCTGGAGCACCTGCGCGCCGTGCACGCCGCCATCGAGGCGGGCGCGGACGTCCGGGGCTACCTGGCCTGGTCGCTGCTGGACAACTTCGAGTGGGCCGCCGGGTACAGCCAGCGGTTCGGACTCGTCCACGTGGACTACCAGACCCAGCGGCGGACCGTGAAGAGCAGCGGCCGTCGGTTCGCCTCGGTGATCGCGGACAACGCGGTGCCCCCGGCGGTTCCGCCGACCGGCTGAGGCGGCGGGCTTCGAACGCCGACATCGGGGCCGTCGAGAGACGGCCGCGCCGTCGGGCTCCCCATCGTCGGTCGTCGGCGGCCGGTTGCGAGCCCGCGCGTCCTTCCGACGCGCGGGCTCGAGGGGACTCGGCTCGAAGACGGCCGCGGCACCGACCGTGCTGCGGTGTCCGGGGTTCGTGTCGTCGCTGTGGGGTGGAGAGGCCGGGGCAGCCGATGCCGGCGGCGCTGCTCCACCGGGCGGACGGGACGTGGCTCGATCACGAGGGACACCAGGCCGGATCCGTCGTCCGGTGTGATCCACCTTTTCGCCGGCATGGTCTCCCGGCTACGGGCGGGCCACAGGCCGCGGGCGGGCACGGTCCCGTCGTGCCGTCGTGCCCGTCTTCGGCGTCCACGCGGCGCGGAAGCCTACGGCGATCAGGGGCAGGGCGGCTCGGGGACGTCGAGGGCCGCCCACTCCCCGGCCAGGTCCGGACCCGCGAGCGCGGCGCAGAGCTCCGCCGCCGCATCGTCGACGTCCAACCGCCAGAGGCTCACCGCCCCCGCCTCCCCCAGACCCGCCAGGGTCGTCCCGCCCGTGGGATCCTCGACGAGGAGCACCTGGTTGATGCTGTTCTGATGGCCGCTCAGGGTGGCGAAGAGCTCACCGGAGTCCAGGTCCCACAGTCGGATCACGCGATCGTCCGGGGAGATCGTCGCGATCAGGCCGGCGTTCTCCGAGATCGCGAGACCCCGGACGGGAACGGGATGCGTGGCGAAGGTGCGCAGCAGCGCGCCGTCGGTCAGGTCCCATTCACGCAGGCGGCCGTCGTCGTGGGCGCTGATCACCGAGTGCGCCGTCGGGGAGACCGCGATGTCGATGACGGTCGGTTCATCCGCTGTGACGACGTGCCGGAGAGTCAGGTCCTCGGCAGACAGCACTTCGATGCGCATCGGCGGGTCATCGGCGCGGTCGGCGTCGTTGCTCACGTCGTCGGACACGACCAGCTCGGTGCCGTCGCGGAGGAACTGGACGTCGGCCATCCCCGACAGTTCGCGGACCCGAGGCGGAGCCGCCACGCCGACCCGCCACATCCACAGCTTCGGGGCGTTCCCCGTCACGACCGACTCCACCCGATCATCGGTGATCGCGACGAGACGCGATCCATCCGGCGAGAATCGGAGTTCCGCCACCGGCACACCGGGCTCGGCGGTCCACCTCTCGTACTCCTCGCCGTCGGGACCGTGCAGCGAGATGGTCCCGTCCGACCGGCCCACCGCGTGCCCGCCGCCGGGATCGTAGGCGACCATGGCCGGACCGCCGTCCCCGGCGGACTCGGCCACCAGCGACCCCTCGGCCGGGTTCCAGAAGCGCACGGCGCCGAGGGCGTCCGCGGCCGCCAGGACGTCGCCGTCGGGAGAGAAGTCGCCGCCGGCCAACGGCTCGTCGCCGCCCGACAACACCCGAGGCGTGATGTTGCGGCGGAACGTCCCTCGATCGAGGGTGGTCACGATCAGATCGGTGTGACTCAACCAGTCGACGTCCCAGGCGGTGGCGAACTGGATCGTCACCGGTTCCCAGGTCCGTGATCGGATCGACCAGAGCCGTACGGTGCTGCCCACGCCCGTGGCCAGCATCGAGCCGTCGGGACTGAAGGCGAACGGGCCCCCGGTTCCCGAGGACTCACGCAACTCGTCCACGATCTCGCCGGTCATGCCGTCCCGCAGCAGGATCAGGCCGTCCGGACCCATCGTGGCCAGCATCCCGGTGTCGCGGGCGAAGGCGACGGTCACCATCTCGCCGCCCGCACGCTCGGCTCCGTCGGGGGCGGCGTGGCCGTCGAGCGGAACGGGCTCGACGCCTGTCTCAGGCTCCCATAACAGCGCGCTTCCGTCGCCGAACCCCACGGCGAGTCGATGACCGCCGGGGGAGAACGCGATGCTCGTGGGCGGGGCGCTGATCGGCAGTTCGGCAAGCACCTCGCCGGAACGCGGCTCCCAGACCGTCAGCCGGTCGCCCGCCGCACCGCCGGTCGCGGCGATCGCGCCGCCGTCCAGCCGCACGTCCACGACGCCGTAACCGGGCAGGTGCCGCAGCAGGACCTCGCGTCGCATGTCCCAGACGCAGAGGCCGTCGGGCTCCAGCGATCCGGTGACCAGCAACTCCCCGTCGGCGGAGAACGCCGTGCCGAGGATGTCCGCCGTGTGGCAGTCCCACTCGGATGCGACCAGCTCCCTGCTGTCGGCGTCATAGACGTCGAGCACGCCGTCCGGTCTGCCGACGGCGATCCGGCGGGTCTCGCCGGACGCGGCCACCGCCCACGCGGACTGGGGCTCGTCGGCGCCGTAGCGTCCCGCGTAGTCGGTGCGTCGAGCGGCCAGCACCGCGCCTCGCGCCTCCACGGTCGGCGCCGCCCGCAGCGCGGCCAACGCGAACAGCATCGACTGGCGGGGATTGACGTCCAGGGCCGTCATGGTCTGGGCGGCGAACTGGCGGGACTGACCGATACGACGCTGCGCCTCGCTCTCCAGATTCGACCGCCACGCGAGCCCGCCGGCGGCCACCGCCACCACCAGTAGGACGGCGAGCCCGGTGACCAGGCCGCGAAGCCGACGAGTGACCCGCATCTCGGCCAGCCGCTCGGCTCGCTCCGCCGCCGTGCTCGCGTCGAGGAAGCGACGCTCCTCCTCGGTGAGGTCGTCCCGTCCCGCCGCCCATTCCCGGGCGGTGGCCAGTCTGCCCGCGCGATAGAGACCGCTCGGGTCCTGCCCGGACTCCGCCCAGTAGCGGGCCGAGTCGTCGAGTCTGCGGCGGATCACCAGCCCCGCTCGGTCCTCCCGCACCCAGCCCGCCAGCCGGGGCCACGCCGACAGCAGGATCTCGTGTGCGAACTCGACGCTCTCGTCGCCCGCGGTGACCAGTCGCGCGGTGACCAGCCTGGTCAGCAGCCAGTCGGGCACGGCGGAGCGCGGAACCCGGCGGCGGACCGGCCGGTCGCCCTCGGCGAGGGCGACGAGACTCAGCATGGTGGTGCGCAGGACACCGCGATCCGTCTCGTCGAGATCCTGGTGGATGCGCTCGGCGGTCTCGGCCACCGCGCCGTGGATGCCGCCCGCCGCGCGATAATCGGCGACGGTCATGCGGCGGCCCCCGCCGCGCAGCCAGGTCGTCCGCAGGCTGTGGGCGAGCAGGGGCAGGGCGCCCGCAGGCGGCGGCCTGCCGTGATCGCCGACCAGTTCCGCGAGCAGCAGCTCGGTCAGGCCCGGTTCCAGCTCGATGCCCGCGCGGGCGGCGGGCTCGACGATCGCACTGCGCAACCCGGCGCGTCGCATGGCGGTGACCGAGACGTGACCCTCGCTCAGCAGCGCGGCCAACCGGTCGATCCGCAGGCAGTCCGGGAGGAAGTCGGCCCGGACGGCCGCCACGACCAGCGCCGAGCCCGCGGTGGTCAACGCCGTGACGAAGGCGGCCCGCTCCGCCGGATCGGTGCACAGGGTGAACAGCTCTTCGAGCTGATCGACGACGATCAGCAGCCGGGCGTCGGGACGACCCGCCGTCACGGCGGCCTGCACGGCCAGCGCGCCGAACGCCGACGGCTCCGCCCGCACGTCCGAGATCGCGCGCGCCGCCGACACCCGTGCCAGCGCGGCCGTCCGGCCGACCAGCTCGGCCAGCGGCGTCCGGCCGGGCGTCATCCGCAGCCACGGCCAGGAGCCCGCGCCCTCGACCGGGAGCCCGCCGTCGGCCACGGCGGGCAGCAGCCCGGCGGCGAGCAGGGAGGACTTCCCCGCGCCGGAGTCGCCGACCACCAGCAGCGGGCCGCCGCCGTCCAGCTGCTCGGCGAGCCTGCTGAGCAACAGCGTGACCAGCTCTTCGCGACCGAAGAACCATTCGGCGTCGGCGATGCCGAAACTGGTGAGGCCGGGGAACGGGGTCGGCGCGTCGATCGGTTCGTCGGCTTCGGCGTCCGGAGCCGACGAGCCGGCTCGGCCCGCGGGCCCCCCGGCATCGGCACCGGGACCCGCCGACGGCTCCGGCCGCGGCGTGCCGGGGGCCGCCGGTCGGCGGGGCGGTGCGAGTGCCCGGCGGCGGGTCTCGGTCACCTCGAACAGGGTGCGCATCGCCAGATCGGTCTGCTGACGTTGGACGACGACCAGTTCTGCCAACAGCCGTTGGGCATCGGTGAGCAGCCAGCTCAGTTCGTCGAACCGGCCGCCCGCAGCGGCCATCGCGCTGGTCAGGTCGCGGTGCAGCTCGCCGGTCGCCTCGGCCAGGGCCACCGGGACGGCGTTCACCGCGCGCAGCAGCGCGGTGATCTCGGCTCGGATCGCCCGGCCCTGTTCATCGGTGGCGGCCAGCAGCGGGGCGACCGCCTCGGCGACGGCCTCCCGCCAGGCGGCCTCCGACGGAGGTTCCGCGTCGTCGGACCCCCCGCCTCGGTCACGCATCCGGTCGGCGGTGTCGGCGAGGACGTCCCCGAGGTAGCCACTGCCCATGTTGCCGAGCTGATCGAGCGCGGCGGAGAACTCCTCGGTCGTCTCGAGAGAGGGCGCGGCGATCGGCGCGACGGCGGAGGCGGCCAGGAACGCGATGATCCCGTACGGCGTGGCCTTGCGGAGCCCCCGTCCGGCACCGCGAATCCACGAACGGACCCCGCGCTCCGCTCGCCGTCGGAGCGTCAGGTCGGCGACGGGATCGCCTGCGTCCGACGGAGCGGCGCCGGCATCGGTTTCGGCATCGTCGGCGGGTCGCGGTTCGTTCGGCCCCGAGCTGCTCGACTCCCCGACCCGCGGTCTCGGCTCGTCCCGTCCTGAGTCGTGTGGTGCCTGCTCGGGCGCGGCCGGTTCGTCATCGGGCGTCTCGGTTGCGGGGCGCTCGGCGGGATCGCCTGTCGGGTCGATCGCTGAATCCTCGTTCGAGTCACCCTCGCCCTGCATTCTTCGCGCCCCCCGGAGAGAAGAAAAGGTCACCTTAGGACCGGGAAGGGTAGCCGCTGCACCGTCCGACGGGTGATCTATGGGTCACGATACGACTACGGTGCGACGCGGATCGGGGAGTGGCGTCGGCGGCTCGCTCACCGCGGTGGGAGAGGTGACCCGCCGTGACTCGGCGGAGGCGGTCCCGGCTGCGGCGGTGTTCCGCCGGGCTGTCCCGGCCTCGGCCGGCCGCCCGACGGCGGCCATGGCGAGCCCGTGACCGGGGTGAACGGCGGCCGCCCGTCCTGCGGTGGCCGTGATGGCCCACCGCCGCCCGCGAACGGCGGCAGGCCGCCCGCCGGGAGTCGGGGATCGCCGGGTGGCCGCGGCGGCGCCCCGGCCGGCCCCGGCGGGGGGCCGTACTGCGACGGGCCCGACCGGGGTGAGCCGAACTGGGGCGGATCGGGCTGGGGGGAGCCCGACGGCGGCGGGCCGAACCGCTGCGGGCCGCCGCCGGGATGCGGCGGGTGATGTCCCGGCGGGGCCGTGCCGCCGGGCGCGTCGGGTGCGACGCTCCGCCGGATCGCGCCCACGAGTGCGGCGAGTCCGTAGAGCACGTAGCCGACCACGATCAGTCCGACCAGGAATCCGACGACGACGCCGGCGAATCCGCCGTCTCGCGGATCGAGGAAGGGGTAGTTGTCCCATCCCGCCGTGACGTAGCAGACGATGTAGAGCAGCGGGAACACCGGCCAGGTCAGGGGATGCCACCAGCGGGTGCGCTGCTGCCCCCGGCCGACCGCCGCCCAGTCGACGAGTACGAGCAACGGGGTGACCGCGTGGGTGAGCAGGTCGCGCGGGTGTGTCAGGCTGCCGCTCATCATCGTGAGATAGGTGCCGCCGACGAGCGTCATCAACACGGTGGTGGCGCCTCGAATCCACGAGGAGGCCGGCTCGTGTCGGCGTCCGCCGGTGAACAGCGGATAGAGCAGCAGGACCAGGTACACGATGCTGGTGAAGAGGTTGCCCAGCTGCGTGAGGAAGGTCAGGTTCGGCAGGTGGCCGCCGTAGTAGAGCCAGAATCCCGTGAAGGCGCTCGCGACGATCAGCAGCCGCCAGATGCTCACTCCGATGAGGACTCCGGGATGGACACGGGGCATCTGCGCAGGCCTTTCGAATCGACGTTCCGCTGTGCTCGAACGCTCATGGCGGTCGTTCGAGTGCAGGCCTGGGACGTCGGGCATCGCGGTCTGGTTCCCGCCGGTCGGCATCGGCGCCGGGGCCGTGCGCCCGGGCAGGCAGTCAGGCCGAGACCCGAGTGATCGACTCGGCGGCGGGTGCTCGCGGCGTGCGGCGGCGACCGCTGGGCCGTGCCGGGAGACCGCTTGGCGGTGAGGAGATCACCAGATTCGGTTCAATCTCGTTCTTTCCTTGACTGGTGTAGACCAATCCGGTTCCCTGGTAGTCGTTCCATCCGGCTACCTCCAGCGACGTACTCGGTATGGCGATCCGCATCGGCGCTCACCGGGTGCGCTTCGCACCGAATGAAGGAGCGATCACATGCCGAGGAAGCGTCTCCTGGCCGCACTGGCCTCCTTAGCCCTTGCGGGCGCGCTGACCGTCGGGGTGCCGACGGTCGTCGCCTCCGCGGCGGCGCCGTCGCCCGAGGCGAACTCGACGGCGGTGGAGCAGTCGTTCATCGTGAGCGAGGCTCAGTTCAACCAGATGTTCCCGAACCGGAACCCCTTCTACACCTACGGCGGGCTGACGGCGGCGCTGGGCTCGTACCCCGGCTTCACCAACACCGGCGACGAGACGACCCGCCGACGGGAGGCCGCGGCGTTCCTGGCCAACGTCGACCACGAGACCGGCGGGCTGGTCCACATCGTCGAACAGAACGAGGCCAACTACCCGCACTACTGCGACTGGAGTCAGCCCTTCGGCTGCCCGGCGGGGCAGGCCGCCTACTACGGCAAGGGCCCGATCCAGCTCAGCTGGAACTACAACTACAAGGCGGCGGGCGACGCGCTCGGCATCGACCTGCTGAACAACCCGTGGCTGGTTCAGAACGACGCGGCCGTGTCCTGGCAGACCGCCCTCTGGTTCTGGAACACCCAGCCCGGCGCGGGACATCGCCCCGCCCACGAGTCCATCGTGAACGGTCACGGCTTCGGCGAGACCATTCGCAGCATCAACGGCAGCATCGAGTGCAACGGCGGCAATCCGGCGCAGGTCGAGGCCAGGGTGAGCGCCTACCGGAACTTCACCGCGATCCTCGGCACCACCCCTGGCGAGAACCTGTACTGCTGAGCCTCCCCACGGCCGGACACCGTATCGGCCCGGCGGTGACGAGTCGGTAGAGCCGAACCGTGTGTACTCGTCCCGCCCCGCCGAATCTCGCCCGGCGCCGACTCCTCGGCTCGCCGCGGACCGACTACCCGGTCCCACCCCTGCCCATGACCGTGGTGCGGCACGGCGAGCCGAGGACGTCCGCCCGGCGAGGACCGCGCGGACGGCACCCCGCCCGACCGACCCGGCCGCCGTCACCGACCTGCCGGTCGGCCGACCCGCCGAGCCGCTCGAATAGCGTTGTGCGGATGCGCCTCCTCTTCCTCTGTACAGGCAACACCTGCCGCTCCCCGATGGCGGCGGCGATCACCGCCGCCAAGGCGCAGGCCAGGGGCCTCCGAGTCGACGTGTCCTCGGCCGGAGTTCGTGCCGAGGACACGATCGCCCCGCCCGCCGTCGCGGTGCTGCGCGCCCGAGACATCGACGTGGCGGCCGACCGCCGTGCGGTGCAGGCCACGGCGGACCTGGTGCGATCGGCGGACCTGATCCTCTGCGCCACCGTCGCGCACCGCGAGCTGGTGTGCGCCGAGTTCCTGCCCGCGACGGACGCGGACGCCGACGCGGGCGACCTCGCCGCTCGGATCGTCGTCTGGGCCGAGTTCGTGGCCAGGGCGCGGGCCGCGGCACCGGAGACCGACCTGGCGGGACTGCTCGCCTCCCCGCCGTTGCCGATGCCCGCGGCGGAGATCGACCTCGCGGACCCGGCGGGTCGGGGCGACCCGGCCTATGCGGCCGCCGCCGCACAGATCGACACCCTCGCCGACGCGCTGCTCGACATCGTGGCGACGCACTCGCGGTGAGCCCGACGCCGTCGTCCGGCCGGCTTCGACGGTCCTGCCCGCCACGGCTCGATTCACCGTCGGGGTGCCGGACCCGCCGGTGCGTCGGGATCGGTCGGACCGCGCACTCGGCTCCGGGCGGGCGGCGTGCGTTGCCTGCGGCGTGGACCCGGCCGCTCCCGTGAGACAGGACAGGCGCTCAAACGGCACGACGAACGCCGCCGAGGCTCAGGGCGGCCACGAGCATTTCCGTCGTCCTGTCCCGCTCCTGCGGATGACGACCGACGCGGTGGGGCCGGTGGGACTCGAACCCACACTGGCACGGACCTAAACCGTGTGCCTCTGCCAATTGGGCCACGGCCCCGTGAGCGTGTGCCGTGGACCGGCTCACACCGGTCTCGAAGCCTACCGGGTGGCCGATCTCGGCTCCATGCTCGCCCTGCTCAGCCGCCGGAGCCGGTGAGCAGTCCGATGCCGAGGCTGACGACGCCGACGACCAGGCAGAGCGCTCCTGCCCAGAGCAGCACGACGGCCTTGTTGGGGCTGGTGCGCCCGCTGCCCGCCGAGGCGGCGAAGAAGCCGCCGGACATCAGGGCGGCGGCGAGCGGAAGGCCGAGTCGGGCGGACCAGCCGAGTACGCCGGTCATCGTGTCCGCGTAGAGCAGTCCGACGAGGCTGAGGATCACGAGCACGCCCGCGTGGCCGTGTCCGGCGCGGGCGAAGGACTTCTGGAAGTCGGTCATCGCGACCCGCCCCGTGACGATGCGGGTCATGAACCAGCCGCCTACGGCGATGCCCACCACGGTGAGCAGGACCAGGCCCGCGATGATCCGAGTGTGCGGCTGGAGCGTCGTCGTCATGAGCCTTGATCCCCCTGATGGGCGTGGTGGGCGCGTCGCGCGCTGATAACGCCGTTATGAAACAGTGTTTCGATACGGCTGTCAACCGTCCCGTCGTGGCATGCGAGCTGGTGATCTAACGTTGTCCGCGCCGCATCGGTGCGAGGAGGAGACGTGGCCCGCCATCCCCAAGAGATCGAACGTGACATCGAGCAGGCCCGCGACGCGCTGGCCGAGACCCTGGACGAGCTGAGCACTCGTGCCCATCCCAAGCGGTTCGTCGAGACCGCACAGAGCAGTGTGCTCGCGAAGTTCGACGATCCCAAGGTCCGAATCTCAGTGATGGTGATCGCGGCTCTGGTCGTGCTCGCCGTTCTGCGCAGGCTCTTCCGCTGACGTCGGATGAGCGGCGTTCGGGGGTGCGGCGGCCCCCGAACGCCACCGTCCTCACGCCGAGTCGGCCGCCGGTCGCTCGGTATCGTCCGACCCGGTCGCCGAATCGGCGGCGTCGTCGGACGTCGATTCCGGCGCGGCGGCCTCGACGGGCATCGCCGTGGTGCGGCTGCCGCGACGGCGCCGTGATGCGGTGTCCTTCTTCTTGCGTGGTGTCGCGCCCGCGGTCTTCTCCTCGGCCGCCGCGGCGTCGGCCGGAAGCTCGTCGGCGGCCTCGGCCCGCTCGGTGATCCGGGATTCGTCGGACCTGGGCGTCAAGTGTCGGGCGGTGAGGTACGCGGAGGTGAACGCCAGCGCGTCCCCGTCCAGCAGATGCACGACGGTGGGGTCTCCTTCTCCGGCGTGAAGTTCGCGGGCGAGTCGGTCGGCGGCCTCACGGGCGGTGAGGATGTCGACCGCGTGCACGCTGCGGCTCTGGACCCCGTCCGAGACGGTGACGGTCCAGTCGTCGCCGTCCGAGGCGTACTCGGCGACGAGATGAGAGGAGGCCTGCGCCCCGTCGGCCTGGTGGCTCGCTTTCCGCATGGGCCTATCGTCCGACGGCGTTGCGCCCTTCGCACGACGGGGCGTAGGCGAAACGGTCCATCGGTCACTGGGCTGATCGGAGTATCGCCGACTCCGGTCGACCACGTGACGTTCCTGTCAGTGCGATAAGGCAACCTGATAGGGCTAATTGTTGATCAAGGAGAGACGATGCCCCGAGTGCTGTCCGAGCAGGACCTTGAATACTTAGCGACGGAACTCGCGGCGGGGCGCCCACCCATGGTGTGGTTCACCTCCCGCGCCGTCGGCGTCGAGTCCGGTCGATCCGGCAAGGTGACGGCTCTCGACGAGCCCGCCGAAGGGGAGTTCATCCAGGTTCGCCCCACCGGCTCGCAGGATGTGCTCTCGTTCTCGGCTGCCGAGGTGACACTCACCAAGCCGGCTCGCAAGCCGCGCAAGCCGGACACGCCGGAGCCTGTGCAGTCCGACGGGCCGACGGCCCCCGGCCCGATCGAGCCGGTCTGGACGCCCGAGCCGCCGCCTGCGCCGACGAGCCGGGGTGCCAAGTCTCGATCCAGCACGGAGAACGGAGATTCAGTGACCGAGCCGACCGCGACTCGTAAGCCTGCCGCAGGCAAGCGAGCGAAGCCGGGTGCCGCGGCGACGATCGTCCTCACCTCCACTGCCGAAGGGCTGTGGACGGCAGAGGTGACCGTCGGCGCGAAGAAGGCGCTCAAGCCGACGACGATCAGCATGAGTGCCGTGGCGCAGGCCGTGAAGATCCTGCATCCCGAGGCCGACGCCGCGGTGCAGCCGGTGCTCGACGCCGCGCGTGAGCAGCAGCGTGCCAAGGTGGAGCAGCTTCAGGCCGAGCTGGAGGAGGCCCGGCGCCTGCTGGGTGACCTCGACGAGCCCGCGTCGCAGACGGAGACGGAGTCGGCCGAGCGGTCCGGCGACGCCGACGCCGCGGCGGACGCCGCGCCCGCCGAGTCCTCTCCGGAGGGCGCGGGCGCCTGAGCCGCCCACTCCGCCCAGGACGGTGCCCGGTCGACGGTCGGTCGACCGGGCACCGTCCTGTTTCGGAGAGGTCACGACGCATTTCTCGCACTATGGTTGTATATCCTTTATAAGAAGTGATCTATATCACCATCGTCTCTCTTCGATGTGTATCCGACGCTATGTTCGTGATCAGTTCGTTAATTACTGATTGCCGACTGAACGATCACCATTGAACTGTCCGGCAAAAGGGTCAGAACATGGCGGCCGAACGGTCGATCGAGGGGACGGTGTCAATGAAGAGCAGAAAAGTATCGGCAGTGGTGTTAGGACTGGCATTGAGCGCGGGCCTCACCGCGGGGACGGTGCAGGCAGGCGCACAGGAGACCTCCGGAGGCGCCGAGGCCTTCGCGAGCGCGCGCTCCGAGATCCTCACCCTGATCACGGGCGACCAGCTGCGAGTCGCCGCGACGTCGAACGGCCTGCCGACCGTCACGGTGCTGCCCGGCGCGGGACGCGAGTCCGTCACCTTCCACCGGATCGTCAGGGCTGACCGGCTTTCGGTCATTCCCTCCGACGCGCTCGGCCTGATCCAGGCGGGTCGACTCGATGAACGGCTCTTCGACGTCACCGGCCTGATCGAGCAGGGCTTCGGCGACTCGGGTCCGCTGCCGCTGATCCTGTCCTACACGCCCGGAGCCGAACGCACCCTCGCCGATCCGTTGTCGGTGGCAGGCGCCGAGGTCGTCCGTGAGCTGCCCAGCCTGGACGGCGTCGCGGTGCGGACCGACCCGGACTCCGCCGAGGAGGTCTGGGACGTGCTCGGTGCCGAGCAGACCACCTTCGCGGGCGGCGTCGAACGAGTCTGGTTGAACGGTCGTGCCCGCGTCATGGACGAGGAGTCCAACGCGCAGATCGGCGCGCCCGAGGCCTGGGAGGGCGGATTCACCGGTGCGGGGGCGACCGTGGCCGTGCTCGACACAGGCATCGACGCCGAGCACCCCGACCTCGCGGACGTCGTCGTCGCCGCCGAGGACTTCACCGGCAACCCCGACGGGCCGAAGGACGGCGACGGCCACGGCACGCACGTCGCCGGGACGATCGCGGGCACGGGCGCGGCCTCGGACGGCGCTCACCGAGGCGTCGCTCCGGATGCGGAACTGCTCATCGGCAAGGTGTGCGGCGACGACGGCTTCTGCACCGAGGACGCGATCATCGCCGGGATGGAGTGGGCGGCCGAGCAGGGCGTCGACGCCGCGAACCTCAGTCTCGGCGGCGGGCCCACCGACGGCACGGACCCGATGTCGCTGGCGGTGAACGCCCTCACCGAGCAGAGCGGCGTGCTCTACGTGATCGCGGCGGGCAACTTCGGCGCCGACGAGACGGTGAGCAACCCGGCCTCCGCCGATGCGGCGCTGGCGGTCGCGAGCGTCACCAAGTCCGACGAGCTGAGCTCCTTCTCCAGTCGCGGGCCCAGGGTCGGCGACAAGGCGATCAAGCCGGAGATCGCGGCGCCCGGCTCTGACATCCTCTCCGCCCGCGCCGCGGGCACGCCCGGCAGCGGCGACTACACCTCGCTGAGCGGCACCTCCATGGCGTCGCCGCATGTGGCGGGCGCGGCGGCCGTGCTGGCCGCGCAGCACCCGGACTGGCAGGCCGAGGAGCTGAAGGCCGCGCTGACGGGATCGTCGGTGCCCCTGGAGGGCATCGGCGTCACCGCGCAGGGCGCGGGCCGACTCGACCTCGCCGCCGCGGTGTCGACCGAGGTCCTGGCCTCGCCCTCCTCGTTGAGCCTGGGCGTGTTCCCCTACCCCCAGACCGAGGAGCCCGTGACGCACGAGCTGACCTACCGGAACACCGGCGGCGAGGACGTCACCTTCGACCTGACCTTCGAGCCGCTCGGACCGGACGGAGCCGCGGCCCCCGACGGGCTGTTCAGCCTCAGCGCCGACCAGGTGACCGTGCCCGCGGGCGGCGAGGCCACCGTCGAGCTGACCGTGGACCCCTCCGTCAACGAGCAGACCGGCTTCTTCGGCGGCTCGGTGCTGGCCACCAGCGTCGACGGCGAGACGACGGTGTCCACGGCGGCGGGCGCGTTCGTCGAGCCCGAGAGCTACGACCTGTCGATCGAGGCCGTGACGCAGTCCGGTGCCCCCGCCGAGTATCCCCTCATTCTCGCGGCCGACCGCGCGACCGGTGACAGCGTCCTGATCGGCTCGGGCGCCGACGGCGACTTCACGGCCCGTCTGCCCGCAGGCACCTACGACGTCCTCGGGGTCCTCGATGAGGAGTTCGAGGAGGACGGTGAGATCGTCGGCGGCGCGGTCACCCACGTGGTCGAACTGGGCGTCGACGTCACCTCGGACGCGACGATCACCCTCGACGGCACACAGGGCGTCCTGCTGACCGCCGAGACGGAACGCGAGACCATCGTGGAGGCGACCGTCGTCGACATGGTCGTCGGCCAGAACGTCGTCGGCTCCTTCGACCTCGACTCGGTCGACCAGTACGCCGTGCCGACGGGCGACGTCGGCGACAGCGGCATGCGCTTCGTCTTTCGGCCGATGCTCGGCTCGCCCGAGGGCGCGGACGAGGTGTACGGCTACAACCTCGTGTTCGAGGAGACGGGGATCCCCGAGTCGCCGAGCTTCGTCGTGAAGGATGCCGAGCTGGCGCGGGTGCAGGCCGACTACCGGACCCAAGGCCTCGAGGCGTCGGGATCGCGGGGCTCGATGGCCATTCTGCCCGCGGACAACGGGGGCTTCGGGATCGCGGTCCCGATCGATCTGCCCGCCGAGCGCCTGGAGTTCTTCACCCCGGGCGACATCACCTGGATCGAGTTCCTCACCTTCTCCGACCTGAACGGCTTCGAGGACTTCTCCACGGAGAAGACCTACGAGGTGGGCGAGAGCACGGCGACGTGGAACAGCGCACCGCTGGGCGTCGGAGTCGGGACCGCGTCCAATCCCGCGGGCCAGCGGCTCGGGGACGAGATCTTCGTGAGCCCCGGGGTGTTCGCGCCCAGCGGCGATCCGGTGAGCTATCTCCTCGCGGGGGACGAGACGCGGATCGCGGGCGCCACCACGCTGACGCACGACGGCGAGGTCATCGGGACCCAGGACGGTCTGGGCGGCGCGCTGTTCTCGGTGCCCGCGGGCGACGAGGTGTTCACCCTGGACGTCGAGGGAACCCGTGACCTGCCGTGGTCGGCGTACGGCACCGAGATCGACGCCTCGTGGACCTTCTCCTCCGACACCGTCGACGCGGAGCTGCCCGGCGCGCTGCCGCTGCTGGGCGTCGGATTCGACGGCGAGGTGAACGAGCTGGGGCAGGCGCCCGCAGGCGTCGAGTACCCGCTGGCCGTCCAGGTGAACGGCCTGGACGGCGAGCCGACCGAGTTGAGCATGGAGGTCTCCTACGACGACGGCGTCACCTGGACGGCCGTCGAGGTGACCGCGGACTCGACCGTGCTGCTCGAGCACCCCGCCGAGGACGGGTTCGTCTCGCTTCGGGCGAGCGCCGCCGACGGCGAGGGCAACAGCGTGGAGCAGACCATGCTGCGCGCCTACGGCATCACGGCGGGCTGACCGCCGGCCGCCAGCGCGCACGACCGTGTGAGCCTGGGCTGAGACGATCCGGCCCGCACCGAGACCACCCCGGTTCGGTGCGGGCCGGGTCGTCGTCTGTCGGGGCGGGCCTCCGCCGGGACGCGATCTCGGCGGACGGGGGCGGCCGGTGCTCGCCGCCCTGCCGGTGCGGGGCGAGGGCGGTGTTCGCGTGCCCGGTGTCGCGCCGCACGGCCTGCCGCGCCGGTGTCGCCGTGCGCCGCACCGCGAATCCCTCCGCCGGTCCGGTGCTCGATCCTCGGGTGTCGCGGCGCGATTCGCCGTGAATTAGCCGGCTGGTGCGTCGCATTCAATAGGAGGACTCATTCCGAGCCGTCGGCGCGGCGTGGGATTCGGCCTAGCAGGTTTTCCGCCCGACGTACCAAGGGAGTGTCGGCGGTTGCGAGAATACGCGGGTCGACTTCTCTCGACCTGCCCACCGGAATTCGAGCGAGTCGGACCGCGGATCACGGTGGTGTCTCGGCGTGGTTCGGGTGCATCGCCGATCGCTCGCGGCCTCGGATCCGCTCGCCTTCGGCCTGTGTCTCGCCGCCGACCCCGCTCACACGGCAGCTGATCGTGGCGGCACGGCGGGGCCGGACGGCACGCACCCGGGTGCCGGGCGATCCGCCTCGCGCCGTGCGGTGGTGACGGCCGCGCTGGCTCCCGCCGGCCGAGCCGATCGATCCCGCGGTCGACGGCTCATGACGGCCTGCTCGGCATGGCGACCAACGCCGACGGTCGACGCGGCAGGCCGTATGCGGGATCGAGATCGGTCGACGGCAGGCGAGCGGCCGACTGCGACGCGCGATGCGCCTGCCGCGCGGGCGGTCGCGCGGCGGGACGGCGGGACGGCGCCGGGCTTGAGGGCGGGACATGAAGGGCGGGACAGGGAAGGGCGCGGTCCCTGTCCCGCCATGGGGTTCGGATGTCGAGAACCGACGTCCGACTTCGACTCCAGGAAGGAGAGTGATTTCACGGTACGGCCTGGTAGAGATCGTTGCGACGAGTGAACGCAGCAACCGGCTACCGACTTTCGGGCGCCGGCGTCTCACCCGAAGGGAGCAGTTGCACCGTTCCTGTCCGGTGGCGTGTTCGGAGAGTCACAGCGACACGGGCAGCTCGGCGACGCCGCTGATCAACACGCGCCGCCAGCGGAGCTCCTCCGGAGCCACCGCGAGGCTCAGTCGCGGGAACCGCGCGGTGAGCACTCGCAGGGTCTCCTGGAGTTCGACACGGGCCAGGGGCGCCCCCAGGCAGTGATGGACGCCGTGCCCGAAGGCGAGGTGCGGATTGTCCGCCCGTTCCAGCCGGAGTTCGTCGGGCCTCTCGAAGGCGGCGTCATCGCGGTTGGCCGAGCCGATGGCCGCGATCACCCCCTCGCCTGCGCGAATCCGCACCCCGGCCAGCTCGACATCCGTCGCCGCCACTCGGTACTGGCCGGTCTCGCCGAGCCTGTTGAACCGCAGCAGCTCTTCGACGGCGGCCGGGATGTCCTGCGGAGCCGACACCAGTCGCCGCCACCGGACGGGCTCCCGCAGCAGGGTGATCAGGAAACTGCCGATCTGGTTCGCCGTCGTCTCGTGGCCCGCGACGAGCAGGGTGAGCCCCAGCGAGACGAGTTCGTCCTCCGACAGCGCGTCGCGTTCGTCCCGCACGAGGATCAGCTCCTCCAGCAGGTCGGCGGGCGGACGATCCTCGGTGAGGTCTCGGCGCTTCGCGGCGACCAGCTCGCCGACGTAGTGCTCAAGGCTGCCGTAGTCCGCCTCCACCTGGCCTCGCCGCGCAGGGTCCATGCTGTAGATCTGCTCGGACCATCGCTGGAACAGCGGGCGATCGTCGACCGGCACCCCCAGCAGCTCACAGATGACGGCGATGGGCAGCGGCAGCGCGAAGTGCGCCCTGACGTCCACCGGCTGCGGCTGCTCGGCGAGGCGGTCGGCCAGGGCTTCGGCGGTCGCGGTGATCCACGGCCGCATCCGCTGCATCCGACGGTGGGTGAAGGCCTTGGTGACCAGCCTGCGCAGCCGGGTGTGGTCCGGCGGGTCCATCGCCGTCATGGCCTGTGCCCTCGGCGTGGCCACGGCGGTCCGAGGTGCCCCCGGCCGTACGGTCAGCGCCCGGGAGAACCGGAGATCGCCCAGCACCGCGCGGACGTCGGCATGACGGGTCACCAGCCATACCTCGTCGCCGGTCAGGGTCCGCACCCGGCAGATCGGCTCATCGGCGCGCAGAGCAGCCCAGGTCGGGGACGGGTCCAGGCCGAAGGCATCGGGGAACGGCAGAGACCGTGGCTCGTCGGCGGTGTCGGAGCCCGTCGACGCCGGGGCGCCGCCTGCGTAAGGACAGCGCGGTCCCGCCGCATCGGGACCGGGTTCTCCGGAGTGGTGTGGTGTCGAGACCGTGCCGGGGCCGCCGTCGCTCACCATCGGATCACCTCACGCATCGCCCGCCAAATAATCAACGAGCGTATCGCGGTCACCCGCTCAGGGTCATCCTTTGCGGATCACCTCTCCGTGAGTCCGAACAGGTCGGCCGCCTTGGCGGACTCCTGAGGCGCCCACTTCGGTCCCGGGGCGCGGTAGTCGTCGAAGCGTTCGAGCAGCCGTCGGGGATCGGAGTCGACCAGCAGCGCCTCGCGGTGCCGGTCCTGAAGGAACCCCTCGCCGGTCATATGCTCGATCATCGTCCGCAGCGGGTCGAAGTAGCCCTTGACGTTGAGCAGCCCGATCGGCTTGGCATGCAGCCCGAGCTGTCCCCACGTCCAGATCTCGAACAGTTCTTCCAGCGTGCCCGCCCCGCCGGGCATGGCGATGAAGGCGTCGGCGTTCGCGGCCATCATGGCCTTGCGTTCGTGCATGTCGCCGACGACGTGGAGCGTCGTCAGCCTCGGGTGAGCGATCTCGCGTTCCACCAGCTGGCGGGGGATCACACCGATCACCCGACCACCGGCGTCGAGGCTCGCGTCGGCGACCGCGCCCATCAGGCCGACGGCGGCACCGCCGTAGACGAGTTCGGCGCCGCGTCCGGAGATCACCTGCCCCAGCGCGCGCGCCGCGTCGAGATACTCCTGGCCTCGGCCGGTCGACGACCCGCAGAACACACAGATTCGCACAGCGCCGACTGTATCGACCGCGCGTCCCCGATCGGGAGAACCCGATCAGGGACGCGGCGACACGAGCGAGCGAATCAGCGGACGCCGTTCGCGGCGATCTCCGCCCCGGTCTGCTCGGTGACCACGGCCGCGAGCTCCTGTTCCTCGGCCGGAATGGGGCGGGTCATCGTGCGGTAGACGACCAGCGCGCCCACCGAGACGACGGCCATGACCAGCGCCATCGGCAGCGCGGTGTCCTCTCCGCCCAGACTGACCAGCGGAGCAGCCAGCGCGCCGAGGAGGAACTGCAACGTCCCCAGCAGCGCCGACGCCGCGCCCGCGGCGTTCGGATACTCCGCGAGGGCGAGCGTCGTCGCGTTCGGCATGACCAGACCGAGGCTGGAGACGCCCACGAACAAGGCGACCATCACGCCGGGCAGCCCGAACAGCCCGGTGCTCACCAGCAACAGCAGCACGAGGCTGGCCGTGACCGACGACGCCATGCCGATGTTGAGCAGAGTTCGGGGGGCGACCCGGCCGACGAGCCAGCCGTTCACCTGCCCGAAGATCAGGATGCCGACGGAGTTCAGCGCGAACAGCAGGCCGTAGACCTGCGGCGAGACCTCGTAGACCACCTGAAGCACGAACGGGGACGCCGAGACGTAGGCGAAGATCGTCGCGAAGCTGAGCCCGCCCGCCAACGCGTAGCCGACGAAGGAGCGGTCCTGGAAGAGACGGCCGAAGCTGCCGAGGGTGTCCTTCACCCCGCCTCGGCGTCGCTTCTCCCTCGGCAGGGTGTCCGGCAGGCTGAACAGGGCGGCGAGGCCCATGACGACGCCGTAGACGGCGAGGATGACGAAGACGCCGCGCCAAGACGTGAAGCTGAGCAGCTGGCTGCCGATCATCGGGGCCAGGATCGGTGCGGCGCCGGTCACCAGCATGAGCATCGAGAAGAACTTCGCCGCGGCCACGCCGGTGTAGAGGTCGCGGATGACGGCCCTGGCGATGACGAGGCCCGCGGCGCCCGCCATGCCCTGCACGAAGCGCAGCACCACGAGCACCGTGGTCGACGGCGCGAAGGCGCAGAGCAGCGAGGCGATCAGATAGACCGCGACGCCGACCAGCAGCGGCCTGCGACGGCCGAGTGCGTCGCTGACGGGACCGGCGAGCAGCTGGCCGAAGGCGAGGCCGATCAGACAGGCGGTGAGGGTCAACTGCACCTGAGCCGCGGTCGAGGAGAACTCGACGCTGATGTCCGGGAACGCGGGCAGGTACATGTCGATGGACAGCGGTCCGACGGCGGTGATCGCACCGAGGATGAGGGCGAGGCGCCAACGGGAGGGCACGGACGGGGCGGTTCGAGTCGTGTCGGTGAGTCGACCGGTGAAGCTCAACGAATTCTCCAGACGAGTACAGGGGGTCTGGGCGCGGTACCCCCGGCGGTCCAACACGATCTCGACTCAGGTTCATCTCGAACGTGATGCAGCTAACCCGATAGGGCTAACTGGCGTTCCGCCTGGTGAGATGCGCTGGCCCGATCGGGGAATGGTTCGCCCGATCGACGAGGGATGGTCGGTTGCGGCGACATCCGCACGGCGCGGGCGGCACCGGGGCACGGGTGGTGCGCCGCGACCCGACGTCCTCGGACACGAGGACGGGACCGGCTGAGCCCGCCGGGGCTCGAGACCGCCCGGCGCCCGCGCCCGCCCGCAGCGGCCTCGGCCCGGCTCGTCGTCTCGTGCCGCACCACGAAGGTGGTCCGGGGCCCGTCCGGGCCCGGCTCCTCACTCGCGCCGGTGCCCGCGTCCGCGTCGGTGCCTGCCCGCCTGGGTCCGTGTCCGCCCGTGCCCGTGCCTGCCGCTCGCGTCGCCGAGGGATTCGCCCCGACACCCGACCGAGCATCGCGGCCGCCGAGACGGCGGCTGATCGTCGACACCGAGGAAGACGACCCCGCAGGCGACGGGGACCGTCGCCATCGAGTCGAACGGTCGTCACCGATCTGCCAACGATCCGGTGACTTGAGCACTATCGGGACCGCTCTGCCCTTAGGGTCCGGTGGCGGAGCGCCGGTCGGGTCGCCGACCTGCTCGTGCCCCGGCACGGGACGGTGGACGAAGCGGCGCGGCGCCGATCGGTCGCCGCGAGGCCGGGCGACGCGGGCCCGGCTCGCGGGGCGCCTCAGCGACATCGCCGCCGTGGAGGAACACAGCATGCGCATGCCGGGACTCGTCTGGCTGAGTCGCTCCCCGGTCCTCGCGTCCGTGGTCGTCCTCCTGCTGATCGTCGGCGTGGGCGCGGCTCTCGATCCGACCGGGCTGTTCGCGATCTACACCCCGCCGCAGGCCGGGTCGGTCGCCGCGGGCGGACTCCGGGACGTCGCGCCGCTGCTGCTCCTGTTACCGACGCTGCTGCTCGGTACCGCGGCGGCGGCCTCGATCGCCTTGCGGGACGCCGGGCCGCACACGCCGTGGTGGTGGGTCTTCCTCCTGGTCTGGGGTGCGGGCGTGCTGTCCGCGATGATCGGCCGGGCCGCCGCCGATCTGCTCGCCGTCGCGCCGCTGCTCGCCTCGCCCTCGGGGATGGGGGCGCTCTCCGTCGCCGAGACGCTCAGGCACCTCGTATGGGCGAGCGGTTTCACGGGGATCAAGGCGCTGCTGTGCTGTTGGCCCGCCGCGCTGACGGCGGCGCTGTCGCGGCGCGGGCCGAGGCACGACGGGCTGCGGGACGCGGCCAATCCGCTGGTGCGCCGTGCCGACCGCCGGATGGTGCTCGTCTTCGGATTCGTGCTCGTCGGGTTCGCCGGACTGGTCGGCCCGTGGCCGGGCGGCGGCTGGTGGGCGGGCTCGGCCCTGGGCTTCACCTACGATCACGGCTTCCGGCTTCTCGCTCCGAGTCACGCGGCGGGCCTCGCGGGCTTCCTCACCGCGCTGGCCCTCCTGTCCGCCGTCTCGATCATGGTGTTCGCCCGGTTCGTCCGGCACATCGGCGCGCGGCGGCGGGCTCGGTCGGCGTTCCTGGCGGGCTGGATCGCCACCACCGTCGGCGCCTCGGCGCTCGGGCTCGCCCAGCTCACGGTGCTGCTCGGCACATCGAGCCCGGCGGACCGGCTCGACGGTGATCGATGGTGGCTCTCGCTCCTGCTCATCCGGCAGGCCGAAGGGCTCTCGTACGCCCTGTTCGTCGGCGTGTTCGCCGCGGGTGCGGTGGTGCTGAGCGCGTTCTGGCGTCCGATCTCGGGCAGGCCGAGCACCGGGCGTCGGATGACGGCCCTGCGCTTCGTCCGGGGCCTCCCGACCATCGCCGCGCTCGTCCTCGTCGTGATCCTCGCGGCGCCGCTGGCGCTGCTTCCCGCGGAACCGAGCCGCATCGGACGGGACGACGCACTGCTGGCCGAACCGGGGCTGCCGCCGGGCACCGGTCTGCCTCGGCTCACCGTCCATCCCGGCGAGCCCGCGGTGCTCGGCACCGGCGACGGTCGGGCCGTGCTGCTGCGCGGGGTCAACATCCGAGATCTGCTCACCGATGCCGCCGACCCGGCAGGCCGCGCCGACCCGAACCGAGACGACCTTGCCGCGCTGGCGGCTCGCGGCGCGGGCGTCATCCGAGTCGCGATCTCCTGGCACCGGCTCGAACCGCGGCCCGGACACGTCGACGAGACGTACCTCGCCGAGATTCACGAGCTGGTGGAGCGGGCCGCCCGGCATGAGATCCACACCGTCCTCGCACTGCACGCCGATCTCCTCCGGCCCGCCGTGCCCTGTCCCGCCGAGCCCGGCCGCCCGCGGCGGATCACCGACGGACCCTGTCTGGACGTCCACGCCGATCGACTCGTCGACGCGACCGACTTCGCCTATGACGACGACGGCAGCCAGACCCGACTGGTCGACCTCTGGGGCAGGCTCGCGGCCGAGTTCGCGACGAACTCGGCGATCGCCGGATTCCACCTGCTCGACGATCCTCGGCTGGGCGGGGAGCCCCCGCTGACCTCGGGCCTGTTGCTGGGCCGCTTCTACGACCGGGCCGTGCGGGCGATTCGGGCGGCGGAGGACGCCGCGGCAGGCGGGTTCCCGCATCCGGTGTTCGTCGAGCCGAGCGCCACCTGGCCCGCCATCGGAGTCGACGTCCCGCCGCCGCCGGGCTTCACCGACGATCCCCGGCTGGTGTTCGCCCCGCCGTCCGGGGAGACCGACGGGCTCGAGGGCGACGCCGGGGCCGGGACGCTCCGTCTCGGCCGGGGCCTGGCCTTGGCCGAACGCCTGGCCGCCGATCACGGCGCGGCACTCTGGATCAGCGAATGGGGCGCGGCCGCGGACGTGGCAGGCGACGGGGAACTGCTGCGGCGCCAGGCCGCCGTCGCGGACGACCACCGACTCGGCGGCGCCTTCTGGCGCGATCCCGGCTGCGCGCCGCCGCCCGCGCCTGCCGGTCCTCGGACGAGCGCGGACGTGCCTCTCGACGGCTGCGCCTTGGGCGAGGGTGTGGCCGGTTCCGAGGCCGCGGCGGTGTTGAACAGGAGTTATCCGCGCGCCGCGCCGGGCACGCTGCGTCGGCTGGAGTCCGATCCGGTCCGCCGCACGATGGAATTGGCGGGCAGCAATCGGCAGACGGCGTCCAGCTGCGTGCTGGACGTCTGGGTCCCGGGGCCTGTCGAGCCGGAGGTGCGGGCCCACGGCGTCCGGGACGTCCTGACCCGGGCGGTTCCGGGAGGCTGGCGGATCACGGGGTGCGCCACCGGGGAGTACCGCCTCGCGGTGCGGTGATCGACGCGTCCGAGGCCGGGGGAGTTCGTTCGGCGCGGGCCTCGGGTCTGCCGGACGGCGACGTACGGCCCGACGCCCTCGCCTGCGTGGTCCGTCGGGAGTCAGCGTGTCCACCGCCGCAGCCGAGGGCGGGCGGCACGGTGCCAGTGCTCGGCGAAGTCCTCCTCGATCCGTCGGGCGATCTCCTGGTCGCGCCCGTACCAGAGGCCGAAGGTGAATCCGTTCTGTCCTTGCGTCCGGGCCTGGGCGCCCAGCTCTCGGAGCGCCGCACGGCTGAGCACCGTGTCCTGATGGGTGCCCAGCGTGCGTTGCAGCCTGCGCAGAGCCCGGCTCAGCCTGCGTGCCTTCCGGCGAGCGACGGGACGAGCCACCTCGGCCGCGTAGCGGGTGCGCCTGGCCCGTTTGCGGACCTCGTGCAGCGCCGCTGTCAGGGCGGCCTGCTCGCGGGATCCGCTCGTGGTGGTCCTCGTCTCGCCTGCGCCTGTCGAATCGATGCCCGCCGTACCGGTGCCCGCCGACGCCTCGGCCTGCATCGACAGTGCCGTTCGGGCGGTCCGATCCAGCCCGCGCCAGCTGCGGGCCACCAGCGCGGGCAGCACCGCACCGGCCCGATCAGCGGCCGTCGACGTCAGCGGCGGGCGGTCGAGCAGTTGCCGGATCGACTCGGTCAACGCCCGATACCGCTCGCTCGCCAGCTCCTCGATCACCGTCTCGTCCGCCGCGGCCTGTCGCCGTGCCGTCCGCCGGGTGAGCTGCCGGTCGACCTCGCCCAACACGAGTTCGGCGGGGGTCTCCTCGATACGGTCGCGCAGCCGCCTGGTGACCACCTCGGCGTCTCGCGACCTACCCAGCACGCGGCCCAGCCGCCTCAGCTCGTCGGTCAGCTCCCTGGTCTGCTCGCGGTCGACGATCGTGCCGAAGGACTGGAGCGCGCTGCGCAGTCGGCGGGTGGCGACGCGCATCCGGTGCACGGAGCCAGGCTCGCCCCGATGGAAGCCCTGCTCGTTCTCGAACAACGCGGCGGCCTGTCCACGCAGATGGTCGAGGACGACGTCCCCGGCGGGCGACCTCGTGTTCAGCCCGGGCGACTTCTTCTTCGGCGCGGCGGGCGCGGGCGGACCGGATCGGGCGGCGGTGCTCATCGGCGATCTCCTGACGGACGTGACGCGGGGGTCTGCCCTGTCCGGTACCCGCCGAGTCGGAGCGATACACGGTCGAGATCGGCGGCGGGCGGCCCGCGGCCCCGGCCGTGGTGGTCCCTCGTCGCCGAACCCGAGGAGAAGTCGCGGACAACGATGTGCCACCGCTCTCGCTATCGCCGGGGTCGGCTGCGTACGATCGGCCCCAGTCGCTGATGGGAGGCCCGCGAATGTTCGGTCTGGGCGCAACCGAGTTGTTGATCATCGCCGGAGTGCTGGTGCTGCTGTTCGGCGCGACCAAGCTGCCGCAGATGGCACGGTCGCTCGGCCAGTCGGCCCGCATCCTCAAGGCCGAGACGAGGGGACTCCGCAACGACGGCACGGCCGAGACGCCCGCCGTCGAGGGCGCGCAGCCCGTCGCGGCGGCGCAGCCCGTGCAGGCGGCGCAGCCCGTGCAGGACGAGAAGCGCTGAGCCGTCTCGCTTCGGCATCGACGCCTGTGGTGGGAGACCGTCGGTCGCCGTGAGACCGGCTGCTACACATCAGAGAGAAGGCAGGTCGCCTGATCGTGGTCCGATGGATTCGGTCGCTGCGTTGGTTCAAGGTGCTTCGGTTCGGCCGACGCGGCAGCCGTGGGAAGAGCAATCCCGACGGCACGATGCCGCTCATCGAGCACCTCTACGAGCTGCGTTTCCGGCTGGCCATGGCCTTCGCCGCCGTACTGGTGGGCGCGATCATCGGGTTCATCTGGTTCGACTTCGGGCCCGGGCCGATTCCGACGCTGTCGGCCTTGATCACGGGGCCGTACTGCTCGCTGCCCACGGACATGCGTTTCGAGGCCAATGACGGAACCTGCCAGCTCATGCAGACCACGGCGTTCGAGGTCGTCGGGCTGCGTTTCCAGCTGGCGTTCGCCTCGGGCGCGGTGTTGTCCTCGCCGTTCTGGCTCTACCAGATCTGGGCGTTCATCACGCCCGGTCTCTACGCCAAGGAACGCAAGTTCGCGGGCATCTTCGTCGGATGCGCGAGCGTCCTGTTCATCTTCGGTGCCGTGCTGGCCTACCTTGTCGCGCCCGAGGGCCTGTACTTCATGGCCAGCTTCGGCGCCGGGAACTTCTTCACCGCCCTCACCGGCGGCGCCTATGTCGGCTTCATCCTCCTGCTGCTGATGATCTTCGGTATCAGCTTCGAGCTGCCGCTGCTGATCGTCATGCTCAACCGGGCAGGCGTGCTGCCCTACGCCAAGCTCAAGAAGTGGTGGCGGGGCATCGTCTTCGGCCTGTTCGTCTTCGCGGCCTTCGCGACGCCCGGTCAGGACCCGCTGTCGATGGTGGTCCTGGCCTGCGCGCTGGTGCTGTTGTTCGGCATCGCGAGTCAGTTCGCCCGGGTACACGACAAACGCAAGGCACGGAAGCTGGCCGCGGCGGGCCTCACCGAGCTGGACCCGGACACGCCCTCCGAGGTGGACACCACGCCCAGCGAACTGCCGCCGCCGGATCGGAACCGCTACGACGACACCCCGTGACCCGTTCCCGCCGGTGACGCGGGCTCGGCCCGGCCGCGGGCTCGGCCGGGCCGGGCATCCTCGGAGTGACGCGGCGCGAGGGGCCCTGTCGACTCACACCTGCCGTCGACTCGGGTCTTCTGCCGTCCGGCTCGGTGCGCGGCCCGCGTGGGCGACCTCGATCCGCGGGGCAGTTCGGCCGGTCAGCCGATAGACGTCGCCGTCCCCGAGACTCGCGATCGCCGGTCGCCGGGCGTCAGATCGAGGAGCAGTTCGCTCGGTCTTCCCAGGTCCTCGCCCTGCGTGATCCGCACCCGCAGCGGCTCTCGCACCCGCCCGAGGGCGTGCAGCAGCCCGCCGAAGGCCGCGGCGGCGGCTCCGGTGGCCGGGTCCTCCACGACGCCGCCGACCGGGAACGGATTCCTGGCGTGGAAGCGGGTCGGCGACTCCGCCCAGAACAGATTCGCCGTGGTCCAGTCCTGCTCGCGCATCAGCGCGGCGAGGCCGTCGACGTCGTAGTCCAGGTCGGCCAGCCGCCGCCTGCCGGCCGCCGCGAGCATCAGATGGCGGTTGCCGCCGAACGCCGTCGACGGGGGGAACGCGGGGTCCAGGTCCGCCGCCGACCACCCGAGCAGCTCCAGTGCCCGTGCCGTCTGTTCGGGGGCGAGCGGTTCCGCGAAGGTCGGGACGCTGGTGAGCGTCGCCCAGAGGTCGCCGTCCGCGCCGGGGCGGACGTCCACGGGGATCTCCCCGGCCCGGGTGTCGAAGGTCAGGGCGCCGGGCCCGATCGACTCGGCGAGTGCGACGGCGGCGGCGATGGTCGCGTGGCCGCAGAAGGCGACCTCGGCGAGCGGGCTGAAGTAGCGGACGCCGTGTCGCCGATCGGTCCGGCGGGTCAGGAAGGCCGTCTCCGAGTAACCCACCTCGGCGGCGATCCGCAGCATGTCCTCCTCTGGGAGCCCGTCGGCGTCGAGGAGCACCCCGGCGGGATTCCCGCCGTCCGGCCGGCTGCTGAATGCGACGTAGCGCTGGATTCCGATGGTCATGCGGCCATTCTGCGCACCAGTCGTCATCGAGTCCAACGATGAAACAAGATCTAGTGCATCGGGCAATCCGATGGCATTGTCGGCGGGCGCACGCCCTCGGGCGCTCGCAGTCGCAGGCCGGTGTACGGCCGAGTGGGTGATCTCCGTGCGGCAGACGGCTCGAACAGGCCTGTGACGTGCGCCTCCCGCTCGGGCGCGACAGAGCCCGCCGGTCGTGCGATCGTCAGATTGTTGACAATAAATCGGTACCGGAGCTAGCTTTCGGTGACGTCCCGGCGGCGGAGTGTGGAGGTGCCATCCATGACGATCAGTGATGGTCTGCGTGCCTGGCTCTGCCTGCTGCGGGTCTTCTCACTCAGGCTGCGGTAGTCCGTCTTCGACGCAGCGGCGTGCGGCGGCGCGGATCGCGCCGCCGGTGCACGCATCCCTCATTCGGCCTCGGCCGGACGCCTACGGCGTTCGGCGGCTGCACGGCACACGGGAGGAGGTTCGGCTGGTGGCTCTCATCGACGACGACCCGCTGGTTCGGGTGACATGGACGGATCGGGAGACCGGGGTACGCGGCTATCTGGTGGTGCACACGTTGGTGTCCGGCCTGGCCACCGGCGGCACCAGGATGCGCGCAGGCTGCACCCTGTCCGAGGTGGAAGACCTGGCCAGGGGCATGGCGATCAAGGCCGCGGTGTTCGACCTGCCGGTGGGCGGTGCGAAGGGCGGGATCGACTGCGACCCGAAGGACCCGAGGGCCAGGGGCGTGCTGAGCCGCTTCGTGCAGGCCATGCGCCCGTGGCTCGACGATCACTGGGTCACGGCCGAGGACCTCGGCGTCCCCCAACACCTGATCGACGAGGTGTTCGGCGAGGTCGGGCTCGACCAGTCCTATCACGCGGCGATCCGCCGGTCCGCCAATCCCGAGCTGACCCTCCGCCGCGTCCGGGCGGGTCTGAACTCGCCGGTGCCCGGCGGCTACCTGCTCGGCGACGTCGTGGGCGGCTACGGCGTCGCGCAGAGCTGCCTCGGCGTCGCGGCGGCGCGCGGCAGGCGCACCGCCGACACGACGGTGGCCGTGCAGGGCGTCGGCACGATGGGCGGTGGCGCGGCCTGGTACCTGCACGAGGCGGGAATGCGGGTCGTGATGGTCGCCGACGCCGCGGGTGCGCTGTTCGACCCGGCGGGGCTGGACGTGCCCGCGCTGCTCGACGCCCGGGACCGCTACGGCGAGATCGACCGAGACCAGGTGCCCGCGGGGGTGGCCCGACTGCCGAGGGAGGCCGTGCTCAGCGCCGAGGTCGATCTGTTGGTCCCGGCGGCGGTGTCCTACGCCATCACCGAGGAGACCGCCGACGCGGTGGCGGCTGGGGTCGTCGTGGAGGCGGCCAACGTCGCCACCACCCCCGCCGCCGAGCGCGGACTGGCCGAACGCGGCATCCCCGTCATGCCCGACTTCGTCGCCAACGCCGGTGCCGTGGCCTGGGCATGGTGGCTGCTGCTCGGCCGGGTGGACGCCGATCCGGCGTTGTCGTTCTCCGTCCTGCGTCAGGAGATGCTCGCCAGGATCGCCCCGCTGGTGGCCGACTGGGATCACGGCCGGGTACCGCCGAGGGTCACCGCGCTGGCGCTGGCGGATCTGCAGGTGGAGCGGCAGCGCGCCGCCGAGGCCGACGGCATGCGGTTGGTGACGATCCCGTGAGACGACCGGCGGACGAGTCCGGTGGACGAGAGTGGAGGCAGTAGTGATCGTGCGTTCCGTGGCCGAGATCGAGGACGGCGACCGAGACGTCAAGACACCGAACTGGCGGAGCAAGCGCATCGTGCTGGCCAAGGAGGGCGTGGGCTTCTCGGTCCACGAGACCACGCTGTATCCCGGAACGGTGAACGACTTCTGGTACGCGAATCACATCGAGGCCGTCTTCGTGGTCGAAGGCGAGGGCGAGCTTCTGGACAAGGAGACCGGGATCGTTCACCAGCTCGGTCCGGGCACGCTCTATCTGCTCGACGGGCACGAACGCCACCAGCTCCGGCCGACGACGCTGATGCGCACGGTGTGCGTGTTCAACCCGCCGGTGACGGGCGCCGAGGTCCACGATGAGAACGGCGTCTACCCGCTGGTGGTCGAGCAGGTCCCGGCCGCCGAGGAGGCGGCGCCGACCGGCTGACCCGGAGCGAGATCGATCCCCGTCGCCGGGCCTGCCGATCCGCCGCCCGGCGAGCCGGGAACCCGCGGACCGCTCGGCGGGTGGGATCGCTTCGGCGGGCAGGCGGCGCACGTGACGGCCGCCTGCTCGTCGTCGTTCCGTGGCGACGCCCGGACCGGCGGGGAACGCCGCGCCGACACGGCGCGAATCTGCCCCGCACTCCGCACCCCGGTCGATCGAGCCGCCGCGGTGACCGACGTCGTCGAGATCGGCCGACTTCGGGCGAGCGGATTCGGCCGGGCCCCGGAGGCCTGCCTGTCCGGCCAGAGGCCGCACTGCTGCTGCGCCCAGGCGTTCACCCGACCGATGGCACGCCGTGGCGGACCGCTCGGGCGGGGAGGCCGATCCTGTCTGCCCTCGGAGAGCCCACGATGGGCGGGCGGCCCGGCGGACCGGCGAGCGTCCGGCGGGTCGTGAGAAGACCGGCGGGCCGACGACCGTCCGGTGCCCGCTGTCCTCGTCAGCCAGCCGATGCCACCACCGGGTCCCGGCGGCGGTACTCACTCGGGTGCCATCGGATCGCCGGCGCCCGATCGGAGCCGGCCGATCCGTATGTCACGCTGGCCGAGACGGTGCGGGGGAGAGATGACGGTGACGAGTACGACGCGGCGCTCCGATCACGCGGCGGCGGCGCATCTGCGTGCCCGGCTGCTCCCGGAGGGCCGGGAGACCGATCTGTGGATCGTGGACGGGACGGTCAGCCGAGAGCCGGTCGACGGCGCCCGCACGATCGCGTCCGGCGGCTGGATGCTCCCGGCGCTCGTCGACGCGCACCTGCACATCGGCGTGGTCGAGGCCGGCGGACCCCTCGAACTCGACGCGCTCGACCGTGACCTGGATCGGTTGTCCCGAAGCGGGGTCGGCGCCGTGCGGGTGCTGGGCAGTCCGCGGCCGCTTCCCGCCGACGCACTGGCGAGGCCCGGCGGACCGGTCGTCCTCACGGCCGGGGTGCCGGTCGCCGCGCCCGAGCGCTTCATTCCCGGTTGGGGGCGGCGCGCCTCCGACATCGAGCTGGCCGCCGCCTGCGTCGCGGAGGCGCGCTTCGGCTGGAGCAAGATCATCGCCGACTGGTTCGACGACGCGGGAGGGTACGGGCCCGCCTTCTCGGCGTCGGCGCTGGCCGAGGCCGTGGCAGGCGTCCATGGACGGGGCGCCGGGGTGGCGGTGCACACGCAGAGCGCCGCGGCAGGCCGGGACGCCGTGGCGGCGGGCGCCGACACGATCGAACACGGGATGCACCTGCCGTGGTCCGTTCTGCCCGCTCTCGCGGCGCGGGGCGGGGCGCTCGTGCCGACCGGCTTCGTCTTCGCCACGTCGGCCGCCGAGATGACCGATGACGCGGTGCCGCCCGCCCTTCGGCACTGGTACGCGGAAGGACTCGCCGCCCACCCCGGCCTCGTCCGGCGTGCGTGGGAGGAGGGCGTCACCGTTCTCGCGGGCACCGACCTGCCGGTCGGCGCGCTCGTCGACGAGATCCGCTGGCTGATCGACGCCGGCCTGCCGGTCGAGGACGCCCTCGGCGCCGCCTCCTGGACCGCGCGAGAGTTCTTCGATCTCCCTCGGCTGCGCGACGGTGATCGTGCCGATCTCGTCTGGCTGGAGCACGATCCCCGAGCGGACGTCGAACTGCTGCGGACACCGCCGTTGGTGCTCCTCGGCGGGCACGAGATCCGCTGAGCCTGCCGGGTCGTGTCGGCCCCTGGACGAGGCGGTCTCCTGTTCCGGTGCGGCGGGCGGCGTCGGATGCGGGCCTCTCGTGCGGCCGCCTCGACTGCGAGACGTGGAGCGACCCCCGGTGTGTGATCGTGTCCAGCGCGCCTCGGCCTGCCCTGTGTCCGGTCAGGCGGGGGCTGGTGTGCCGGGACGATCGGCGGGCGGGTCCGTCGCGTGCTGTCTCCGCCGAGAACGACGAAGGCCCGCAGGGCGCTGAATCACCGCCTGCGGGCCTTCGTCTTCTCTCGCTTGTGCCGTCGGCAGGAATCGAACCTGCGACACCTGCCTCCGGAGGGCAGTGCTCTATCCCCTGAGCTACGACGGCGTGTCGCCGTGGCGACGGGAGTAATCCTAGCGCATGCCGAACGGCGGCCTCGCCGGGGTCATGGTCTTGGGCTTGGGCTAGTGATCTCGCAGGTCGGGTGCGGCTCGGATGTCTGCGTCACCGCCAGGTGGCCGGAGCGTGGGCGTCGCGCCCCGCGGAGTTCGGCGACCAGACCGCCGGCTGCCCATCGGTCGTCGATGCGGGGCGGGCCGGGCACGCTCCGCCCTGCGTCCGGCTCGACGGTCGTCCACGGGCCGGGAGCGGGGAACGAGATCTTTGCATTCATGCGCATGTCACTATATGTTCTGGTCATGGGACACGGTCATGGGCACGGGATGCCCGCGGTCAGCGCATCGGGCAGACAGATGAGACGACTCGCCCTGGCCTTCGTCGTGCTGCTCGTCTTCCTCATCGTCGAAGTGGTGGTCGGCCTCGCGACCTCCTCGTTGGCGCTGCTCTCCGACGCGGGCCACATGCTCACCGACGTCCTGGGCATCGGAATGGCGTTGGCCGCCATCGCGGCCTCGCGGGCCTCGGCACGCAAGGCCGCAGGCTCCTCCCGCACCTTCGGGCTCTACCGGCTGGAGGTGCTCGCCGCCCTGGCGAACGCGGTCCTGCTCCTGGCCGTCGCCTGCTTCATCCTGGTGGAGGCCGTCGGGCGCTTCGCCGACCCGCCGGAGGTGGCGGGCGGGCCCGTGATGCTCGCGGCGGGCGCGGGCCTCGTCGCCAATCTGATCGCGTTCCAGCTCCTGCGCTCGGGAGCCTCCGAGAGCATCAACATGCGGGGTGCCTATCTCGAGGTCCTCGCGGACACGGTCGCCTCCATCGGCGTGCTGATCGGCGGCGCGGTGACGCTGCTCTTCGGCTGGGCGCTGGCCGACCCGATCGTCGCCGTCGGGATCGCGCTCTTCGTCGTGCCCCGCACACTCCGACTCGCCGCGCAGGCCCTGCGCATCCTGGTTCAACAGGCCCCGGAAGGCCTCGACGTCGCCGAGCTGACCCGACGGCTCGGGGACCTGCCGGGCGTCACCGAGGTGCACGACCTGCACGTCTGGACCCTCACCTCCGGGATGGAGGTGCTGGCGGCCCACCTGACCATCGCCGAGGGCGCCGACGCCGACGCCGTGCTGACCTCGGCCCGACGGATGCTGGTCGATCGGTACGAGATCGAACACGCCACGTTGCAGATCGAGTCCAGCGGCGGTTCGGCCCACTGCCACCAGCTGAGCTGGTAGCCCCGAGCCGAGTCGAGCCGGCGCGGACGCCCCCGCGTCGGCGCCACGCGAGATCGCACACCGTCAACGCTCCGGCCGTCGCGACGACGACCGCACGATCGAGTTCAGGTCGGCGACCGGTCCGAGGTGTGCCAGCTTCTCGGGGTTGGTGATCGACCTGACGTCCGCGATCCGCCCGTCGACGATGTCGAGCGCCCAGACGGCGAGCAGCTCGTTCCCCTGGTGCAGACGCGCTCCCGGGCCGCCGTTCACCTCGACGAGCCGCACCGACAACCCGGGGATCAAGGCGTTCAGTCGACCCCACGTGGTCACCAGCATTCCGGCGATCCGGCCGCGGCCGTGCACGGGCTTCGTGAGGCTCGGCACCTTGCCGCCGCCGTCGCCGGTCAGCACCGCGTCGTGTGCCAGCAGCGCCTCCAGCCCGGCGAGGTCCCCCTGCTCGACGGCCGCGAAGAACCGCCTGGTCAACTCCTCCTGCTGCTGTCGTGTCGGCCGGAAGCGCGGCCTGCGCTCGGTGACGTGCCGCCGGGCCCGACTGGCCAGCTGCCGCACGTTGCCCTCGCTCTTGTCGACGATCGTCGCGATCTCCGCATAGCCGTAGCCGAACACGTCGTGCAGCAGCAGCACCGCCCGCTGCTCCGGAGACAGGCTCTCCAAGAGCACCAGCAGCGCCATCGACAGCGAGTCGGCCGTCTCGGCGTGCCGAGCCGGGTCGTCCCCGCCGTCGGTGATGATCGGCTCCGGCAGCCACTCGCCGACATAGCGCTCCCGGCGGGCCCGCGCGGAGCGCAGCGCGTTGATCGCCAGCCGGGTGGTCACGGTCGCGATGAAGGCGCGAGGCACCTCGATCGACGTCCCGGTGACCAACGCCTGATGCACCCGCAGCAGCGCCTCCTGCACCACGTCCTCGGCCTCGGAGACACTGCCGAGCATCCGGTAGGCGATGGCGAAGGCGCCCGGTCGCAGTTCCTGGAGCAGCCGCTCGTGATCGGTCATGCCGCGCCCTCCAGTCGGACCGCGCCGGCAGCCGCGTGCGCGTCGCGTGCCCTCGACGCGGGCGGACGCCCCCTGCGGTCGACGGCGGGCGCCCCGTCCCCGCGGCCGTCGCCGTGTACGACTCGGCCGGTTCGGTGCTCTCTCCCCGCCCGAGCAGCCGCCGATGCTCGGCCACGATGTGCCCCGCGGGTTCGTCGACCGCCCGGCTCGGACGCGCCTGCGTCGCCTCGCCTGCCTCGGGGCGCGATCATGCGGCCATTCCCGTGCGTGCGGCGTGCTTCGCACCCCCGGTCACCAGCTCCGTCACCACGGCTCCCGCACCACCGGCGAGAGGCGGGCAGCAGTGTGTCGTCACGCCGAGTGAACTGGCCCACCGCGTCTCGGCGGCCGAGCGAGACCGCCCGCGCGAGATGACGCACCGAATAGGGAACGAGATCGCGGCCGCCGATCGTGCGAGCCCTCGTGTCCGCGGCGTGGGCGCCCGGCGGGCCCGCGACCCGGCAGGCCATCCGGGCGCCCGGCACGGCCGCGCAGTCCACGACCGCGAGGATCCGATGGTCGGTCACGCTGCGCAGGAACTCGTCCACGACCACTCGTCCCCGATGGTCCACGGCGAGACCGCTGCGTGCCGCGAGATCCGGGACTTCGCCGATGATCGCCCACAGGGTCAGGTCCGAGGCGAACATCGAACCGGAGCGTAGCCGGACGACACCGCGGAACTCGCCAGAGTCCCGTTCGACCGAGGTCACCTCGTCGTCGACGAGGTCGACGGTCAGCCGCTTCAGGCTCGCGCGAATCCGTCGATGCGCGCGCTGCGAGAAACTCGAGGCGACGGCGGGCCCGATGAGCCGCACTCGGACGTCCGGCCGGGTGAACGCCACCTCGGACGCCGTCTCGATCCCGGTGGGACCGCCGCCGATCACGGTGACCGTGCTGCCCGTCGTCAGGGTGGCCAGGGCGACGCGGGACCGCTCCGCTCCTTCCCACGTGCCGACCGGCATCGGACCGGCCGTGCTGCCCACGGCGAGCACCACGTGGTCGTAGCCGAGCGTGCGGCCGTCGTCGAGGCGGACACGGCCGTCGTCGATCCGGTCCACGGTGCCGACGATCGAGGCGATCCCGGTCCGCAGCATCGTCGTCAGCGATTCCGTGACGGCACCGGACCCCGCGACGTGCCGATGTAGTCGGACCCGTTCGACGAACTCCGGTCGAGGATCGAGCACCGTGATCTCGGCGGTCGGCGCCTTCCCGGCCAGTCGATTCGCCGCGACGGGCCCCGCGTAGCCCGCGCCGATCACCACTGTCTTCATCTCGTCTCCTCGGAGGCGGCCTGCGCCCCATCGCCGGACATCGCCGTCATCTGGAGAGACAGGACAGCGGGTCCGGCTGTGACAGCGCGGTGGCGTGGAAACCGGAGACGGGCGCGCGGCCGCCGTCGCCTGGGCGGCCGGCGGACTCCGCGGCCGGAGAGCGGCCGGGAGCGTGTCCGCGTGGCGGCGGCCCGCCCAGACCGATGCCCGCGGCGTCGGAGCCGATGTGCTGGGAAACGGGCGACGCGGGCCGGGCACTCGTCCTTGCCGACGAGTCCGTCGTCGCCGATGTCCAGCGACCGGAAAGGCGTCCTCATCCACCCTCCCGGCGTCTGTGACGCTGTGGAGGGTCGTCCGCCGGACCGAGGTCACCTGGTGGTCGGCGTCGGCGAGCGCGAAAGCCTTCAGGCGCCCCTTCGACGGGTGCCATCGGCGGCCCTCCGCTGCGGTAGATGCGAGGCTGGTGATGCATCGGGGCTGCGTGGGCAGGAATGCGTCGAGAGTCGATGTCGATCACCGACCGGGCGCGGGCGAGCGTCGCCGACGGCGGCGCGGACGATGTTCGGCGTATCTCGGACGGGCCTGCTGGAAGCGTCGGCGCCCGCGCGCACCATGTTCGTCTCCTCACCGGAAGGGGGGCGGGACGCGTGTACCCGACGGTGTCACTGGCTCAGGCCGTCCGGGGCGCATGAGGTCCGCTACGCGATGGGCGGAGAAGGTCCCGGGTCGTCGCCGCGAGGCCGTGCGGGTCGTCGATCGACCGGCACGGCCCCTGCGCACGGCTCCGCGCGCGGCCCCACCTGGCGCGGGGCGACGGAGCAGACAGGACCGGCCAGAGACAGAACGGCCTGCGGTCCTCAGTCTTCGAAGGGGAGCGGTTCGGCGCCCAGCTCGGAGAGCATGCCGATCATCTTCTCGGACTCCGCCGTCTGATGTCGCAGCATGTTGCTCGCCAGATTGCGGACCTGCGGGATGGCGGCCCGCTCGGCGGCATAGCTCGCCATCTCCACGCCGCCCTCGTGGTGTCGCAGCATCAGTTGCAGGAAGTAGACGTCGAGCTCCCTGCCGCGCAGCGATCGCAGCCGCTCCAGCTCCTCGGGGCTGGCCATGCCCGGCATGGCCTCCGCCGCGGAGTCGCCCGCGTCGCCGCCGTGTCCGTGACCCGCGCCGTCACGCATCCAGGCCATGTAGCCGTCGGTGGGGTGCAGCGGCCGATCCCAGAGGTTGAGCCAACCCTGCATCCAGCCGATCTGGGTCCGTTGATTGGTGTCGATGTCGAAGGCGAGCGTGTCGATGCCGATGTCCTCGCCGTTGACGCGGTACAGCGTGGCCATCGTGGTGGCCTGCCGATGGTGCACCGTCATGTCCTGAGCGAATCCGACGTCCACGGAGTTCTCCGGCGGCGCGTCGCTGCCACCCGGCAGCCCGATGAGCATGCCCGCGGCGGCGCCGAGCAGCAGCAGGCTGAGCGCCGTCGCCGAGGCGACGAGGATCCGTACCCAGTTCCTCGACGAGCCCGCCCCGGCGTCGGTGTCGGCCCCGGCCTGATCGGCATCGGTCGAGACCTGCTCGGCGCCGACGTCGCCCCGCTCGGCGGCACCGCCGCCTGCGGGGGACTCGGGCGTCTCGGGGGCGCGCGTGCCCTCGGGAAGGCGTTCAGTCACGGTGGGAACGATCCTCAGTCGCTGTCGGTGCCGTCCGAGGTGCCCTCGTCGTCACCGGACGGCGCCTCCTCGTCGGTCTGGTCGCCGTCGGCGCCGTTCTCGGCCTCGTCGGCGTTCTCGCCGTCCTCGACCGGCGCGTCCGGGTCGACCGGGGCGTCCGGGTCGATGGCACCCATGTCCTGGTCGCCCTCGCCGGTGAAGCCGCCGAAGTCCTCGGGGTTGCCGTTCATCGGCATCGCGTCGGGGCCCGGCTCGCTCGGGTCGAAGGGGGGCGGGTCGTCGACGTCGAAGGCAGCGGGATTGGCCTGGCAGGTCGCGCCGACCTCCGGGTAGGAGTAGGCGTTGAGCTGCAGCGCCATGATGAACTGGTCGATCCGCTCGTCGGCGGCGTCCTCGAGCTTCAGCTGGTGCCCCCAGGCCTGGAGGGAGATCGGGCTGTCCAGGTCGGGATACGGCGACAGCATCATCGCGGGCTGGTTGCGCACCCGGTCGGCGAGCAGGTCGAGCTGCTCACCCTCCACCTGGTCGGGGTTGTAGGCGATCCACACCGCACCGTGCTCGAGCGAGTGGATCATGTGCTCGGTGCGCACGGCCTGGTCGTAGACGACCCCGTCGCAGCCCGCCCAGATCTGATCGTGCGGCCCGCCGAAGGGCGGGGAGGACTCGTAGGCGACGCGCTGGGGAGAGAGCACGTGCTGCTGTGCCTGGAACTCCTCGATCACGATGCCGTCGATCTCCGTGGACGGATCGGGATTCTCCGCCGTCGGGGTGAAGGCCCGGATGTCCGCCGTGTCCTCGTACCGGTTGTAGACGTAGAAGAAGACACCCGCCGCGAAGACGATGACGGCGAAGACCGCTGCCACGGTGCCCCACGGCCGCTGCTTCTGGGTCACCACTGCTGCTCGGGCGTTACGTAGTGCCTTGGCACTCTTTCCGCTGGCCATCCCTGCCGGACCTCGTCTTTCGTACCGCGCACATTCCTGACGGTTGCCGGGCGCCAGTGTAGGGATGTCTCGTCATCGCAGAGTCAGCTAGATGGACCAATGCCGTCGTCGGGTGTGTTCCTCGTCGCACGGACCGCCCGTTGTTCGCGTGCTCGTCCCACTTGTTGAGAGCAGGGTAAGGGCATGATGAGCTGGGAATACCCGACTCTAGAATCCACCAGGTGAACGTCGAGGAGCTGGCCGAGCTGGTCCGGGACGTCGCGGCGGCCGTGGCGGCCGACCGGGGCCGAGCCCTCGCGGCGCTGCCGACGCCGATCGTGACTCGTCGGCGAGGCTCACAGGCGGACACGGACGGCGAGTACGCGACCACGTTCGCGTTGCGGTCGGCCGGTCCGCTGGGTCTGGCGCCTCGCGCCCTCGCCGAGCTGCTCGCGGCGGGGCTCGCCTGCCGAGACGGGGTGCGCGCGGCGACCGTCGCGGGGCCGGGCTTCGTCAACATCGCCGTCGACGCGCCCGGGGGCTCCGACGTGCTGCGCGACGTCCTGCGGGCGGGCGCCCGTCACGGTCTGCCCGATTCCGGAGGCCTGGACCTGGCCGCTCACGCGCGGACCGTGCGCGTCGTCGACCGAACGGGGGCATCGGTCGACGCCGCCGAGCGCGTCGCGATGGTCGGCGACGCGGCGGCTCGCTATCTGGTGCTGCGGGCCCGACCGCACAGCTCGGTGCGGTTCGACCCTGAGCGCTGGCGGGGGCGTACCGACAGCAATCCACTCTTTCGGGTGCAGTACGCCCACGCGAGGCTGACGATGCTGCTCCACGGCGCGACCATGCTCGGCGTCGCGGCGCCCCGGCCGACCGAGCGGGGCGACGGGCACGCCGAGGACGGTGGCGGTCGACCGGAAGACGTCGCCCTCACCCGTAGGCTGAGCGAGTTCTCCTCGGTCGTGGCCGAAGCCGTGCCTGCCCGGCCCGACCGGGTGGCCCGCTATCTGGAGGACCTGGCCGACGACGTCCGATGTCCCGCCGTCGCCGGGCGGCTGCTGCCCGGCGGCGACGAGCGGCCCTCGGCGGAGCACGCCGCCGTCGCGCTGCTCTGCGCGGCGGGTCGCCAGGTGCTGAACAACGGTCTTGCCCTCTTGCGCATGAGCGCTCCGGAACGGATGTGATGATGCGAGCGCACCCCGCTGGCCCCCGGCACGCCGACGTGCTGCTGCCCGCCAACACGGCGGGCCCCCGTCCCGACGGGACCACGCAGCTCGACGAGCTGCACCCCCTGGTGTGGCCGCGTAACGCGGCCCGAGGAGCCGACGGCGCCGTCACGTTCGCGGGGGTGGACGTCCGCGACCTCGTCGCCCGGCACGGCACGCCCCTGTTCGTGATGGACGAGGCCGACTTCCGATCGCGCTGCGCCGAGTACGCGGCCGCCTTCGGCGACGCGACGCTGGTGCACTACGCCTCCAAGGCGTTCCTCTCCACCGAGGTGGCTCGCTGGGTCGACGAGGAGGGCCTCAGTCTGGACGTCTGCAGCGGCGGTGAACTGGCGGTCGCGTTGCGCGCCGACTTCCCCGCGGAGCGGATCGCGCTGCACGGCAACAACAAGTCCGTCGCCGAACTGGAGGCCGCGGTCCGGGCGGGCGTCGGCGTGGTCGTGGTCGACTCCTTCCACGAGATCGCCCGCCTGCAGGAGATCGCGGGCAGGCTGGGACGGGTCCAGCCGGTCATGGTGCGGGTCACGGTGGGCGTCGAGGCGCACACCCACGAGTTCATCGCCACCGCGCACGAGGACCAGAAGTTCGGCTTCTCCGTGGCGGCGGGCCACGCGGCCGAGGCCGTGCGCCGCATCCTCAAGGGCGACACGCTCCGCCTGGTCGGCCTGCACAGTCACATCGGCTCGCAGATCTTCGACGTCGCGGGATTCGAGGTGGCCGCGCACCGGGTGGTCGGCCTGCTCGCCGACCTGGTGGCCGAGCACGGCGCGGCGGCCACGGCCTCGGTGGAGACCATCGACCTCGGGGGCGGCCTCGGAATCGCCTACACCGTCGACGACGACCCGCCGCCCATCGCCGAGGTGGCCGGCCAGCTGCGGGACATCGTCTCGCGCGAGTGCGTCCAGGCAGGCCTGCGGGTGCCCAGGATCGCCGTGGAGCCGGGGCGGGCCATCGTCGGGCCGGGGACCGTGACCGTCTACGAGGTCGGCACGATCAAGGACGTCGAACTCGGGCACGACACCCGCAGACGATATGTGAGCGTCGACGGCGGGATGAGCGACAACATTCGCACCGCCCTGTACGACGCCGTCTACGACTGCAGGCTCGTCTCCCGAGGCGCGGAGGCGCCCGGCACGCTCTGTCGAGTGGTCGGCAAGCACTGCGAGTCCGGGGACGTCGTGGTCCGCGACTGCTGGCTGCCCGACGACCTGGCGCCCGGCGACCTCATCGCGCTCGGTGCGACCGGCGCGTACTGCTATGTGATGGCCAACGGCTACAACCGGGTGCTTCGCCCGCCGGTGGTCGCCGTGCTCGACGGTGCCGATCGGGTGCTGCTGCGCCGGGAGACCGAAGACGATCTGTTGCGGCTGGAGGTGTCCTGACGTGCCCGAGGAGACCGGTGCTCCGATCACCATCGCGATGCTGGGCTGCGGAACCGTGGGCAGCGAGGTCGTCCGGCTGCTGACCGAGCAGGCCGCCGACCTGACAGCACGGGTCGGCAGACCCCTGGTGGTGACCGGCGTCGCGGTGCGCAGGCCGCACCGGCATCCCGACGTCGCCCCTGAGCTGCTCACCACGGACGCCGAGGCGCTCGTGGACAGCGGTCCCGATGTGGTCGTCGAGGTCATCGGCGGCATCGAGCCTGCCCGCGGGCTGCTGCTGCGTGCCTTGAAGTCGGGCACCTCGGTCGTCACGGCCAACAAGGCCCTCCTGGCCGAATACGGTCCCGAGCTGTACGCGGCGGCCGACGCCTCCGGGGCGGACCTCTACTTCGAGGCCTCGGTGGCCGGGGCGATCCCGCTGCTGCGCCCGCTGCGCGAATCGCTCGCGGGGGATCGGATCGCCAGGGTGATGGGCATCGTCAACGGCACCACCAACTACGTGCTCTCCGCGATGGACGCCACGGGCGCGGGCTACGCCGAGACGCTCGACGAGGCGGGCAGGCTGGGCTACGCGGAGGCGGACCCCACCGCCGACGTCGACGGCTTCGACGCCGCGGCGAAGGCCGCGATCCTGGCCTCGCTGGCCTTTCACACGCGGGTGCGTGCCGAGGACGTGCATAGGGAGGGCATCAGCGGCCTCCGTGCCGCCGACGTCGCGGCGGCACGGACGCTCGGTCGCACGGTGAAGCTGCTGGCCATCTGCGAGCGGGTGGTCGACGGCACGGGCACCGAGTCCGTCTCGGTGCGCGTACACCCCGCCATGATCCCGAGGCAGCATCCGCTCGCCTCCGTCGGCGGCGCGTTCAACGCCGTGTTCGTCGAGGCGGAGGCGGCGGGGCAGCTCATGTTCTACGGCCAGGGCGCGGGCGGCGCGCAGACCGCCAGCGCCGTGCTCGGCGACGTCGTCGCGGTCGCGCGCAACAGGGTGGCGGGCGGCCGGGGCCCCCGCGAGTCGGCCTATGCGGAGCTGCCGGTGCGGCCGATGGGGCAGACGCCGACGAGGTATCACGTCAGCCTGGACGTGGCCGACAAGACCGGTGTGCTCTCCCAGGTGGCGACGGTCTTCGCCGAGCACGAGGTCAGCATCGCGGTGGTGCGGCAGGAGGGCCGCAGCGACGACGCGAGCCTGGTTCTCGTGACGCACACCGCGAGCGACGCCGCCCTGCGGTCGACAGTGGACAGACTCGCCGGTCTCCCCGCCGTGCGCGAGGTGGTCAGCGTGATGCGAGTGGAGGGTGAGGAAACGTGAGCGGCGACGACGTCTCGGTGGTCGACCCGGCGGCGGCCCGAGGGCCCGCGCGAGCGGGTCGGCCCGGCGTGATCGAGGCCTACCGCGACCGGGTGTCGATCCCGGCGGACGCCAGGGTGGTGACGCTGCACGAGGGCGGGACGCCGCTGCTGCCCGCGCCGTACCTGAGCGATCGGGCAGGCGCGTCGGTCTATCTGAAGGTCGAGGGGGCGAACCCCACCGGCTCCTTCAAGGACCGGGGCATGACGGTGGCGATGACGCACGCCCTCCACGAGGGCAGCAAGGCGGTGATCTGCGCCTCCACCGGCAACACCTCGGCCTCGGCCGCCGCCTACTCCGCCCGCGCGGGCCTGACCTGCGCCGTGCTGGTGCCCAGCGGCAAGATCGCCCTGGGCAAGATGGCCCAGGCCGTGGCCTACGGGGCTCGCATCCTCCAGGTGGACGGCAACTTCGACGACTGCCTGGAACTCGCGCGCAAGACGGCGTCCGAACATCCGATCACGCTGGTCAACTCGGTGAACCCGGTACGGATCGAGGGGCAGAAGACGGCGGCCTTCGAGGTCTGCGACGAGTTGGGCCGCGCCCCGGACCTGCACTTCCTCCCGGTGGGCAACGCGGGCAACATCACGGCCTACTGGCGGGGCTACGCCGAGTACGCGGCGGACGGCGTGGTGACGTCCACGCCGAGGATGTTCGGCTTCCAGGCGGCGGGGGCGGCCCCGCTCGTCTCGGGCGAGCCGGTCGCCCGGCCGGAGACGATCGCCACGGCCATCCGGGTGGGCAGCCCGGCGTCGTGGGCGGGTGCGGTGGCGGCACGGGACGCCTCGAACGGCCGCTTCGGCGCGGTGACCGACGAGGAGATCCTGGCGGCCTACCGGCTGCTCGCGCGGCGGGAGGGCGTGTTCGTGGAGCCCGCCTCGGCCGCGGGCGTGGCGGGGCTGCTGACCAGCGTGACCGAGGGCCTGGTGCCGCCCGGCTCCGTCGTGGTGTGCACCGTCACCGGGCACGGGCTCAAGGATCCGGACACGGCTTTGGGCACGCCGGTGCGGGTCGAGCCCCTGCCGGTGGACCCGGCGGCCGTGGCGAGGGCCCTGGAGCTGGTGTGACGCGGCTGCGAGTCACGGTGCCCGCTTCGACGGCCAACCTCGGGCCCGGGTTCGACGCCCTCGGGCTGGCCCTCGGCTGGTATGACGTCGTGACGGTCCAGACGGCGGCGGCGGGCCTGACGATCGAGGTGGAGGGTGCCGGGGCGGGTGAGGTGCCCACCGACGACGGCCATCTGCTGTTCCGGGCGTTACGCGCCGCGATGGAGGAGGCCGGGGAGCCGGTGCCCGGCCTGGTCATCCGCTGCGCCAACACCATCCCGCATTCGAGGGGCCTCGGATCGTCGGCCGCCGCGGTGGTGGCGGGCGTGGCGGCGGGCTGCACGCTGGCGGGTCGTCCGCTGGACGAGCGGGCCCTCGACCTGGCCGCCCGCTTCGAGGGGCACGCCGACAACGCGGCGGCGAGTCTGCTCGGCGGACTGGTCGTCGCCTGGCGGGACGGGACCGAGGGACCGTTTCGCGCGGCGCGGCTGGAACCGCACGAGGCGCTGCGGCCCGTCGTGCTGGTGCCCGCCACGGAGTCGGCGACGGCGGTGACGCGGGGTCTGCTGCCGGAGCGGGTGCCGCTGTCGGACGCCGTCTTCGCGCTGGGGAGGGCCGCACTGGCGGTCACCGCGCTGACCACCAGGCCCGATCTGCTGCTGCCCGCCACCGACGACCGACTGCATCAGCCGCACCGGGCGGCGGCCTGGCCTGCGACGATGGCGCTGGTGACGGAACTGCGGTCGGCGGGTGTGCCTGCGGCGGTCTCGGGCGCGGGTCCGTCGGTGCTCGCGCTGACCCGGGCGGGCACGCTGCCGGGCTCGGTCGACGTCTCGGGCTTCGCGGCGCATCCGGTGGCGGTCGATCAGGCGGGGGTCCGTGTGGTGTGTGAATGACCGCGTGGTCGGGCCCCCGACCAGGCCGGACATCGAGGTGCCGTAGGCTGCGGTCACTACGGGGGGACACGCTGGCCGTTCCGTTGTTGCATGTGGTTGGTCGGCGGTCTACCCTCGAAGGAGATCAGTCACCGGGCGCACGGGCGCCGGTGCAGTGCCCGAATCATCTGTATTCGGGCCGCATCTCTCACCTTACGCTGGTCTCTTCACTCTTCATACGAGGTCAACGCTGGTGAGTACCCGAACGCCCTGGTGGCAGAGGGAGCCCGCGAAAGCGGTCCCGTCGTCCTCGTGGATACGGGGTGTCAGCGTCAGGAATCGCCGGTAGCGAGCGAGCAGGGTGCGCGTAGGTACGGAACCTCCAGGGCAGGTCGCTGCCAGGAATCTTCGCCTTCGCCCACACTGTCGCCCTGCATCCGCAGTGCGACAGGTCCGCTGGCCCGCGTAGAGAGGCGCGGACCGGTCAGGAAGGACATGAGTGAGCAACACCGAATTGTTGAGCGGCGAGGCGGCCACCGCCGGATCAGCCGCGGGCCAGACAGCGACGAGTGAACCGAGTGCAGGCCGGGATGTCGCAGGCCGGGGGGATGCCGTGACTCAGTCGAATGGCACGCCTGCTCGTCGTAGGGGCGGCCTGTCCGGGATGGTGCTGGCCGAACTGCGCCAGCTCGCGGGCGAGCTGGGAATCTCCGACACGACCGGAATGCGCAAGGGAGATCTGATCGCCGCGATCCGGGAACGTCAGGGTGGTCCCGCCCGACGGGCCTCCGCGCCGCAGGCCGAGGCGCCCGCGCAGTTGGCGGTCGAGATCCCGGAGAAGCCTGCCGCGCCCAAGGCAGAGGCTCCGCAGCCCGCCAAGACCGAGGAGGCTCCTGCCCAGTCCGGCGGAGAGGCCGAGGAGGAGGGCGGCCGTCGCGGGCGCCGTCGTCGCTCGTCGACCCGTTCCGCGGGCAGCCCGGACCAGGGCGACGCCCGGGGCGACCGTACGACGGGTGAGGACCGTGCCGAGCGCAACGGGCGCGACGATCGCGGCGGCGAGCGGACCGAGCGCGGGGACCGCACCGAGCGTCAGGAGCGGGGCGAGCGTCAGGAGCGGGGCGAGCGTCAGGACCGCGGCGAGGGCCGCGGCCGAGGCGAGCGCGGCGAGGGCCGTGACCGCGGCGAGGGCCGCGACCGGGGCGAGGGCCGGGATCGCGGTGAGCCGAGGGACTCCCGGGACAACCGCGACGACGACGATGACGAGAACGGCGGCGGCAGGCGGCGCGGCAGGCGCTTCCGCGACCGCAGGCGCGGTCGCACCCGTGCCGAGGGCGGCGGTGGCGGCGGAGTCGCGAACGAGCCCGAGGTCCGCGAGGACGACGTGCTGCTTCCGGTCGCCGGAATCCTGGACGTGCTGGAGAACTACGCCTTCGTCCGCACCTCCGGCTACCTCGCGGGCTCGAACGACGTCTACGTCTCGCTGTCGCTGGTGCGCAAGTACGGCCTTCGTCGCGGCGACGCGATCACCGGCGCCGTGCGGCAGCCGAGGGACAACGAGCAGCAGCGGCAGAAGTTCAACCCGATGGTCCGGGTCGACACGATCAACGGCCTGGAGCCGGACGCGGTCCGCAACCGCCCCGAGTTCACCAAGATGACGCCGCTGTACCCGAATGAGCGGCTGCGTCTGGAGACCGAGCCGCACGTTCTCACCACGCGGGTCATCGATCTGGTGATGCCGGTCGGCAAGGGACAGCGGGCGCTCATCGTCTCCCCGCCCAAGGCGGGCAAGACGATGGTGCTGCAGGCGATCGCGAACGCCATCACCACGAACAACCCCGAATGCCATCTGATGGTCGTGCTCGTCGACGAGCGCCCTGAAGAGGTCACCGACATGCAGCGTTCGGTCAAGGGCGAGGTCATCGCGGCCACGTTCGACCGGCCGCCCGCAGATCAGACCACCGTCGCGGAGCTCGCGATCGAGCGTGCCAAGCGGCTGGTGGAACTGGGCTTCGACGTCGTCGTGCTGCTGGACTCGATCACCCGTCTGGGCCGGGCCTACAACCTGGCCGCGCCCGCCTCAGGCCGAATCCTCTCCGGTGGTGTCGACTCCACCGCGCTGTACCCGCCCAAGCGGTTCCTCGGCGCGGCACGCAACATCGAGAACGGCGGCTCGCTCACGATCTTCGCCACCGCTCTCGTGGAGACGGGATCGACGGGTGACACGGTGATCTTCGAGGAGTTCAAGGGCACCGGCAACGCCGAGCTGAAGCTGGATCGCAAGCTCGCCGACAAGCGGACCTTCCCGGCCGTGGACGTGGACGCCTCGAGCACCCGGAAGGAAGAGCTGCTGCTCTCCCCGGACGAGTTGGCCGTGACGCACAAGCTGCGTCGGGTGCTGGCCGCGCTGGACGACCAGCAGGCGCTCGACCTGGTGCTCACGCAGCTCCGGAAGACCCGCACCAACATCGAGTTCCTCATGCAGGTGGCCAAGAACACGCCCGGCAACGGCGATCAGTGATCGCTCACCGCTAGCGGAGCAGGCCCGGTCTCTCCACGGAGGCCGGGCCGACTCGTTTCCAGGGTGGCCGGGCCGACTCGTCTCCAGGGAGGCCGGGCCGACTCGTCTCCAGGGTGGCCGGGCGTAGCCGTGTCTGGAGTCGCCCGTCCTCTTCGTCATCACGATGGCCGGCCGGCCCGCGTCAGTGCGGCGAGCCGATCGCGCGTCAGCGTGGCGCGCCGACTCGTCGCCGGACCGCGCCGCCCGCTCTCCGTCGCGGCCCGGGTGGTCGCGCCGACGACGAGCGTGGGCGCCGGAGTCCGAGACGAGCCGACGCCGCCGTCGACGGTCCAGCGGCCACCGGTGCGTTCGGGGACGGCTCGCACGGTTCCGCGGGCGTCGTCTGCCCGGCCGGGTCACGCGGGCTGACAGGCGGCCGACGTCTCGCGACGCCGGGACTCCCGCGTGACCACGGGTCAGCGGCAGCCGACCCGGAAGGCTCCCCAACAGCCCGCCCCGACCAGTCCGATCGCCAGCGCGATGGGCACGGGCAGCTCGATGCCGTCGATCATCAGCGCGGGCACCAGCAGCAGGCAGACGTACGCCCATCCCGCCCAGCGCAGGGCGCGAATGCCGTGCCAGTCGACGTCGACGCTGGTCACCATGGCTATCGCCGCGGCGGAACCGAACAGGATCGGGCCGGACAGGGCGACCTCGGAACTCGCGACCGCGCAGATCGCGCCCGCGAGTCCGACGACCGTCGCCAGGAACAGCGGCGGCAGGAGAAGCCACGACCGCACGGTCACCTGATCGGCCACGCGACACAACACCGGGACAGGATGAGGGTTCGCCCTCGAATCCGCATGCCCGACGCTGCCGCATCTCGCCGGACGGTCGTCCTCACGCGCTGGATGGCAGCGTGGCGGCCGGGCACGGGACGGTCGTGGAACAAGTCGGCATCCCATGGCGTTGCAGGGGTCGGTCTGCGCGTCTGGCAGACTGAACAGTCGAGTCCGGCACCGGTTCACCCCTGGTCGAGAATGCTGTGCGCGCAACGCCGCAGCGGGGGACCCGGCGGCCACGATGAAAGGGACAAGACGTGAAGAGCGGCATCCACCCCGAGTACTCCACCACCCAGGTCACCTGTGGTTGTGGGAACAGCTTCAGCACGCGGAGCAGCAGCAGCAACAACTCGATCACCGTCGAGGTCTGCTCCAACTGCCACCCGTTCTACACGGGCAAGCAGAAGATCCTGGACACCGGCGGCCGCGTCGCCCGGTTCGAGGCTCGTTACGGAAAGCGCGCCAAGTAGCCGCTCCTTCGGCGCCCGACCGCTGCCTGCGCAGTGGTCGGGCGCCGTTGTCGTGTCGGCTGCTCAACGAAAGGGATCGGTGGATGGACACCTCGGCTCTGGAGGCCTTGTCCTTCGAGTTCGGCGACCTCGAGGAGCGGCTCGCCGATCCCGCGGTGCATGCCGACCACGCCCTGCTGCGCAAGCTGAGCAGACGGCATGCCGAGCTCGCTCCGGTGATCCGCACGGCGCGTGAACTGGAACAGGCCCGAGCCGACCTCACGGCGGCCCGGGAACTGGTCGCCGAGGACCCGGCGTTCGCCGCCGAGGCCGACGAGCTGGCCGAGCGCATCCCGATCCTGAGCGATCGCCTCACCGAGCTGCTGCTGCCCCGAGACCCGCATGACGCCTCCGACGTCGTCCTGGAGATCAAGGCGGGCGAGGGCGGCGAGGAGTCGGCTCTCTTCGCCGCGGACCTGCTGCGCATGTACCAGCGCTACGCGGAACGGCAGGGCTGGCGGACCGACGTGCTCGACGCCAACATCTCCGACCTCGGCGGTTACAAGGACGTGACCGTCACGGTGAAGGGCTCGACCATGGGGCCGGACGGCGTGTGGTCGCGGCTGAAGTTCGAGGGCGGGGTGCACCGGGTCCAGCGGGTGCCCGTGACCGAATCGCAGGGGCGGATCCACACCTCGGCCGCGGGGGTCCTGGTATTCCCCGAGGTCGAGGACGTCGAGATCGAGATCGAGGAGAAGGACCTGCGGATCGACGTGTTCCGCGCGTCCGGACACGGCGGGCAGAGCGTGAACACGACCGACTCGGCCGTCCGCATCACGCACCTGCCGACCGGGCTGGTCGCCTCCTGCCAGAACGAGCGCAGCCAGCTCCAGAACAAGGCACGCGCGCTCCACGTGCTGCGGGCCCGGCTGCTGGCCCTGGCCGAGGAGGAGGCCGCCGCGTCCGCGTCGGCGGCGCGGCGCAGTCAGGTCCGCACGGTGGACCGTTCGGAGCGGGTGCGTACCTACAACTTCCCGGAGAACCGGATCTCCGACCATCGGGTCGGGTTCAAGGCACACAACCTGGACCAGGTGTTGGCGGGCGAACTGGACCCGGTGCTGGACGCACTCGGTGACGCCGATCGTCGGGAGCGGCTGGAACAGGCCGGACACGCTCGCTGATCCGCGTGCCCGGTGCCCGCCGCGGGAGCGGCGAGGTCCGGGGGTGTCGGCTGCCGCACGCGGTCGGCTGCGCCCACGACGGACGCCGCGTCGCGTATCTCGGCCGTCCAGGATCGTCCGCGCCCCCGTCTCATGGGTCGCCCCGGGCGGCGATCGCCGCCACCACGGGCCGGCCCGCGCCGGGTGACGGCCCGCCTGCTCACACGGGTCCGGGAGGAGCGTCGGCGCCGCCTGCCGCCGGTCGGGCGTCGCGTCGTGAGGCGACCGGGCTGCGTGCCCGCCGTGACATGGCAAGCTGACGGACTGTGAGCAGACAGCCGTTGCGGATGGCGTTGATGGAGGCCGAGCGGATTCTCCGGGCGGCCGGGGTGGGCAGCCCGCGAACCGACGCGGAGCTGCTGGCCGCCGAGGTACTGGGCGTGTCACGAGGCAGGCTGGCACTGGTGACCCTGGTCGACACGGCGGTGATCGAGAAGCTGCGCGATCTCGTTCGCAAGCGAGCGGAGCGCATCCCGCTCCAGCATCTCCTCGGCTGGGCCCCGGCGGGTGCGATCACGGTGGGTGTCGGCCCCGGCGTCTTCATTCCCCGTCCGGAGACGGAGCTGCTCCTCGAATGGGGACTTGCCGCGCTGGCGGGAATCGAGAAGCCGGTCGTGGTCGATCTGTGCACCGGATCGGGGGTACTGGCGCTGGGAGTGGCCCACGCCCGCCCCGACGCGATCGTGCATGCCGTGGAACGCGAATCGCGAGCGCTGGCCTGGGTACGCAAGAACGCCGATGCCCGCGTGGCGGAGGGGGACACCCCGATCCGGCTTCACGCGGGCGACGTCACCGATCCCGCGACGCTGGCCGACCTGGACGCGACGGTGGACCTGGTGTTGTGCAACCCGCCGTACGTGCCGCTGGCCACGCGGGTGGAACCGGAGGTCGCCGAGCACGATCCCTTCGAGGCGGTGTTCGGCGGACCGGACGGGCTCGACGTGATCCGCCCAGTGGTGACCACCGCCGCACGGCTGCTGCGGCCGGGCGGGGCGGTGGCGATCGAGCATGACGACACCCACGGCGAGGCCGTTCCCGCGCTGCTCGCGGCGCGGCGGGTCCTCACCGACGTCGCCGACCACCCGGATCTCGCCGGGCGGCCGCGTTTCGCCACGGCTCGCCGGACCGGGATGCGCTGATCGATCCCGCCGGTTCTCCGCGCCTCGATCTTGTCCTGGTCCGCCCGTCTCCGATAGCCTGATCGGCTCCGCGCAGCGCGTGGCCGTGCCCGCGCGGGCGAGGACACAGCAGTAGACGGCACAGCAGTAGACGGCACGACAGCAGAAGGGAACGTGACGCCGTGCGATGCCACACCTAGCCGCCCGCCCGGAGACTCCGGGAGCACGGGCGGCGGGTCTGAGAAAGATCGAGATGTCCCGTTCGGACAGGACGAAACCGATGTGGGTGCGCTGCATCGAGCACGCCGCCCCGCCGATTCATGATCACCGCTTCGGCGCCTGTGACCTCCCGGACCGCCCGACGCGGGAGGAGACCGACACCCGTTGCCGATGGGAGACCGACAGCCTGTCGCCGTTCGGCCGCACGTGTTGCTCCGGTTGTCCGCATCGCTTCTGCCGCAATGAGCGACAGCGGATGAACAAGACCGCCAACCGCGATGAACGCCGAGCAGGCAGGCGTGAGGCACGTCGCTACCTGCGAGGCGGGGACGACGACTGAGTCCGACCCGCGTCGCGGACGTCCGAGACCGAGGTGGATCCCGCCGCCGCGGGTGAGTGTTCGGCCCGTCTCGGTCTCGGACGTCACGTCGCTCGCACCCGTCGTCCGCCGCTCTCCGGTACGCCCGTGCGGCGGGCCGCAGCGAGTCGGTTCACCGCGGCGGACCCAGGCGACCGGGGGATGGGCGAACCGGCGACCCGCCGCTGACTCCGGACCTCCGCAGCCGTCCGCCGCGCACCGTCGACGCCCGGCTCGCCACGCTTGCGGCCCGTCCCCGGCGCAGGCCGCGCGCCGCTCCGAAGCCGTTCGCTCCGGCCCCCTGACCGATCCTCGACGAGGCAGTGCCAGGATCGTCCGGTGAGCATCAGCTACGACTGCAACAGCTCGGACACCCGGCAGGCAGGGCTGTCCGCCGCCGCCGACGCGGTGCGCGCGGGCCAACTGGTGGTGCTGCCCACCGACACGCTCTACGGCATAGGCTGCGACGCCTTCGACGCGGACGCGGTGCGTTCGCTGCTCGCCACGAAGGGCCGAGGACCGGACATGCCCGTACCGGTGCTGGTCGGCTCGTGGACGACCATCGACGGACTCGTGCTGACCGTGCCCCGATCGGCCCGCACGCTGATCGAGGCATTCTGGCCCGGCGGGTTGTCGCTGGTGCTGCCGCACGCGCCGTCGCTGGCGTGGGACCTGGGACGTACGCGCGGCACGGTGATGCTGCGGATGCCGCTGCACCCCGTCGCGCTGGAACTGCTGCGTGACGTCGGTCCGATGGCCGTGTCCAGCGCGAACCGTTCCGGCCGTCCGCCCGCCACCACGGCGGAGGCGGCTCGCGATCAACTCGGCGACGACGTCCGCGTCTACCTCGACGGCGGGACGGCCGAGCACGCGGTGGCCTCCACGATCGTCGATCTCACCGGCGGCGCGCCGAGGGTGCTGCGGGAGGGGGCGGTCTCCACGGCGGCGATCTCGGAGGCGCTCGGCGTCGACGTCGCCGTGGAATGATCTTGAACGGCCGGTTTCCGCAGCGCCGGCCGCCCCGAGTAGCGTTGCCGAAGCATTCGCACGTCGTTGAGCCAGGCGCGAGGAGCAAGCAGAGTGAGCACGCCGTTCTGGGGCCCGGACTTCGGTGCCCTCCAGTCCACTGATCCGGAGATCGCCGACGTCGTCCTGGGTGAGTTGAGCCGGCTGCGCGGCGGCCTCCAGCTCATCGCCAGCGAGAACCTGACCAGCCCGGCCGTCCTGGCCGCGCTCGGGTCGACGCTGTCGAACAAGTACGCGGAGGGCTACCCCGGTCGTCGTTACTACGGCGGCTGCGCGGAGGTCGACAAGGCCGAGCTGATCGGCATCGAGCGCGCCAAGGAGCTCTTCGGCGCCGAGCACGTCAACATGCAGCCGCACTCCGGCGCCAGTGCGAACATCGCCGCCTACGCCGCGTTCGCGAAGCCGGGCGACACCATTCTCGCGATGGACCTCAAGCAGGGCGGGCACCTGACCCACGGCGCGAAGGTCAACTTCTCGGGCAAGTGGTTCAACCCGGTCTCCTACAGCGTCCGCAAGGACACCGAGCTGATCGACTACGACCAGGTCCGGGACCTGGCGAGGGAGCACCAGCCGAAGATCATCATCGCAGGCGCCACCGCGTACCCCCGGCTGATCGACTTCGCCGCGTTCCGCGAGATCGCCGACGAGGTCGGCGCCATCCTGATGGTCGACGCCGCCCACTTCATCGGCCTGGTGGCGGGCAAGGCCATCCCCTCGCCGGTGCCCTACGCCGACGTCGTCACCTTCAGCACGCACAAGGTCCTGCGCGGGCCGCGCGGCGGCATGATCCTGAGCCGCGAGGAGCACGCGAAGGCCATCGACAAGGCCGTCTTCCCGTTCAACCAGGGCGGCCCGCTGATGCACTCGATCGCGGGCAAGGCGGTGGCGCTCAAGGAGGCGGCCACCCCGGAGTACGAGGCCTACGCCGCCCAGGTCGTCACCAACGCGGGCGCGCTGGCCAAGTCTTTGGAGGACGAGGGGATGCGGGCCGTCTCCGGCGGCACCGACACCCATCTCGCCCTGATCGACCTGCGTGGTCTCGGTGTGACGGGCGCCCAGGCCGAGGCGCGGGCGGACGCCGCGAACATCACGCTGAACAAGAACGCGATCCCGTACGACCCCGAGAAGCCGATGACGGCCTCGGGCATCCGGGTCGGCTCCCCGTCGGTCACCACTCAGGGCATGGTCGAGGCCGACATGGTGCGGATCGGCTCGCTGATCGCCCGTGCGGTGCGGGCCGAGCCGGGAACGCAGGCCGGCGACGCCGAGCTGGCCGAGGTCGCCGCCGCGGTCGGTGAACTCGTCGCCGCCCACCCCGCCTACCCGCGCCCCGCCTGAGCTGACAAGGAAGTTCCGTGGGCGTTCCGTCCGCTTTCGTCCCAGTGGGACTGCCTGTTCGGGAATACCTGCTGGTCTGCCTGACGGCGGCGGCGGTGACCTTCCTGATCACCGGGGTGATCCGGCTCTTCGCCATCAAGGTCGGCGCGGTCGCCCATCCTCGGCAACGTGACGTGCACGTCAAGCCGATGCCGAGGATGGGCGGGATCGCCATCTTCATCGGCGTCCTCGCCGGAATGCTGCTCGCCTTCCGGCTGCCCGTGCTCAGCCGCGCCTTCGAGTACTCCAACGACATCATCGCGGTGATCGTGGCGGGCGCGGTGATCGTGATGATCGGCGGACTCGACGACCGCTTCGAGCTCGACTCGCTCACCAAGCTCGCCGGGCAGGTCACCGCGGCGGGAATCCTGGTGCTCTACGGCGTCCAGTGGTTCTTCTTCTGGGTGCCGTGGGGCGGCGTCGACGGCGGCGTCGGCTCGCTGCTGTCGCTCAGTGACAACCAGGGCGGCGTGCTGACCGTCCTGCTCGCGGTGGCGATGATCAACGCGATGAACTTCGTCGACGGTCTCGACGGACTCGCGGCGGGCATCGGACTGATCTCCGCGTTGGCGATCTGGGCCTTCTCGATGACCCTGCTCGAAGACGTCGTCGCCTATCCGCCCGCGTTGATCGCCGCGACGCTGGCGGGCGGCTGCCTGGGATTCCTGCCCTACAACTTCCAACCGGCGAAGCTGTTCATGGGAGATTCGGGGTCGATGCTGATCGGCCTGATGCTCGTGGCGGCCAGCACGACCGCGTCGGGTCGCATCGACTACTCGCGCTACGGCGGCTCCGACGCGCTGGCGCTGCTCTCGCCGCTGGTGGTGGTGGCGGCGGTGCTGTTCCTGCCGATGCTCGACCTCATCATGGCGGTGATCCGGCGGACGCGGCGCGGGCAGAGCCCGTTCAGCGCCGACAAGATGCACCTGCATCA